>CAZPCC010000367.1:0-31962 GCA_964584905.1 uncultured Gemmatimonadaceae bacterium | reverse complement strand
GCACGGCGCGCGGTGGACTGCGGGACGCATTACGTCATCCGGCCCGAGCTCGACTGCGGCGAGGGGTGGACGGTCGCCGGCACGCCGGTGCCGGATGGAGTTCGGTACACGAGCGACTGCAACGCCGACTGGCTCGATCGCCGGCGTTTGGAGACGCTGTTGGATGCCTGACGAGCGCCGCATTCCGTACGCACGCCAGCTCATCGACGAGGACGACATCGCCGCCGTCGCCGCGGTGCTGCGCAGCGACCGGCTGACGACCGGACCGGTCGTCGAGGAGTTCGAGCGCCAGATCGCCAGGCGCTCCGATCAGCGATTCGGAGTCGCGGTGAACTCCGGGACGGCGGCGCTGCATGCGGCGTACGCCGCGCTCGGCCTCGGCCCGGGCGACGAGCTGATCACGTCGCCGCTCACCTTCGTCGCGACCGCGAGTGCCGCCCTGCACCTCGGCGCGCGCGTACGGTTCGCGGACGTGGACACGCGCACCGGTTGCCTGAGCGCGTCGTTCGCGGCCGACGGGGTGACGTCCGCCACCCGGATCCTCGCGGCCGTGGATTATGCTGGGCATCCGGTGGAATATCAGGACATGCGACATCTCGCCTCCGAGCGGGGGCTCGCATTCGTCGTCGACGCAGCGCACTCGCTCGGTGCCAGATGGATGCGCTGTCCGGCCGGATTCACGGCCGACGCCACGATCTACAGCTTCCATCCCGTCAAGGCGATCACCACGGCGGAGGGGGGCGCGGTCGTGACCAATAGCGAACGACTCGCGGAACGCATGCGCGAGTTCCGCTCCCATGGCGTGGTGCGGCGGCCGGAGCGGTTCGTGGATGGCCACGGGCGTGGCGCGTGGTACTACGAAGCCCAGCATCTCGGCTTCAACTACCGTCTGCCTGACGTGCTCTGCGCCCTCGGCGTGAGTCAGCTGCGCAAGCTGAACGCGTTCATTGCGCGCCGTCGCTGGATTGCCGGTCAGTACACAGCGTCCCTCTCGGCCCTCGCGGCGCTCGAACTGCCGTGGGTGGATCCACGTGCGGAGCCGGCGTGGCACCTGTACGTGATCCGCGTGCGCGACGCGTCCCGGCGGGAGGCGTTGTTCGCCGCCCTGCAGCGGCGCGGCCTCATGGTGCAGGTGCACTACCATCCCGTGCACCTGCAGCCCGTGTTCCAGGCGCTCGGCTACCGCGCGGGATCCTGCCCGAACGCCGAGGACTTCGCGGAGCGCGCGATCTCCCTGCCGATCTTCCCCGCGATGTCGGACGATGACGTGCGCTATGCTATCGACGCCGTTATGGAGTCCGTTCGTGAGGTGCTGTGATCGTCAGGCATCGGGTTCCGCATCGATCCACCGCCGCGGATCGATCGCCGCCACCGGTACGTCAGTGAGTTCGTTCTCGATGGCCCTGAGCAGTCCGTTCGGAATCGGACGCCCGGCCGACGCCACCGCCGCGCGCAGGTGCTCGGGAGTGTCGGCGCCGATGACCGCGGACGACGGCCCGAGCGCGAGTACGGTCGGAAGCGCTGCGTCGATAGGCCGCATCCCCCAGTCGGCGCACAGCCGGTGCAGGGATGCCAGCGGCTCGCGCGCTGCACGCGCCCGCTCCGGAATCCGGCTCGGATCGAGCGCGAACAGCCCCTGCAGGAAGAGGCTGCGTGCCTGCACCGCGACACCTGCGCCGAGCAGATCGAGGAGCAGACCGTCGGTAGTGAGCCGCCGGTCCAGCAGATTGAGCGGATGCTGAACGCTGCCGAGCCCCGCGATCTCCAGGCAGAGCGCCGCCTCGTCCGGCGCGTACGCCGAGAGGCCTGCCGAGCGGATGTGCCCGCGCGCTCGCTCCAGGGCGAGCGCGTCGAGGAGCGCCGGTCCGTAGCGCTCGAGATCCGATGGATCGTGCAGCAGATAGACGTCGATCATGTCGATCCGCAGCCGGCGGCGCGAGCCTTCCACCGCATCGGCGACGGTGCGCGCGATCGAGCTCGGCGCGATTCCAGTGCCGAGGCCCGGAAGCTTCGTCGTGATGGTGACGGCGCTCGACAGACGTTCGCCCTGCAGCCAGGCACCGATCCGCTCCTCGGCCACCCCATATGCGGGCGCCGTGTCGAACGCACGGATGCCGAGCTCCACCGCGCACGCGAGCAGCACATCCACCTCCGCGGCGGCAAGCAGCCCTCGCGCGTTGGCGATGCCGTATGGCAGCCCCAGCTGGGCGGTGCCGAGCACCAGTCGCTGTTCGGTCACGTCGTGATGCGGATCGTCAGGCAGGGTGTGGTCGGCAAGGCGGCTCGCGAGCCACGAGGCGCCCCCCGGGGCGCACGAGGCGAGCTGGCATGAGTCGGACGTCTCGTGCCGCCTCGAATATGCCCCGGTACTGCACGCGCTGCATCCTCCCCGACACGCGTCCCGGGGTTCTGCTCGACGCCGCAGGGGTGTGCGCAGGCTGCCGGAGCAACGAGGCGAAGCGTGTGGTGGACTGGAACGCGCGCGCGAAGGCGTTCGCCGCGCTAGCGGAGGAGGCGAAGCGGCGGCGCAAGCGGTACGACTGCATTATTCCCGTTAGCGGCGGAAAGGATAGCTTCTGGCTCGTCGTCACCTGCCTCGAGCATGGGCTCCGGCCGCTCTGCGTCACCTACTCGGCCCCTTTTCGCAACGCGCTCGGCGACCGGAACCTGAGGCGCCTGGTCGCGCTCGGCGTGGACCACTTCGACTTCCACCCGAACCCGAGGGTCGAGCGCACGTTCATCGCGAAGGCGTTCCGCTCCCGCGCAATCAGCGGGCTTGTGACGCACATGGGGATCTTTTCGGTGCCGCTGCGGCTCGCGGTCGCCTACGACGTGCCGCTCGTGATCTACGCGGAGAACTCGGCCATCGAGTACGGGACGGACGATGACCGGCTGGCCGGCGCGCACCTCAATCACGAGTGGCTCACGCGCTTCGGCGTCACCGACGGCACGACGGCAGAAGATTGGATTGGCGCCGATCTCACTCGCGAGGCGCTCGCGCCGTACGTTCTGCCGTCGAAGGACGAGCTGGTGGCGCGAGGCATCGAGGCGCTGTTCATGGGCTGGTACTTCCGTTGGGACCCGGAGCAGTCGTACCGCATCGCGAGCGCGCATGGGTTCGAGGCACGAGCCGAAGGTCCGCTCGTGGGACACTACGACTACGTCAACATCGACGATGAGCTGTTCGGGGTGCATCACCACCCGAAGTGGCACAAGTTCGGGATCACACGGAGCTGGGACACGTTGTCGATGGAGATCCGCAACGACCGCCTGACGAGAGATGAGGCGATCGCGCATCTGCGATCGGCCGGCGACGAGACGCCGTGGGAGTCGGTCGCGCTCTTCTGCGAGTTCCTCGACATGACGCAGGAGGAATACTTCGCGATCCTCGAGCAGCACCGGAATCATCGGATCTGGACGCGCCGGGACGGGCGGTGGGTGATTGACGGGTTTCTCATCCCGGATTTTCCGTGGCCTGACGACGCCGGAGTGGCGGCGCCGGCGCGGATGCCGGCGGGGCGGCGGTGAACGTAGTCGCAGTGCTGCAGGCGCGCACCGGCTCGCGCCGGTTTCCAAACAAGGTGCTCGCGCCCTTGCTGGGCGCACCGATGCTGCAGCGGCAGCTCGACCGCATACACCTGGCGCGGTCCCTCGACGCGGTCGTCGTCGCGACGAGCGTCGGCGCGGAGGACGACGGCATCGAGGCACTGGCGCGCACCTGCGGCGTGGAGTGCGTTCGCGGCTCGCTCCACGACGTGCTCGACCGCGTCACCCGCGCGGCACGCGCCGCGAATGCCGATCACGTCGTGCGCCTGACCGGCGACTGCCCGCTCGCCGATCCGGCGGTGATCGACGTAGTGGTGGACCATCACCTCGAGGGCGGCTTCGACTACACCTCGAACCTGTCCGGCAACACGTTCCCCGACGGCTACGATGTGGAGGTCGCGGCGATGGCCGCACTGGAGGATGCGTGGTGCGCGGCGACGCTCCCGACGGAGCGGGAGCACGTCACGCCGTACCTTTATGGCCATCCGGAGCGGTTCCGCATTGGCG
The DNA here is from genome assembly GCA_964584905.1 of uncultured Gemmatimonadaceae bacterium. Taxonomy (GTDB): domain Bacteria; phylum Gemmatimonadota; class Gemmatimonadetes; order Gemmatimonadales; family Gemmatimonadaceae; genus JALZIF01. Next base: position 27,909 of record CAZPCC010000367.1, on the reverse strand, counting down.
AGGTTCGCGCGGACCGCGACCTTGGATGTCTGCGCCTGACGGTGGACCACCCCGATGATCTGCGGCTCGTGGAAGCGGTGTTCGCAGCGCTCCACGCCGCAGATCCCGCGTTCGGCCTCGAAGAGATCACGCGGCTGTTCCACGAGCGTCCGGATCTTTTGGCCGTGAACGGCGCGCACAACCCGCGGCTGCCGCGCGAGCATTCCGCGTGACCGGCCGCTACCGACGCTCCGAGGAGCTGCTCGCACGCGCGCTCGAGCTGATCCCGCTCGGGGCGCAGACCTTCTCGAAGAGCATCACGCAGTTTCCGCGCGGCGTGTCGCCCCACTTCGCGTCACGCGCGTCCGGCAGCAGACTCTGGGACGCGGACGGGAACGAGTACGTCGACTTCGTGAACGCGCTTGCCGCGGTCCTGCTCGGCTACGCGGATCCGGAGGTGAACCGGGCGGTGATGGAGCAGCTCGAGCGCGGCGTGACGTTCACGCTGAACCACGAGCTCGAGGCGGAAGTGGCGGAGCGGCTCGTCAGGCTGATCCCGTGCGCGGAGCAGGTGCGGTTCGGGAAGAACGGGACCGACGCGACGAGCGCCGCGATCAGGCTGGCGCGCGCACACACGGGCCGGTCGCACGTCGCCGTGTGCGGCTATCATGGGTGGCAGGACTGGTACATCGCCACGACGTCACGCGACGCGGGGGTGCCGCGAGAAGTCGCCGCGTTGAGCCATCGCTTCGCGTACGGTGACCTGGGCGATCTCGAGCGGGTCCTGAACGGCTGTCGAGAGGGATTCGCGGCCGTCATCATGGAGCCGATGACGGCGCAGTGGCCTTACGACGGATACCTCGACGGCGTGCGGGAGCTGGCGCATCGGCACGGCGCGCTCCTCATCTTCGACGAGACCATCACCGGATTCCGCTTCCACCTCGGCGGAGCGCAGGCGTTGTTCGAAGTCACGCCGGACCTCGCGGCGTTCGGGAAAGGCATGGCGAACGGCTTACCGCTGAGCGCCGTGGTCGGCCCGCGCGACCTGATGCGCGGCATGGAGCAGATCTTCTACTCGGCGACGTTCGGCGGGGAGACGCTGTCGCTGGCGGCGGCAGGGGCGACGATCGACTGCCTGGAGCGCGACCGCGTCCCCGAGCGGCTGTGCGTCCTCGGCGAGCGGCTGCTGCGCGGCCTGCGCTTGGTGCTGGAGGGCAGCGACGCGGCGGCAGTGTTCGCTATGTCCGGACATCCGAGCTGGACCTTCCTCACAGTGCGGGACGGTCCGGGGTGGTACGCGCAGGAGGTCCGCACCCTGCTGCTCCAGGAGCTGTTCGCGCGAGGAATCCTGTCGTTAGGCACGCACAACCTGAGCGCTTCGCACACGCAGGCGGACGTCGACCGTTTGGCCGCGGTCTACGAAGAGCTGCTGCCGTGGATCGCGGGGCTCGCGGCCGAGGGTCGGGTGCGGGAGCATTTGCGCACGGAGCCGATCGTGCCGCTGTTCCGGGTGCGGTGACGCAAGAGCGCCTCCGGGGCCCGTTCCCCAGTTCCTGCGATCGCGAGGGCCGCGCCGTGTTCACCTCGAGGAGCCCGCCGCGGAGCTTTCCCGTATGATAGCGCACGTGGGTCTCGCCGAAGTCATGCTGCGGGAACTCGCCGCGCATCAACGCTAACGCGTTGCGATATTTTGCGTTGCCCCCACTGGGCATGGCTCCGGGCTCGTTTGACACGCGCGCAGACTGCCGATACGTTCAGGCCGTGTCAACACGCACCCCTCGGGGCGCGCGCTACAGCCGGCGCTCCGGCTGACGACATGCGCGACATCGCGTACCTTGCGCTCGGTTCCAACATGGGCGACCGGGCCGGTTATCTCGCCGCGGCCCGCGACGCGCTGGCACGGCTTCCACAAAGCCGGGTTCTCGCGGTATCATCCGCCGAAGAAACCGCGCCGCTCGGTGGCGCAACGACCGAGCCCTTTCTCAATCAGATGATCGCGCTGGAAACGGAGTTGTCGCCTCGCGCACTGCTCGAAGCAATCCACGTCATTGAACGGCAGGCGGGACGCGAGCGGCGAGTTCGCTGGGCCGCGCGCACGCTCGACATCGACATCGTGCGGTTCGCCCAACAGCAGGTGCACGAGTCCGGACTCCAGGTGCCGCATCCGGAGCTTCCGAACCGCGAATTCTGGCAGCGCGAGCTCGCCGAACTGGGACAGCAATCGTGAGCGCGCCGCCCAAGGCGCCGGCGAAGGTCACTGCCCGCGATTTTCTGCTGCGCAAGCAGGCCGGCGAGCGGCTCACCCTGGTGACGGCGTACGATGCGCTGTTCGGTAGGCTGGTCGATGAGGCAGGCGTCGACGCGGTGCTGGTGGGAGACTCGTTGGGCAACGTCATTGCCGGTCTCGATTCCACCGTGCCGGTCACGCTCGATCAGATGATCTATCACGGAGCGATGGTCCGGCGCGGGGTGACCCGCGCGATGCTGGTCATCGACATGCCCTTCCTCACCTATCAAGTGAGCGCCGAGCAGGCGGTGACCAACTGCGGCCGCGTAATGCAGGAAACGGGGGCGCAGGGGGTGAAGCTGGAGGGCGCCACGAGCGAGGTACTCCGTGGCATTCAGGCGGTGGTTCAGGTGGGCATTCCGGTCATGGGGCACCTCGGCTTCACACCTCAATCGGTGCACGCACTGGGCGGCCATCGCGTGCAGGGGCGCGAGCATGACGACGCGACGCGGCTGGTGGCAGAGGCTCGTCGGCTTGCCGAAGCCGGCGTATATGCGATCGTGCTCGAATTGATCCCAGCCGCGGTCGCCGCCGACATAACGCGGAGCGTACCGGTTCCGACGATCGGCATTGGCGCCGGCGTCGAGTGCGATGGACAGGTGCTCGTACTTCCCGATTTGCTAGGCTTGAACGACCGCTTCCAGCCCAGGTTTCTCAAGCGCTACGCGAACATGGCGGATGACGTGCGCGATGCGGTGAGCCGGTACTGCGCCGATGTGCGCGAACGCCGCTACCCTGACGACGAGCACAGCTTTTAGCATGGAGCGGGCGAGTCGAATTGCCGAGCTCCGCGCGTTGGTGCGGGACCGGCGGCGCTCGGGCGCACGCATTGGCTTCGTTCCGACAATGGGGGCCTTGCACGAGGGCCACCTGGCGCTGGTAGACGTCGCGCGCGAACACGCCGACGCCGTGGTGATGAGCATTTTCGTCAATCCACTGCAGTTTGGCCCAGCCGAAGATTTCGCGCGTTATCCCCGCGACGCCGAGGGCGATGATGCCAAAGCGGCCGCAGCGGGCGTGGACTTGCTGTTCTCGCCTACCCGGAACGAGATGTATCCTGGCTACCGGGCGGTGGAAGTCCGGCCGATCGCGCTGGCCGACGCTTGGGAGGGGGCCGTTCGGCCCGGGCATTTCACCGGTGTTCTCACCGTGGTGGCAAAGCTGCTGAACATAGTACAGCCCGATGTCGCGGTGTTCGGCCAGAAGGACATTCAGCAGGCAACGCTGATTCAGGCGATGGTGCGCGACCTCGACATCCCCAGTCGGATCGTAGTTGCCCCGACTCTACGGGATCACGACGGGGTGGCGCTGTCGAGCCGGAACGCCTACCTCTCGCCTGACGAGCGCGTCCGGGCACGAGCTATTCCCCGAGCGCTGAATCTCATAGCGGCCGAGTTCGCTGCCGGGGAGCGAGACAGCCGCCGGCTGGAGCAACTCGGGCGCGCTGAGCTGCTCACCGCCGGCCGCGTCGACATCGAGTATCTTGCAGTCATGGACCCGATCCTGCTCCGCCGCGCCGAAACGGCAACTCCAGGCACCATCGTCGCCCTTGCGGTCCGCATCGGCTCAACGCGGCTCATCGACAACGCAATACTGCGCGACTCGTGAGCTGGCGCGGCGTCATCGCGGCGCTCGATCCGGCCGTGCGCTACCAGTCGCGAATCTCGGTATACCAGCATCCTCTCGCCGGGAGACCGGTGCTCTGGCACGTCATCGGCGCGCTCGCGTCAGTCGATCCACCTCCCGCGCTCATCAGCGTGCTTCATCGAGAGGAGAGTGTGCTGACGCTGCCTCCCGACCCCACGGTGCCCGTCGAAACCGTATCGGTACCGGACGGAGAAGATGCACAGGCGATGCGACGCGCGCTGGGTGTGCCCGGCATGTTCATTCTCGCCGATGGTAGCGCGCCCCTGATGGAAGCCCCGTCGCTCGCCCGCCTTCTGCGCGCTGGCGAAGATGGGGTAGTCGCGCTGGGATCCCCTATTGCGGTTGCCGTGGCCGGTGAGGGCCTGGCCCTTGTCGCTGTCGATGATCCGTTGCGTCCCCACTCGGTCGGCTCGCTTGCGCCAGGCCACGACGACGAGCTGCTGCGCATCGACGACCGCGCTGCCTTCGCGCAAGCCGCGGTGCTGCTGCGGGACAGAATCGTCAGGCGCCACCAGCGTCACGGAGTCACTTTCCTGTTGCCCGAAACGATATTGATCGACGTGGAGGTGACGATCGGCGCGGACACGATCATCTATCCCGGCGCGGTGCTCGAGGGCCACACGGAGATCGGCAACGAGTGCGTGATCGGCCCGCACAGCCGCGTGGTCGAAGCACGCATAGGACGGGGGGTGGAGCTCAAGGGGTGGAATTACGTGACGCGCACGAGCATCAGAAATCACGCCGTTCTCGATCCCTATGTACGCCGCGGATATGATTGAGCTGCCGCCCTGGGCGGAGGTGCGGGAAGCTCGCCGCGCGCATGTTGCCCGGGTGACGGCGCTGCTCGACCAGTGGGCGGCGGCAATGAACATTGCGCCTGACGAAGCACGGGCCTGGCACGATGCGGGTCGGTGGCACGATGCGCTGCGCGACGCAGATCCGGAGCTGTTGACGCTGGCGGGTGATGACAGCACTCCCCCCGGTCTGCGCCACGGACCGGCCGCGGCGGCACGCCTGCGGCAGGATGGCGAGGATCGAGAGTCGGTGCTCGATGCCGTTGCCTGGCATACGGTGGGATTCGCGGGATGGGACCGGGTCGGACGCGCGCTCTACATGGCCGACTACCTGGACCCCGGCCGTGCCTTCGAGCGCGAGGAAAGAAGCTATCTGGCGGCTCAGGTGCCGAACGACTTCGATGGCACATTCAGGGAAGTCGTCAGGCGGCGGCTGATCTGGGCACTGCGTGATGGCCACGCCCTGCATCCGAACACCGTAGCGTTATGGAACGCGGGACGATGACGCGCCGTGGCACGCTGGCCGTAGCCACGGGCGCCGTACTGCTCATCGCCATCGCGGTGCTGGCGATCCGATTTGCGGCTGGTTGGGGCGCTCCCGCCGGCAGCGCTCCGGCCCCGGCGATCAATGCCCGGGCGCCGGAGGGGGTGCGCATCCGGGTGGAGGTGCTCAATGCGAGCAATGTTCAGGGTCTCGCCCGCCGGGCGACCCGGCATCTGCGCGACCGGGGATTCGACGTCGTGTACTTCGGTACGGAGCGTGAGAAGCGCGATAGCACGATCGTTCTCGATCGGGCCAATCAGGCGGAGTGGGCACGGCTGGTCGCCGCCGCGCTAGGCGGAGCACCGATGGATTCGCGGCCCGGCAGTTCACGCAATCTGGATGTTACCGTGCTGCTCGGCCCCGACTGGGTTCCGCCGTCCGAGCCGTTCTACCCGTAGCTGCCCGCACGCCGCGGCAATGTCGGTGCCGCGGCTGCGACGTACCGCCACCTCCACACCGGCACCCCGCAGCTGCCGCGCGAAGCCGGCAATCTCGTTAGGAGGCGTGGGCGTGAAGTCGTGCGCGCCGCCGGGATGCAGCGGAATGAGATTCACGAACGCGCGGCAATCCCGGGCGAGCGCGGCGAGCTCCCGCGCATGCTCGGGCCGGTCGTTCACCCCTCCGAGCATCACGTACTCGAACGTGATCCGGCGGTCGAATGCCCTGGCCGCGTCGATCACTTCGGCCAGGGGATACTTGATGTTGATCGGCATCAACTCGCGCCGCAGTTCATCCGACGGGGCATGGATCGAGATCGCCAGCCGAAACTGCTCCGTGCGATTGGACAGCGCGACGATACCGGGCAGCACTCCGACCGTCGAGACGGTGATGTGACGGGCGCCGATACCAGTGCCGCGCGGATCGTTGAGAATCGTCAGGGTCGGAGCGACGGCGCGCCAGTTCATCAGCGGCTCGCCCATTCCCATGAAGACGACATTGGTGACGCGAACCGGCGGATCAATCAGCGCCATCTCGCGCACCTGGCCGGCAATCTCCCAGACCTCGAGGTTGCGCTGAAAGCCCATCCGACCGGTGGCGCAGAAGGCGCACTGCAGCGCACAACCGGCCTGCGAGGAAATGCACAGCGTCAGGCGGCCGTCCTCCGGTATTGCCACCGTTTCAATGCCTTGGCCGTCTGGCAGCCGAAACAGCATTTTCTGCGTTCCGTCGCTCGACAACTCGCGCGTGTGCATTTCCAGACGGGGCAGCGCGAAGCGAGCGGCCAGCCGCTCACGCAAGGCATGCGGCAGATCCGTCATGTCCTCGAAGGCGGCGGCCGGGCGCTGCCACAGGTAGGGTAGAACCTGACGCGCACGATAGGCGGGCTCCCCGGCATCTCGCAGAAAATCGGCGAGCAGCACCTCCGATTCGGCGGGCGTATGGTTGAGCAGGTTGAGCCTGGGCATTAGCGGAGCCGGGCAGAAAGAGTAAACTGATAGATAGGCTCGAGATCGGCGCCGTTCTCTTCGCGTGCAATTCCCACCGAATAGGGCGCTACGTGTACGGTCAGGCCGAGCCGCTGGCGCCACGGTTGCGCCCCGTGCACCAGGTCGCGGGCGATTCCACCACGTCCTTCCCAGATTCCATAACGCCCCTGCACGAACACGAACTCCTCGCGCGCCCAGCGCACTATCGCCGATGATGAGTACCCGCCGCGTAGCTCGCGCGTCGTCGCGGTACCGGCGATGCGAACATCCGCCGCCATGTTGATCGCCGTGTACTGCTCGAGTGACTTGCCGGGCCGCCAGAGAAATGTCGCGACGCCAATCGACAGGTCGCGCAATGGCAAGTGAGTGGCAAACAATCCGACGTCGGCGCCGACCTCGCCGCTCCTGGCGAGGTCCAGCTCGCCGCGGCGATAGCGCAGCGCGGCGCCAGCCGAGAGAGGACCGGCAAGGCGCCTGGCCGCCCCGACCGAAATCAGCTGCGTGGCGTACGGTATCTCAGACCCGATGGACTGGGGATCCGTCTCGGTGCGGACGAGATCGGCGACCGCCGCACGGGCGAATGATGTGGTGAGCACGATCTGCCTGGGCAGGCGAACGGCGACCGCTGCCAGCTGCACAGTAACACCTTGCTGCGACGATGTTTGCAGCGCGGACATCCCCACGTGCAACGCGCCCGTGTCGAGCAGCGCGACAGTGGCGGGGTTCCCGACTCCATCACCCAAACCACTCCCCAGCGCCACGGCGCGATCCATCGTACCTAGGGGAAAGCGCAGCAGATCACGCCCCGGAACCTGCGCCAACAGCGGCGCGGGGAGGAGACTGAGTACAAGTACCGCGAAGGTCATGCGCCGCATGAAGTTGAGGTTATTTGTGCGCCCGCGGCGCGTCAAGGAATCGCTTCCCGCACCCGGACGCGGCAATTACATTGCACCACCTGCATATGCGAAAACCGGAGCGAGCGTGCTGCTCTCAGAACTGCTGACGACGGCGCGCGTCAAAGTGCCGCTTGGCGGCCGTACGAAAGTCGAAGTCCTTCGGGAACTCGTCGAACTGGTGGCGGCAGAGAACGCTGACGCCGATGTCGAGGCAATCCTTGCGTCGGTCAGAGAGCGTGAGGATGTGCTGAGCACCGGCATCGGCGGCGGCATCGCCATTCCGCACGGCAAGACCGCCCAGGTCAATCGCCTGACGCTTGTCGCCGGCGTCGCGTCGGAAGGCATCGAATACGATGCACTTGACGGGAAGCCGGTACGTCTCTTCTTCCTGCTCGTCGGTCCGGAGAGCGCCTCGGGTGCGCACGTGAAGGCCCTCAGCCGGATCTCGCGAATGCTGCGCCGCGAGGATCTGCGCTCCCAGCTCGCCAACGCCGCGTCCCCCGACGCCTTTGTGGGGGTGATCCGGTCGTCGGAACCCGAGTGAGCCTTCGCCGATGGAGTCCGCCTGCAGTCTGGGCGGCACTGATTCTCGTGCTCACCTCGATCCCCGCACCCGAGCTCGCGCCGATCGGCGCGTTCTCCTTTCCGGGGGCCGACAAGCTGGTGCACGCCGGGCTGTACGCGGTACTTGGGGCCCTCGTCGCCCGCGCCGCGCATCCCGCTTCAAACCGCATCACGTTAGGCCGGCTCCTCATTGGCATCGCCGCCTTTGCCGCAGCGGATGAATGGCACCAGCGGTTCATTCCCGGCCGCTCGGCGGAAATACGCGACTTCGCGGCCGACTGCGCGGGCGCGATCGCGGGACTCGCTGCCACGACCTACATCCTCCGCCGGAAGATTTCCCTGTCGTGAGTACGCCATCCTCGTTCGTCACGCGGATGCGGTCGCATCCCTGCGGCGCCTTGCGTCTCGAGCACGCCGGAATGCTCGTCAGGCTCGGCGGGTGGGTGCACCGCCGGCGCGATCTGGGTGGACTCGTCTTTCTCGACCTGCGCGACAGGTCGGGCATTGTGCAGATCTCCTGCAACCCCGACAGCGCGCCGTCCGAAGCCATGCAGGCCGCGGCATCGGCCGGCGCCGAAACGGTGCTGCTCATCGAGGGGGAGGTAGTCGCACGGCCGCTCGAAATGCGCAACGCGGAGCTGACCACTGGCGATGTGGAAATCCGCGCTACCCGCGTTACCGTCGCCGGCCCGGCCGCTACACCGGCCATTCCTGTCGCGCGCGGAAAGGGTGAGCCGCTGCCCGCCGAAGAGCAGAGGCTCCGTCATCGCCATCTGGATCTGCGCCGGCCGGAGCTGCAGCAAAACCTGATCCTGCGGCACCGGCTGATGCAGCAGACGCGCCGGTACTTCGACGAGTTAGGCTTTCTCGAGATCGAAACGCCGGTCCTGACCAAGCCGACTCCCGAAGGCGCCCGCGACTTTCTGGTACCAAGCCGCGCACACGCCGGCGAATTCTACGCACTGCCGCAATCGCCGCAGCTCTACAAGCAGCTCCTGATGGTGAGCGGCTACGACCGCTACTTCCAGATCGCCAGGTGCTTCCGGGATGAGGACTTTCGCGCCGACCGGCAGCCGGAGTTCACCCAGATCGACGTCGAAGCGTCGTTCGTCGCCGCGGATGACATCCTGGATCTCACCGAAGGGCTGCTGCAGGCGTTGTGGCATGTAGGTGGTGTGTCCATCAATCGACCGTTCCGCCGCATGACCTACGCCGACGTCATGGAGCGCTACGGCACGGATCGCCCCGACCTGCGTTACGGTCTCGAGATTCAGGATGCGACTGCCCTGTTTCGCGACTCGGACTTCACCATCGCACGCGCGGCGATCGAGCACGGCGGCCGCGTGCGCGGAATTCGCATTCCGGGCGGCGGCGTTTTTTCGCGCAAACAGGTCGACGAACTGGAATCCATTGCCAAGGGCGCGGGCGCCGGTGGTCTGCTCCGTCTCAAGCGCGTGCAGGGGGCGCTGGAAGGGCCGGTGGCCAGGTTCGTAGCCGCGGAAGCGGCGGCCGCGCTCGGACTGCAGGACGGAGACCTGTGCATAATGGTTGCCGCTGCGGACCGCGTTTCCTCCACCGCGCTGGATCGCGTGAGGCAGGAAGTGGCACGCCGGCTCGATCTCATCGACGCTCGGGCGAACGAGTTTCTGTGGGTGACCGACTTCCCGGCATTCGAGCGGGATGCCGACAGCGGGGCACTGACGTTCGTGCATCACCCGTTCACCGCACCGCACCCGGATGACGTTCCGCTGCTGGACAGCGCACCGGAACGCGCGAGGGCGCTGGCCTACGACGTGGTTCTCAACGGGCGGGAGCTTGGCGGCGGCAGCATTCGCATCAGCGATCCCCGGCTTCAGGAGCGGGTGTTCAGCCTGCTCGGCCTGGATGCCGAGACAACGGAATCGCGATTCTCGTTCCTGCTCGAGGGGCTGCGGGCCGGCGCTCCGCCCCACGGCGGCATCGCGTTAGGTATGGACCGGATTGCGATGCTGCTCGCCGGAGCCACGTCGCTGCGTGACGTGATTGCGTTTCCCAAGACCACTGCCGCGCGCGCTCTGTTCGAAGGCGCGCCGACGGTGGTTTCCGATCGTGATCTGCGCGAGCTGCACATCGCCGTTCGTGAAGAGGCCATACCGTGACGGAAGAACTGATCGCGCACCGTATCTCGACGGAGGGAGCGGATCTTCTGACGCTGGCCGGCGTGAACGATGCCAATCTGGTGGAGCTGGCGCGCCTGACGGGAGTGAAGGTCGCCCTGCGCGGCGACGCGCTCACGCTCAGCGGGTCGGCGGAAGAAGTGGAGCGCGCCGGAGCGGTGGCGCAGCGAATGGTCGATGCGGCGCGTCAACGGCGCGGCATCACGCCTGACGATGTGCTTCGGATGAGCGAGGAGGGCCCGCTCGACGGGGACGGCTCGGCCGCGGGAGCGCCGCGCATTGCACTGCCCGGCGTGCGGCGGGTCATTCAGCCGAAAACCGCCGGACAGGCGAGCTACATGACGTTGATTACCGAGCACGACATCGTGATCGGCATCGGTCCGGCAGGTACCGGCAAGACGTACCTCGCCGTCGCCGCCGCGGTCGATGCGCTCATGCGCAAGCGAGTGCGCCGCATTGTGCTCGCCCGGCCTGCGGTCGAGGCCGGCGAAAGCCTTGGCTTTCTCCCTGGCGACATGCAGGCCAAGGTGGACCCGTACTTGCGGCCGCTGTACGATGCGCTGGACGACATGATGCCTCAGGAGCGCGTACAGAAGGCCCTGGAAACGCGTGTAATCGAGATCGCGCCGCTGGCCTACATGCGCGGACGGACCCTTTCCGATGCCTTCGTGATTCTCGATGAAGCGCAGAACGCGACTAACGCCCAGATGAAGATGTTCCTCACGAGGCTGGGAGTGAACTCGAAGGCGGTAATCACGGGTGACAAGACGCAGATCGATCTGCCTGCCCGGGAACAATCCGGGCTGATTCAGATCGAACGCATTCTCTCGAGCATCGAAGGCATTGCCTTCCACTACCTGCAGGAATCCGACGTCGTTCGGCATCGCCTGGTTCGCGACATCGTGCGGGCGTACGCCGCGGATTCGAGCGCATGACGAGCAGCGAAGCGCGCCCTCAGCTCGAGCGAGCTGTACCTGCGCTCGATCCGCCACCACGCGGCATTGCCTTCCACGCGCGACGGGCCATGTTCGTCGTCGGACTGGCAATCGCCACATACATACTGTTTCCCGCCTCGCCCGCCGTGGACGTACCGATCTTCGAAGTCGGTGCGGTGGCGAACCAGGACGTAATCGCGCCGTTTGCATTCATGGTCCGCAAGTCGGACGCGGATCTGGCAAAGGAGCGTGAAGAGCTGGCGCGTTCGGTCAAGCCTATCTTTACCTATTCGTCAGCCGAACGGGACAGCGCAGTCGCAACTCTCAACGACTTCATGACAGCGGTCGGTCGCGCCGCCGATGGTGCTTCCTCGCCTCGTGAGGCGGTCGAGCCGGTGCAGCGGGCCGCTGCCGCCCGCGGCGTAACGCTGTCGCCGGCGGAGGCGGAATTTCTCGCCGACAGCCGTCGGCGAGCCGCAATGCGAGAAGGCATCCGACTCGTCTACACTCGCTGGCTCGCCGCCGGCGTGACTTCATCCAGCGCGCTCGACGATGTGGCCGGCGAGGTGATTGTTCGCCGGGGCGGAGAGGAGCGAAGCATCCTCGCCGACAGCCTGCTGACATTCGGGACACTCCTCTCACGCGCGCGGCTGGTACACCCGGCTCCCGATTCGTCGGTGGGCGACGCGCTTTACATCAAGCTGCTTGGTGCGTTCTTCAGACCGACCGTCAGCTACGATCGGGTGGCAACGGAACGGCGTCGACAGGAGCTCCGTAATTCCGTGGACGTTACGCGCTACACGGTGCGCGCCGGCGAGCGGATCATCGGCGAGCACGAGGTGGTGGGCCGTGAGGAGCACGACAAGCTGCGGGCACTCCACGATGCGATTCAGACGCGCACCGGTGGTGAACGCTCGCTTGCCCGGATCGCCGGAACGATCCTGTACAATGCACTCGTGCTTCTGATCCTCGGGGCAACGATCGGGCTGTTTCGGCCTGCATTGTACGAATCGATACGCTGGCTCGCGATGTTCGCCGCGGCATTTCTCCTGGTCCTCGGCGGCGCCGCCATCGTCGCGCACATTCCACCGGTTCGGCCCGAGCTGATCCCGATCGCCCTCGCGGCCATTGTTCTGAGCATACTGTTCGACCCGCGCATCAGCATGATTGCGGCGATGATCCTCGCCGTTCTGATCGGCGGACAGTCGGTGTTTCGCGGCACCAACGCGCTGTTCATCAGCCTGATCGTCGGAGCGGCCGCCGCGATTTCCGTACGCGTGATCCGCCGGCGCGACCAGTCATACTACTCGATCCTTGCCATCGCCGGAGCCTATCTACTGGCGGCCATGGCGATTGGCCTTACGCTCGACTGGTCGCCGCGCGCCATCGGCACGAGCGCACTGTGGGGAAGCGTGAACGCCGTGGTTTCCGTGTCCCTCGCCATGGTATTGCTGCCGCTGTCCGAAAAGCTGACCGGCATCACTACGGACCTTACGCTGCTCGAGTACTCCGATCTCAATCGCAAGCTGCTGCGTCGGCTAATGATCGAGGCGCCGGGCACCTACGCTCACACGATGCGCGTGGCGAATCTGGTCGAGGCCGCATGCCACGCGATAGGAGCCAATGGGCTTCTCGGGCGGGTCGGTACCTACTATCACGATATCGGGAAGCTCAAGAAGCCGCAGTACTTCGTGGAGAACCAGGCGAGGGGGGCCAATCCACACGACAAACTCAAGCCGACAATGAGCGCGTCGATAATTCGCAACCACGTCCGCGAAGGGATGGAACTGGCCGCCGAGCACAAGCTGCCGCGCGCGATTTCGTCTTTCATCACGGAGCACCACGGTACCGGTCCCATCGCCTACTTCCTCGACAAGGCGCGCGAGCGTGGCGAGGCGACACCTAACCCGAGCGACTTTCAATATCCGGGACCGATTCCCCAGAGTGCCGAAACGGCGATCCTGATGCTGGCCGACAGCGTTGAGGCGGCAACCAGGGTGCTGCAGGATGCCAGTGCCCACGCGATCCGCGAGGTCGTGGAGCACCTGTTCGCGCAGCGAATCGAGCAGGGACAGCTCCGTGCCGCTCCGCTCACACTGCGCCAGCTCGATGAGATCAAGGAGCAATTTGTTCGGGTCCTGATTGGCATGCATCACACGCGGATCGACTATCCGACTTCCAGCGGTGGCATCACATCGGAGTTCGCGCGCGTATGAGCCTGGCCGTCGATGTCTCACTCGATGGCGTCCGTGCGCCGCTCTCGCGCGCGCGAGTCGTCGCATTGGCGCAGCGGGTGCTGCGCGCGGAGGGCGTACGGCAGGCGATGCTGTCGATCACGTTCGTCACGCGGCGGGCAATCGCCAGGTTGAATGCCCGCCACCTCGGAGTTCGCGGCGCCACCGATGTGATCGCGTTCGGCTTCGAGCGTGCGGGATCTGCCGGCCCGGTGGTCGGCGACGTGTACATCGCGCCCGACGTCGCCAGGGACCACGCCCGGCATCGGTCGCTCGGAGTTCGCACCGAGGTGGCGCGATTGGTCATTCACGGCGTGCTGCACGTGCTGGGGCACGATCACCCAATTGATGACCGGCGGGAAGATTCTGCGATGTGGCAGCGTCAGGAAGCGCTGCTCCGCAGCGCGCAGCGGGCTGGCGCGGCGTGACCATTCCCGCGATCGTGCTCGCCCTCGTCGTGGGGGCGCTCTCCGCGTTATGCGCCGCCCTTGACGCAGCCATGCTCGCTGTCGAGGATGATGAGCTGGCCGCCGACCCGGTGCTCGCCGGCCAACTGGTCCGGCGCGGCCGGATCCACAGGTCGCTGACGGTCGCGCGATTCATCGCGGTGCCGCTGGCGGCGGCGCTGGCGGCCCAGGCAGCAGGCCTGGCGACGCGGACGCCGCTCGTCGCCACGGTAATGGGGATCGGCATCGCAGTCGCCGTACTCCTGCTGGTGGAGCTCACGCCGCGCACGTTAGGGGAGGTCGGCGGACGCAGCGTGATCGTGCGCGTACTGCCGCTTCTGCGCCCGATCACGCTCGCGTTGTACCCGATCGCCGCCGCGTCGGTGGACATGGAGCGCAGGCTTCGCGCCATCGCCACGCCCAAACCGCGCGAGGATCCCGAGCGGGAGCGCGAATCGGCGGCGCTCGACCCCCCGGCCCCGCGGCGAGCAACGCCCGCACAGGAGCCAGGCTTGTTCACGCTGGGCGACACGGAGGTGCAGAGCGTCATGGTGCCGCGTATCGACATTATCGGCATCGAGCGTGAAACCCCCTGGTCGGAGGTCAGAGATCGCGTGCGCAGCGCCGAGCACTCGCGACTTCCGGTGTTCCGGGACACGATCGACCACGTCACCGGAATTCTCTACGCCAAGGATCTGCTGCGCTCGGTGGTCGAGGATACGCAGCCCGCCGGCGGATGGCTGTCACTGGTCCGCTCGGCCACCTTCGTTCCCGAAGGCAAGCCTATCGATCAGCAGTTGCGCGAATTCAAATTGAGCCGTTCCCACATCGCCATAGTTGTCGATGAGTATGGCGGCACCGCCGGCCTGGTGACGATCGAGGACATTCTCGAAGAGATCGTCGGCGAGATCCGCGACGAACATGATCGTGAAGAGCTGCCCATCCAGTCGGAGGAGGATCGCCGGTTCTGGGTTGCCGGCCGCGTCGCTCTCGACGATCTGTCCGAGGCGCTGCATCACGAGTTCGAGCATGAGGACGTGGCTACTGTCGGCGGCCTGGTGTTCTCCGTGCTGGGGCGAATTCCGCGGGCCGGCGAGGAGTTGCGGCTCAACGGCTTCCGCGTGGTTGTAGAGCGCGTTGTTGGACGTCGCATCGAGCGCGTCTACTTCGAGCGCCTCGAGCCGTCCCTCACCGACAGGGGCTGAGCATGCTGCTCTTTCTGCTCACCCTCGCACTGTTGCTCATCGCGCTCGTAAGCGGTGCCGCGGCCGTCGTTCGCGCCGCCGGACGGCAGTGGCTGCGCGAATGGGTCGAGAGTCAGCTGGGTGGTGGCAGAACGAGCAAGGCCAGCGTGGTCCGACCCAGTCGATTGCTGACAGGTGCAGCGGCGGCCACGGCGCTGCTGCTGGCCCTCGCCGGCGTGGCGATCGGCGCGTCGATCGCGCAGCCACTGCAGCTGGTGCTGGCGTCAGTGGCCTTCTCTTTCGCCGTGCTCTTCGCCGGCCATTCCGTGCCGCGCGCGATTGGTCAGGCGCTTGCGCCGATTCTCGAGAGGACAGTTCTTCCCGGGCTCGGCCTGACGACGAGATTGCTGCAGCCGGCAGTCCGCACGGCCGAGTATCTGGCGTTGCCCTTCACCGGCGAGCACCGAATCGACCGCCCCGCGACCGAACGAGAGGAGATCGAGGAATTGTTGCGTGAAGGTGAGATGGAAGGCCTTAGCGAGCCCCAGGAGCTGGAGTTCATCTCCGGCGTGGTACAGTTCGGTGAGCGTCTCGTCGGCGAAGTGATGACACCGCGCACCGAGGTATTCGCTCTCGACACAGCCATGCCGCCACGTGACCTGGCGCTGGCGATCGCAGGTGCCGGTTACAGCCGCGTGCCCGTCTATCGCGAAACGCTCGACGACATTGTTGGAATGATCCACGTGTTCGACGTCCTCGATTCCGCGGGCGCGACGCTTCCAGCGGTGCGCAAGGTAAAGATTGCGCCGGAGAGCAAGCCCTGCCGGGAGATGCTCTTCGAGATGTTGCGCGAACAGCAGCATCTTGCCGTGATCCTCGACGAGTTTGGTGGCACCGCCGGAATCGTCACGCTGGAGGATCTGCTCGAGGAAATCGTCGGTGACATCCGCGATGAGCATGACGAGCCTGCGGCTCCGGAGACGCGCCGTCCCTCGCGAGCTGCCCTGGTCGACGGCGCCGCGGAATTGCGCGAGCTTGCCAAGCGCTTCAACGTCCCGCTCGACAACGATCTGCTGGAGAACGTGCAGACATTGAACGGCGCCCTGATGCAGGGGATCGGCCGAATTCCCCAGGTCGGCGAACGGTTCCAGCTCGGCGCGCTCGAGATCACAGTCATCGAGGCCGAACCGACGCGTGTAAAACGGGCGCTCGTTCAGCGCCTGGCGGGCGAGCAGCCGGCGGCGATCCGGATTTCCGGATAACGTGCGCGCATTCGTCGTCTTCTGGCGGCTGATGCCGTTCGTGATCTCCTTTCTTCGCGACCGCAGGCGATGGGTGCTGCTGGGCCGTCCGCGCCGCACGAGCGCCGCCCGCCACGCCGCGCGCGCCGAACGCCTGACCGCGACGTTGGCCGCCCTGGGTCCCACCTTCATCAAGCTTGCCCAGGTCTTCGCCTCACGCGCAGACATTCTGCCCGAACCCTATCTGGGAGCGCTGGCGCAGCTCACCGACCGCGTGCCGGCGCTGCCAGCCGCGGCCATCGAGGAAGTGATCGTCTCCGAGTACGGCCGTCCGGTGAATGAGGTGTTCGCCGATTTCGATCCCGAGCCGCTCGCCGCTGCTTCGTTAGGTCAGGTCCATCGTGCCCGGGTCGGCGACCGCGACGTCGCGGTCAAGGTGCTTCGTCCTGGAGTCGATGAGCTCGTTCGTGTCGATCTGGAGGCGGCGTTTCGCATCCTCTACGTGCTGAACGTGCTCTTTCCGAGCCATCACACCCGGGCCATTACGACAATCGTGCGCGAATTCGCCAAGCGCATCGAAGAAGAAATGGACTTTCGCGATGAGGCGCGGCATGCGACCGCCATACGCGCCAACTTCGCCGACGATCCCCGGGTGCTCATTCCGGTCGTTCTCGAGGAGATGACCCGGCGGCGTGTCCTCGTGCTCGAGTTCGTGGAGGGCACGCGGATCGACCGCCTTCAGGATCGGATTGCCTCGGGCGACGTCAATGTGTGGCAGCTGCTGGGCACTATCGTCGAAGTCTACATCCGCATGATGCTCGTCCACGGGCTTTTCCATGCCGATCCGCACCCGGGCAATCTTCTCGTGGCGCCTGACGGGCGGGTCGTGCTACTCGATTTCGGGATGGTCGTGCGAGTCGACGCCGACACCCGCCGCCGGTTGCTCACCACCGCGATGTCGGCCGTGCGGCAGGACGTCGACGGCGTGATCGCCGGTCTGTACGAGCTGGGAATGCTCGATCCCGAGGTCGATCGCGGAACCATTCGCGATGCCGCGCAGGCGTTGATGAGCATCGCGTTCACCCCTGATACCAAACCCCGGCAGATCGAGCGGATCGTCAACGAGGTGATGTCGACCTTCTATCGATGGCCGCTCATGCTGCCGAGCGAGTTGGTGTACTTCGGGCGCGCAGCGGCGCTGGTCGAAGGAATCGGCATGCGCTACGATCAGCGCTTCAACGGCGCACAGTTCGTCACGCCGATTCTGCACCGGATGCGGCCGGAGCTCACCACGGCCGTGCTGGGAGAGGATGCGCAGCAGATAGTCCGCGACTGGATGGCCGAGATGGCGCATGTGGCGCGCGAACTGCGCGACGTGCTGCGCCGTGCCGGACGTGACGAGTTGCGCGTTCGTGCCCATCCGCGTGATGTCCTGGAAATTCAGCAGTATGTCGGACGCCAGGTGAGGCGCGTTCTAGTCGCGCTGCTCGCGCTCGCTTTCGGAGTGGTCGGATCCGTCTTCTACCTGGCGCACCGCAATTTCTATCTGCTCGTCGCATCGCTCGCCGCGGCCTTCTTCGCGTTTCTGGTGATTCTCGTCCTGCCTGTGCACCTGCTCGCCAATCCATTCCGCGCCTATCGAATCCGACGGTGACCGCGACGCCAGCCACATCCCCGCACGACCGCCTGCTCGCCGACTTCGATGCGCGGCGTCCGGCGGCGCTCGCCCGCGCCGTGTCGATCGTGGAAAATCTGCGCCCGGGCGCGGATCGGCTGATGACGGCATTGCATCCCCGGATCGGCCGCGGCCGCCGTATTGGCATTACCGGCCCACCGGGTGGGGGCAAGAGTACGCTGACCACGCGCCTGGCCGCGCGGTATCGTGAGGCAGGGCTCACCGTCGGAATCATCGCTGTGGACCCGACGTCGCCGTTCACCGGCGGCGCCCTGCTCGGCGACCGAATTCGCATGGAAAGCGTGGCGCTCGATGACGGCGTGTTCATTCGCTCGATGGCAACGCGTGGATCGCTAGGCGGGCTCGCCGCATCCACGCGGGAGGTAGCCGACGTTCTCGATGCCTATGGCTTTGATCGTATCATCATCGAGACCGTTGGGGTGGGGCAGAGTGAGCTGGATGTTTCGCGTACAGCCGATACGACCACGGTGGTGCTCGTCCCGGAGTCGGGCGACTCGATCCAGACGCTCAAGGCGGGACTGATGGAGATAGCCGACCTGTATGTAGTCAACAAGGCGGACCGTCCCGGTGCCGACCGTTTGCGACACGAGTTGGAACTGATGCTCGGCCTGCGCCTGGGCCAGACCTACCGCAGTGTGCCGGCTCATCATGGCGTGGATCTCAAGACCGTCATGAATCCGGCAAAGGCGGCGCGTGATGCCGCGCGTGGCGCGGAGGTGGATAGCTGGACGCCGCCCGTACTGGCGACAGTCGCGGTAAAGGGTGAGGGCCTGGACGAGTTGCTGGCCGCGCTCGACCGGCACTTCCACTATCTTGAGCAGAGCGGAGAATTGCAGGAACGGCGCAGAACGCGACTGCGTGAGCGCGTAGTGGATGTGGTGGAGCGACTCGTGCGTGGCCGGCTGTGGCGAGATGCGGAAACGAATGCGTGGCTGGCCGGGCGGTTGCCCGAACTGGAACAGGGAAGCCTTACGCCTCAAGGCGCCGCGAGTGAGCTGCTGGCACGCAGTGGGGCGCTGATGAGCGGGACTGACGTGAGAGGCAGAGAATGACGACGATGCGCGACCTGACAGAACAGGAGCGACCCCAACGCGAGGAGCTCGAGGCGCTGCGCGCCGAAGTGGCGCAGTGGAGGGAGCGTTATGCGCGCGGAGAGTTGCGGGACATTGGGTTCGCGAACTCCTCGGCCGAAGTCGCACCTCTCTACACCGAGCTCGACCTGCCGCCGGAGCAGCATATCGAGGCCGGAACACCAGGCGACTATCCGTATCTCCGCGGCATTCATCCGACCGGATATCGGGGCCGCCTGTGGACGATGCGCCAGTTTGCCGGCTTCGGGAGTGCCCGGGACACGAATGCGCGCTACAAGTATCTGCTCGCGCACGGGCAGACCGGGCTATCGGTGGCGTTCGACTTTCCGACGCTGATGGGCTATGACTCCGATCATCCGCGGTCGGAGGGCGAAGTAGGAAAGTGCGGCGTAGCCATCTCCAGCCTGGCCGACATGGAAATGCTGTTCGAGGGAATTCCCCTCGACCAGGTCTCTACCTCCATGACGATAAACGGCCCGGCCATCATTCTGTGGGCGTTCTACATCGCGGCGGCAGAGCGGCAGGGCGTTTCGGCCGAGCAACTACGGGGAACGATTCAGAACGACATCCTCAAGGAGTACATGGCGCAGCACGCTTGGTGTTTTCCCATCGAGCCCGCGCTTCGCCTCATCGTCGACTGTTTCGAGTGGGGCGCGAAGCACGCACCCCAATGGAATACAATCTCCATTTCCGGCTACCACATCCGGGAAGCCGGCGCTACCGCAGTGCAGGAGTTGGCGTTCACACTCGCCGACGGCTTCACCTACGTGGAGCGCGGCGTGGCCCGCGGTCTCTCAGTCGATGAATTCGCACCGCGGCTTTCGTTCTTCTGGGACATTCATAACGACTTTTTCGAGGAGATCGCCAAGTTGCGGGCGGCTCGCCGGATCTGGGCGCGCCACCTCCGTGAGCGCTACGGCGCAACGAGTCCGCGTTCGTGGACCATGCGCTTTCATTCGCAGACCGCGGGCGTCACGCTCACCGCGCAGCAACCGATGAACAACATCGTGCGCGTCGCCTATCAGGCGCTGGCGGCGGTGCTCGGCGGCACGCAGTCGTTACACACCAATTCGATGGACGAGACCCTGGCGCTTCCCACCGAGCATGCCGTGCAGGTGGCGTTGCGCACCCAGCAGGTGCTTGCCTACGAGACGGGCGTGCCCAGCGTGATCGATCCACTCGGGGGATCGTACTACGTGGAAGCCCTCACTAACGAAATGGAGTTGAAGGCCGAAGCGCTGTTCGATGAAATCGAGCGGCAGGGCGGGGTCGTCGCCGCGCTCGAGCATGGCTGGCTGCAGCGTCGAATTGGCGAGTCGGCCGGCCGCCAGCAGTGGGAGATCGAACAGAAGAGGCGCGTAGTCGTCGGCGTGAACGAGTTCATGACGCAGGGCGACGAGTTGCCGATCGAGTTGCTTCGCGTAGGCGAGGAAGTAACGACCGATCAGCGCCGGCGTCTCGCCGACCTGCGGGTCACGCGCGACAATGCATTGTGCGACCAGCGCCTGAATGCCCTTAGAGAGGCGTGTCGCGGCACGCAGAACACCATGCCGCACATTCTCGACTGTGCGCGAGCGTACTGCACGCTCTACGAGATCCGGGCGGCAATGGAGGAGGTGTTCGGCGCCTATCGCGAGCCGATTTTCTTCTGAGGCGCCGATGACCGCACGGCGCCGGGCGGAGTGGTGGGAGACGCACTTCGACGCGTATTACCTGCTCGAGTACTCGCCGCTCTTCGATGTCGCGCGCGACCGCCGGGAAGTCGCGCGGCTGCTCGATCTGCTGGCGCTGCCCGTCGGAGCGCGAGTGCTGGACGTTCCATGCGGGCAGGGCCGCCATGCCCATCTCCTGGCGGAAGCCGGCCTCGATGTAACCGGGCTCGATTATTCCGCATATCTCCTGAAGGAAGCCAAGCGCCGCGGAACGAGCGACGGCCTCAGGTATGTGCGGGGCGATATGCGCACCCTTCCCGCGAAATGGACGGCTCGATTCGACGCGGTGGTGAACCTGTTCACTTCGTTCGGCTTCTTTTTCGATCCAAAAGATGATGCTCGCGTCGTTCGCGAGTTCGCACGGGTACTCGCGCCAGGTGGCACCATGATCTGGCACGGCGGCAGCCGCGATGGCGTAATGGCGCGCTTTCTCGTCCGCGACTGGTGGAAAGGCGGCGACGGCACGATGATCGGGCATGAGCGCGCCTTCGATCCGTTATCCGGCGTGCTGACTGTTCGAGCTGCATGGAAGGGAAAGAAGTCGGCAGGCGAGCGCGAGCACCGTATAAGGCTGTACACGGCGACACGACTGGCCGAGCTGTTTGCCGCCGAGGGAATGGTCGTCTACGAGACATTCGACGGCTGGACCGAGCGCCCCCTGTCCCGCAACTCGAGCGAAATGCTCCTCGTGGCGAGGAAGGAGGCGGAGGGATAGCTTGGACCTCGCACGTCGCACCTGCTTCGGCACCTTCGCAGTTCGCACTTACGAACCTCGCACCTCGCTTCTCGACTAGTGTCCCGTCCGATTCGCGTACTCGTTGCCAAGCCGGGGCTGGATGGTCACGACCGTGGCGCCAAGGTGGTTGCCGCGGCGCTCCGCGACGCCGGCATGGAAGTGATCTACACCGGGCTGCATCAGACTCCCGAGATGATCGCGAACGCGGCGATCCAGGAAGATGCGGATGTAGTCGGCCTGTCGATACTGAGCGGAGCGCACATGACGTTGTTCCCTCGGGTACGCCAGCTGCTGCTCGAGGCGGGGCGCGACGATGTGCTGATTACCGGCGGCGGGATAATACCGCTCGAGGACATGGACACGCTGGAGCAACAGGGAATCGGCAAGCTGTTCGGCCCGGGCACGCGCACATCCGATCTGGTGGACTACATCAAAGCCTGGTTCGCCGAGCATGAGCGGCAGGACGCGTGAGCGAACGGCTGCGAACACTCGCCGCCGAGACGCGCGAGCTGGAAGAGCGGCTGCGACAGGGCGGCGGAACGGACAAGATCGAACGTCAGCATTCGCAGGGAAAGCTCACTGCGCGCGAGCGCCTGAAGTCGTTATGCGACGCCGGATCGCGTTTTGTCGAAGTCGGATTGCTGATGGCCTACGATCAGTACGACGGACAGGCGCCAGCGGCCGGAGTCGTGACCGGACTCGGGCAGGTAGCCGGCCGCGAGATCGTGATCGTGGCGAACGACGCGACGGTGAAGGCTGGCTCGTGGTGGCCCGAGACTATCAAGAAAATTTTGCGGGCGCAGGAGATCGCCATGCGCTGCCGAATCCCGATCGTCTACCTCGTCGACTCGTCAGGCGTGAACCTTCCGTACCAGGGCGGCGTGTTTCCCGGCCAGTACGGTGCGAGCCGGATCTTCTACTACAACTCGCTGATGCGGCGGTATCTGCGCATACCGCAGATCTCGGCGGTGATGGGGCCCTGCATCGCCGGCGGAGCCTACCTGCCGGCCCTTTCCGACGTGATCCTGATGGTCGAGGGAACGTCGTTCATGGGACTCGGAGGCCCCAACCTGGTAAAAGGCGCCACCGGCCAGATAATCGACGCCGAAACGTTGGGCGGAGCGCGCACGCACACCGCGGTGAGTGGGGTGGCGCACTACATGGTGAAGGACGACAGGGCGTGCCTCGAGAAGATCCGCACGCTGATCGAGCGCCTGCCGCACCGAGCCGCGGGGGGGCCCCCCCATGAGAACGATGCGGCATCAGTGGCAGGGGAACCGCATCCGACGACTGCCGGCCGAAGCGCTTCATCGCCTGCCGCGCATCAGCCCGATCCTGAAGCGCTTTACGAGCTCCTCCCAAACGACCACCGCATGTCCTACGACATGCACGAGATTCTGAGCTCGATTCTCGATGGCGGCAGCCTCGATGAGTTTCAGGAAGACCTCGCGCGCGAGATGATCTGCGGCGATGCCGCGGTCGAGGGCATGGCGGTCGGCGTGATCGCCAATCAGCGAGGACTCATCAAGGGACGCGCCGGTGAACGTCCCAGATTCGGCGGCATCGTCTACGCCGAAAGCGCCGAAAAGGTCGCCTACTTCATCGATCGCTGCGACAGGGCAGGCATTCCACTGCTCTTCGTCCAGGACGTCTCGGGCTTCATGGTCGGTCCGGAAGCCGAGCACGAAGGGATCATCCGCGCCGGCGCCCGGTTCGTCGAAGCGATGGCCACCGCACGCGTGCCGAAGATCGTACTCACCGTCAATCATGCGTCAGGCGCAGGCTATTACGCCATGGCCGGACAGGGATTCGACCCCGACTTCATCTTCAGCTGGCCCACCGGAAGGATGGCCGTAATGGAAGGCGAGGCCGCGGTGCAGGCGGTCTTCGGGCCGCAGATCGAAGCGGGCAAGCGCACCGAAACCGACCTGTCGCCGGAGCTGTCACAGGCGATCGAGAAGGTACGCGACGACTACGAGCACCAACTCGACGCGCGTTATGCGGGCGCTCGCGGCTTCATCGATGCAATCGTCTATCCCGAGGATACCAGGGACGTGCTCGCCATGGCTCTCCGGGCGTCGCTCCAGAACCCCGGTCCTCACCTCGGACCGTTCGTACTACCACCGCATCTGGGAGAATTCGCGTGAGTCGAATCGTTCGCGTCGCGTCAGGTCAGGGGTTCTGGGGCGATTCGCTCGACGCACCGCGTCGTCAGGTCGAAGGCGGACAGGTGGACTACCTCATGCTGGACTATCTGGCGGAAGTCACCATGTCCATCCTCCAGAAGCAGCGGGAGCGCGATCCCTCGGCCGGATATGCGCGCGATTTCGTCGGTGCCATGCAGAGCGTGCTGCCCGCCGTCGTCGAGCGCGGGGTGCGCGTCATAGCGAACGCGGGTGGCGTAAACCCGCCCGCATGCGCGAAGGCGGTGCGTGAGGCGGCGCGCGGAGCGGGATACGGCGGCCGAGTGCGGATCGGAGTCGTCACCGGAGATGATCTTCTCCCGCGGCTCGACGAGCTTCTCGAGACAGGCCATCGCCTGGCGAACATGGATACGGGCGAGCCGCTCATGCCGGTTCGCGATCAGGTGATTGCCGCCAACGCCTACATCGGCGCGCAACCGATCGTCGAAGCGCTCGGCGGTGGCGCCAACGTCGTCATCACAGGCCGCTCGACCGACACCGCACTCACAATGGCTCCGCTGCTGTTCGAGTTCGGCTGGCGCCGTGACGACTGGGATCGCCTCGCCGCCGGAATCATCGCCGGACACGTCATCGAGTGCGGCGCCCAGTGCTCGGGCGGCAACTGCCTGTACGAGTGGCGGTCCATTCCCGATCTCGCCAACGTGGGCTACCCGATCGTCGAGGCGTCGGAGGATGGCACCTTCGTTGTCACAAAGCACCCCGGCACGGGCGGGCGCATCGATTTCCATTCCGTGGCGGAGCAGCTTGTCTACGAGATGGGAGATCCTCACGAATACATCACTCCCGACGTGATCGCCGACTTCGCTTCGATACAGCTCGAGGAAGTAGGGGAGAATCGCGTGCGGGTACACGGGGTACGCGGCCGGGCTCCTACCGACAAGCTCAAGGTATCGATCGCCTTCCGAGCGGGATACAAGGCGGTCGGCACCCTGGTTTATGCGTGGCCGGACGCGCAGGAGAAGGCCCAATTGGCCGATCGTGTGCTGCGCGGCCGGCTCGACGGCCTCGGTCTGAGCTTCGATGAGATTTACACGGAGTTCGTGGGGGCGAGCGCGACGCATGGAGCCCTGGCCGGAACCGTGGCCGACCTTCCCGAGGTTCAGCTGCGCGTCGGCGTTCGCGGCGACGATCGCAAGGCCGTGGAACGGTTTTCTCGCGAAATCGCGCCGTTGGTGCTCAATGGCCCTCCCTCCGTCACCGGCTTCGCGGGCGGCCGGCCCAAGGTCGAGGAAGTGATAGCCTACTGGCCGGCGCTCATTGACAAGACCGTTGTCAGCACCGCAGTGGAGATGGTGGACGCATGAAAGTTCGACTGCTCGACATCGCACACGCCCGCTCCGGGGACAAAGGCAATACCGCCAATGTAGGGGTGATAGCCAATCGCCCGGAGTGGTACGAAGTGTTACGCGACCACCTGACGAGAGAGAGGGTGGAAGCGCACTTCTCTGGTGCCATCGACGGGCCGGTCGAACGATTCGAGCTTCCGAATCTCCGGGCGCTCAATTTTCTGCTCCACGGAGCACTTGGCGGCGGCGGCACCCTGTCGCTCAAGACTGATGCTCAGGGGAAGGTCTACTCCACGGCGCTTCTCCGACTCGTACTCGACCTCCCGGAGGAGGTGGCTCGGCGCCTGTCGCTGCCAGAGTATCGGGCATGAGGCGGGTCGTCGGAGCGAGGCTTCGGGATTGGAAATTGCGGGTCTGCCTGAACCGGCATGATCAGGTTGGCTACCGCAACATTCCTTTCCAGCGAACTCGAGCATGCAAGAAGGGTATATGAGAGTATCACGGCGCCCGCATTCCGAGCGCCAGCGATCGCTAGCCTGGGTAAGATTGGCATTTGCGGTTGTCGGGATCATTACCTGGGCATATGGTGTTCGTGAGGATGATCACCGCGTGCGCTGGGTGGGAATCGCATTGATCGCGGCGGCGTTTCTGCTCCGCTTTCTTTTTACGCGTCCGCGTGGCGACGAATGATCGCCTATCTTGTCAGACCGGATCGCCCGTTCCGGTCTGACGGTGCATTCTTTGCGCGTCCAAGTCGGGTGTCTTTGGAGAGGATCACAAATGGCTGAAGCGAAGCGCCGGCGACGACGGTCGCGGCCGCTGGAGATTGGACCCGCTGAGGCGGATCGCGACATCCTCGACCAGTATTTTGCCGAGGTTAGCCGCTATCCGCTGTTGAACGCGGACCAGGAGAAGGAGCTGGCGCGCAAGATTCGGCGAGGCGATCAGGATGCGCTCGAGGAACTTGTCAAGCGTAACCTTCGGTTCGTCGTATCGGTGGCGAAGAAGTATCAGAATCGCGGATTGCCGCTCATCGATCTCATCGGTGAGGGGAATGTTGGCTTGCTCACCGCCGCACGAAAGTTCGATCCCGATCAGGGGGTGAAGTTCATCTCCTATGCCGTGTGGTGGATTCGTCAGGCGATCCTTTCGGCGCTCGCGCGCCAGGGACGAACCGTGCGTGTGCCGCTCAATCGCACGGCCGATCTCTCGCGAGTCGTGAAGGCGTCGCAGCTGCTTCGCGAAAAGCTCGATCGCGAGCCGACGCCCGAAGAGGTCATGGAACTGACGGGTATTTCGCTGGAGATAGTCCAGGCGCTGCTGACGCTCAACACCGCAGATGTTCGCCTTGATGCAGTAGTGGGTAAGGACAGCGATCGGTCGTTGATCGAGCGGTTCTCGATGGAGGAGGCGCCGAACACGGAAGACGAGGTCATGCAGGGCTTCCGCTCGTCGGAGCTGGATCGGGCGCTGGACACGCTTCCGCCACGGGACGCGAAGATCCTCCGGCTCTATTTCGGACTGGAGAACGATCGCGAACACACGCTCGACGAAATCGGAAAAATGCTCGGTGTCACGCGCGAGCGCGTCCGCCAGCTTCGCGACCGTGCGCTCAAGCGGCTACGCGAAGGACACATCGGGGATGTGCTGAGGGAGATAGCAGCGTGACGTGAGGGAAGGCTGGGAACTGAGATGAGAGTTACGAAGTGCGAAGTGCGAAGAAAAGCGCGCTTCGCACTTTCTCTTTTCAGTGACATACACCTCGCCTCTCACGCTTCGCACTTCGCACTTTCGTTATCTTCATGTCATGCCGTCCCGTCCCGTCCCTGAACTCCTTGCCCCAGCCGGGTCACTCGACGCCGTCCGCGCAGCCGTCGCGAATGGAGCGGACGCCGTTTACCTCGGTGCGGAGCGTTTCAACGCCCGGGACGAGGGAGCCCAACTCTCCCTGGGAGATCTCGAGCAGGCGGTGCGGCTCGCCCACGGGCGGGGGGCGCGCGTCTACCTCACGCTGAACACTCTGGTAAAGCCGCAGGAACTGATTGATGCCCTCGAGCTCCTTGGCGAGGCAATCGATCGAGGGATCGACGCGGCGATCGTCCAGGATATCGGGCTGATCCGGTTGATCCAGCGAGTGTACCCGGAGTTCGAGCTCCACGGCTCCACTCAGATGACCGTGCACGACGCGACGGGCGCGGCGGTTATGCACGACCTGGGGTTGAGACGCGTCGTACTCGCGCGCGAGAACACCATCGAGGACGTGCGCGCCATTCACAGTGGCGTTCCGCAGGTCGAGCTCGAGACCTTCGTGCACGGTGCGCTCTGCATCTCCTACTCCGGTCAGTGCTACATGTCGGGGATGATCTCCGAGCGCAGTGCGAACCGCGGCTCGTGTGCTCAATCCTGTCGTAAGGATTATGCACTCACGGACGACGTGACGGGGGAATCGCTCGACCATGGCTACCTGATCTCGGCTCGTGACCTCGCGGCCGCGGACCACATTGGTGAGCTCGCCGACGCCGGTGTGGTATGCCTCAAGGTGGAGGGCCGAAAAAAGCGGCCCGAGTATGTCGCCACGGTTACCGAAGCGTACCGCGATTATCTGGGTCGCGTAGCGCGCGGTGAGTCGCTCGCCGGCGCGATCGCTGAGCGGCCGGATCTCGTGCAGATCTATAGCAGGGGATTCACCGGCGGGATGTTCGGTGGAAGGGCCGGCCGCGAGTACGTCACGCGCGAGCAGCCGGACAATCGCGGCGTTCTGCTAGGCACCGTCGTGGCATTCGCGCGGGGTGAAGTGCACGTCGATCTGCGGGAATCGGTCGCCGCCGGCGATGGGCTCGGCTTCGAGCC
>CAZPCC010000366.1:0-8640 GCA_964584905.1 uncultured Gemmatimonadaceae bacterium | reverse complement strand
GGCAGCAATCCCTGACGCCCCCACTTGAAAGCCTGAAGACCCCTTTCTCTTCTCTTGCCGGTTGCGCCTCATTCCGGCCACTCGGAGACCGGGATGCCAGGGAAAAGATCCGAGTAATCCGTTCAGTCCTGATGCATCCTGCAAACCCTTGGCATTGTGGCCCGCTACGATCGAGATCTCTGCGAGTCCCGATGATAACGGCTGAGACTCGGCCCGAACCGTGTCAAGTCGACGTTATGCGGGAGCAGTCCCGGAACACTGCCTCGGGTCATCGATGACCGAAGCAATCTGCCACAGATGCAGCGTCGCGTAGCTGCGCCATGGCCGCCAGGGTTCTGACATCGCTTCGGCTTGCGCCGGCGTGACGCCGCCGAGTGCTTTTCGTAAGGCGATGTCTTCCTTCGGAAATGCGTCAGGCCAGCGGAGCGCACGCATGGCTATGTAGTGCGCTGTCCACCGGCCCACGCCGGGGATAGCGATGAGCTGTGCAATGGTCGCGGCCGGATCCGCTCCCGCTTCGAGCGTCAGGCGCCCGGATGCGACTTCACCGGCGAGGGCAATGATTCCCTGGGCACGCGTCCGGATGATGCCGAGCCTGGCCACCTCATCCGTGCTTGCCGCGGCGATTTGTTCGGCGGTGGGTGACAATCGCGAGAGCCCCACGTGCGGAGTCTCGATAGGCTCACCGAGCGACTCCACCAGCCTTCCGGCCAGCGTAGTCGCCGCCTTGACGGTGATCTGCTGGCCGACGATGGCGCGCATTGCCAGCTCGAATCCATCGAACGCGCCGGGAACGCGCAGGCCGGGGTTCCGCGCAACGGCGGCGGCCAGTGCGGGGTGAAGTCCCAGGTGCGAGGCGATCACGTCGGGGCGGGCGCTCAAGTCGTAGGCATGCCTGAGCCGTCCGAGCAGCGCGGGGAGCACCGGCGTCAGTGAGTGGGTGAGCTCCACCAGCAGAGCGCGCTTTTCCGGGGCATGCCAGACGCGAATCCATCCAGCATGACGACCGAGCTGCACGGTGCGCAGGTACGTGTCATTCTCAATACGCTCGGCGCCTCTCAGCTCACGCTGCTGCAGGAACCGCAGCATTCCCGGCCAATCGAACGGCGGCCGATACGTCAGTTGAAGCGTGAGCGTGGGTGCCGCGGCGATACGACCTCCCTCTGCCGTGCCTGACGCGGCCTTCCTGAGATGCGTTGGCGGCATGCCATAGCGGCCGCTGAACGCATCGTTGAATCGGCGCAGGCTGGAGAAGCCACTGGCGAACGCTACTTCGGACATCGGGAGCGTCGTTTCGGTGAGCAGCTGCTTGGCGAGGAGCAGGCGGCGGGTGAGCACCAACTCGATAGGCGAGACGCCGAGCTCCCTGTGTACGATTCGGCGGATCTGCCGCGAACTCCAGCCAAACCGCGCCGCGATCTGCTCCAGCCCTGCACCGTCGTCGAGCATTCCCTCGTCAATCCGGCTGGCGACCAGGCTGGCGATACGGTGCGCGTCGTCGAGCGGCGCGTTGCCCGGCGCGAGCTCAGGGCGGCAGCGCAGACAGGGCCGAAAGTTCGCCTTCTCGGCTGCTTCGGCGTTGTTGAAGAAACGGCAGTTCGCCGCTTTCGGTGTACGCGCCGTGCAGACGGGCCGGCAGTAGATGCCGGTGGACGTCACCCCGACGTAGAACACCCCATCAAAGCGGGGGTCCCGTGAGATGAGGGCGTTGTAGAGCGCCGCAGGGTCGGAAAGCATGGCGGGAAGGTAGTCCCCGCTAGATGACGATGCCAGCCATTTTCGGACAGGGAAGCGGGTTCGCTAACTATTGGAAACGCAGCTAGTTACGAACGGCCAACTGTCCAAGGGCATCGGCGACCGAGGGGCAATCGCGGCCATGTTCCTGGCAGTACGTGCCATGCCGGTCCTCGAACACGAGATGCACGGCGCCGTCCACACAGTAGCGCACGCGATAGAGTGCGCGAACCGCCGTCTGTGCCCCGACCACGATGCGCGGGTCGAGAACGGTGATCGTCGGGCGGAAGAGTTCGAGCTGGCCAGACATGAGGATGCGCGATCGGCGGGGCGGGGTGAAGCTCGAATTCTACTCGAACTCTGCGGTACCGTACAGCATGCAAACCGCAGATGCCCGGAAAACCGGTTCATGCGAGATCCGGAACTTCGTGCATGCATCCAAGTGAGAGAATAGTTCTGCAAAAAACATCAAACCGCAGATTTCGCAGATTCGTACAGCCCACGTTCCAGCCGCCGTACCGCAAAGGGTCGTTCTGCGTAATCGGCGTAATCTGTGGTTCCCTCTTCAAAATCAGCTTGCGGGACAGGGGCAAGACTGGCTCAATTCGTACTACCCGCGTCGCGCCTGAATCGCCAGAAATCGAGTGTCGCGGTTTGTCCTCGCATCTCTCGAGACAATATCTGATGAACACCAGAGCCCAACCCGTCATAGTCGAAGCCCTGTACCCCGATGCGCGACTTCCGGCGCGCGCGACTCGCGCCTCGGCGGGGCTCGATTTGCACGCTTATCTGGCCGGCAGAACGGTGCGCCGCTGCCGGGCGGGGGAGTCGCCGCGCGATGAACCGGTGTCCGACGATGGTCTGACATTGGCGCCTGGCGAGCGGGCGCTGGTGCCGCTCGGTTTTCGTGCCCGGCTGCCGGAGGGTACCGAGGCGCAGCTTCGCATTCGCAGCTCGTCGGCATTCGTCAAGGGACTGACAATGCCTAACGCCCCGGGCACGATCGATGCCGACTATCCCGACGAATGGATGGTGATGATCCGCAACGACTCCGGGTCGCCGGCGCGCGTCGAACACGGCGAGCGCATTGCGCAGGCCGTGCTCGCCAGCTTCGTCACGCCATCATGGGAACCGGGAGCGGTGACTCGCACCACCGATCGGGCTGGTGGCCTCGGCAGCACCGGGACCTTCTAGCAGCCGCCCAGCCTATCCAAACCGCAGAGCCTATCCAGGCCGCCTCAACCCTCGACCCTCGACCCGCGACCCTCGACCCTCGATCCTAACTGGCGAGCGACAGTGCCCGTCCCACCCGGTCGTTCACCGCCTGAACATACCGCATGAGGCGGTTGCGGTCGGGTGCCGCGCCCACTGCCAGCAGCCGCTTGGCCGCGGTGGCGTGCGCAACCTGCAGCGCCGCCTCGGCTGCGCACCCCAGGTCCGGCACCACCGCAGACTGCGCGCCCCGGATCCGCGGCGCCTCGCCCACCACCAGCGCGCGTCCCATCCGCTGCAGCCGCCGCGCCAGCGCGGCGACGGCCGGCGACGTTTCCGGACCCGTGAGGACGTACACGTCGCGATCGAGATAGCGCTGCGTCGGTACCCGCGGTGCCGGCACCGGCAGATCGTCGCCGGCTGCCATGTACACGGCATCGCGATGAACCGATTCCGTGTCGAACAGATAGCTGGCGAGCACCGCTACCGCGGAAGGCTCACCAGCGCGCGCGCTCCGCAAGTCGAGGATCAGCGCCGGCGCCGAGCCAACCTGCTTGAGTGCATGCGAGATTGCGGCGTCGGTGCGGCGCGCATCGCGGAGCTCCAGCACTTCCACGTATCCGATGCCGCCGGAAAGGTGCCCGACGACGCGAACGCCTAGTCCGCGTAGCGTTTCGTGCACCCCACTCGTTGTGAAGCTGTTGTTATTGATGCGATTCATGACAGCCACCTCGACCGGCGTGAGGGAAGCGAGTGCAATGGCACCGCGCCAGCCGCTTTCTCCGCTCCCCACACATATGACAACGGATTTCGGTCGATGGTTGTTTCGTCTGGCTGTCAGGCGGTGCTGCCGTGCTGGGCGGCCTGCTGCTGCTGCCGCCGCATGGTCTCGGCGATCGTCACGTACGCGGCCCTATGCTGTTCGGCTTCGGCCGTAGTGCACATTGAGACGATACCGAGCCCCAGTCCTTTCAGCTTGTTGTGCCACCGTACGGCGCCGTTCGCGACATCGAGACACCATAGTTCTCCCGACACCGAGGCGTAGAGCTGCTCCTTGTCGCGAAGCAGCAGCACAGTGCCCGATCCCTTCAGCTTGGAACGCCAGAGCTCGCCGCCCGTCTCGGCGTCGAGCGCCATTACCTTCCCCTGCGCTCCGATGAACAACACCTGTCGCTTGTGTCTCGGCATCTGCTGGCCTCGTGTGGGTGACGATCGGGCCGCGCTCGATCGCGGCATAAACTCATTCTGTAAGTATGCGCAGCTCCTGCAATTCATCGGAGCCGAGCGCGCTCCGGCGGCCGAGTGCCTGCCGCACGAAGCCGTCCCACCAGCCGGCGCATTCGTCAGGCTGGCGATAGGCGTCCAGCGCGCGCCAGGTGCGTTCGTGGATTTCCGGAGCGCGCGCCATCGCCTGTTCCGCGGTCACACCTGCGTGTTTCAGCACTTGCCGGCCGATGCGCGCGTGAAGCACTTCGTCGGCCCAATCGTAATCCTGAAAATGCGCGCTCAACGCGTCCCCAGCCTCGACAGCTGTCTCGTACTCCGACCGTTTGCCGGTATCGCCGCTCATCAGCGACTGTTCAATAGCCCACAACATGATCTGCCGCTCCACTGGCTCGGCATGCTGTCCAAGGCGCAGCGCAAAGCCAATGTTGAGCGGAATGCGCGTCCAATCCAGCCCGCGCGCTTCGAGAGCCACCGTTCCCATCATTGCGTGGCGAGCTTCGTCCCAGAGTTGACGTGACAGTGCGCGACGCAGTTCCCAGGGCAGTCCGCGCCATTCGACGAGCATTCCCGCCATCATCTCCGGAACGTCCATCTCGAGTGCCCGTTTGCACAGCAGCGCCAGATTGCGCTCGTCAGGCGGCACCCGCGGATCGTTGTAGATGACGTGCGGGGGGAAGTCGAAGTCCCGCTGCCCCCTGAATCGCGAATCGCGACGTGGAATGAGATCGGGCACTAACGGCTCCCTGGCGCGCGGAGCGGGCGGTCCGGCAGCCGGCACGGCGGCATCACCAGCGATGCCCCCACACGCCCCGACATATGCTCTCAGGTGGCTACCCCACTCGGCGCTGCGCCGGGCAGCGTCGGCATTTCCATCGATCATCGCATCCAGCGCCGCCCTTCCCCAACCGGCAGCGTCGTCCTCGTCGGCGAGGATGAGCTGCAGCAACCGTCGCGTTGGATGGTCGACCAGCGGATTCGCGGCTGCGTAGTGGTCGCGGTACGATTCAGCGATCGCCGGCCGCACCACCGTGTAAATGCCAGTGAGCAGCTCTACCGAATCGGCGGAGTGTTCCAGTTCGGCGAACAGCGCGTTCAGTGCGTCGTCGGGGGCCACGTCGAGTCGCGGTACAGGATTTCGCATTTCCGAGATGCGTTCCCGCAGCAAGGTCGCGTGCTCGGCGTGCTGCCACTGATGAAGCGACAACGCGCACTTCACCTCCCATTCGGGAGTGCCCGGCAGGCGGGCTAGAATGATGTCCATGAGCCGGAGCTCAGCCCAGTGGCTGCGAAGCAGACGCCGGACGCTCTGCGAAACGGGGAGGCCCACGATTGCAGCCTTGTCGTATGTGGCGAGCCCGGCGAGCTCGGGAACGGAACGTGACATGGAAACCAGGGTTGAGGCTCGGCGCGCGTGGCGCGGTCGCTGCCG
This sequence comes from uncultured Gemmatimonadaceae bacterium, assembly GCA_964584905.1. GTDB lineage: Bacteria > Gemmatimonadota > Gemmatimonadetes > Gemmatimonadales > Gemmatimonadaceae > JALZIF01. The sequence goes on along the minus strand of CAZPCC010000366.1, from coordinate 3,038 downwards.
CACGATAGGGTACGATCAGGCGGGACACCAGACGCATGGGAGGCGTCATCATGGCGAGCGAGACGCGGGGCGGGCCAGCGAGGGTGGTTATCGGCGGAGCAAGCGGAATGATCGGCTCAGCGGTAGCTGCGGCGTTGATCGCGCGCGGTACCAAAGTCGAGCGGCTGGTGCGCGGCGCCGAGAGCCAGGGTCCCGATGAGATCTGGTGGAATCCTGACGAAAATCAGATAGATGGAGATCGCCTCGCCGGCGCTGATGCGGTGCTGCACTTTGGCGGGCGCTCGATCGATGACCGGTGGACCGATGAGGTGAAGCAGGAAATCCGGCAGAGCCGTGTTCGCTCCACCCGATTGCTCGCGGAGACAATTGCCGCGCTGGACCGGCAGCCGCGCACGCTACTCGTCGCGTCGGGCAGTCACTACTACGGTGACCGCGATGGCGAGGTGCTCGAGGAATCGAGCGCTCGGGGCCACGGATTTCTGACGGATGTGGTGGTGGCGTGGGAGGCAGCCACGGATCCGGCGCGTGATGCTGGAATCCGGGTGGTCAACACGCGATTCGGCGTTGTCATGGCCCCGAAGGGTGGGGCGCTCGACCGCATGCTCCCGGTATTCAAAGTGGGCGCGGGGGGCACCCTCGGACGCGGCCGGCAGTGGTTCAGCTGGATCGCCATCGATGACCTGGTGCGCGCGGTGCTCTGGTTGCTGGACCACTCGGAGATGGAAGGCGGTGTGAATGTCACATCACCCAGCCCGGTGACCAACGCCGAGTTCACCGAAACCCTGGGGCGCGTGCTGGGCCGTCCAACGTTGGTGCGCGTGCCGGCGCTCGCTCTCAAGGTGATGTACGGCGAGATGGGTGAAACCCTGCTGCTCGGCAGCCAGCGAATGGTGCCGCGCCGGCTGCTCGACGCCGGATTCACGTTCGAGTATCCTGAGCTCGAGGCTGCCTTACGCCACGTGCTTAAGAGCTAGGAATCAGGAACAAGGAACCAGGGATGGAACGCGGCGGCCCCGCCGCCGCATGGATGGAACGCGCAGCGCGGGCGCGTAAGGCACAAACGACGATCCCCGGTACATCACACGTGATGTACCGGGGATCTTGTGCCTCGCTGGCGGGATTCGACCATTTCGGTTCGGCGTCATCACGTGTGATGACCGGATCGACTTCCCTTTTCAATTCCGTTTCGCGCGGTCCGCGATTCGGCGTGCTCAGAAGCTTCGTTATGAGCTCGGTTGCTTCCAGCGACCTGCAACCGCCACAGCCGGTACCGAACACCCGCTGAGGAGCCTGATTGCCAGCGTCCCGACGATCAAGCCTCGCAACGACGGTTATGAGGACCGCTCCCGTCACTGCGTAGGGCCATGATGCAGCGTACCTGATGTTCTGTCAATCCTTCGTCGTATCTTCGCTTCTCGTTCGCAGTCTGTTCGCAGAGATCGTCGGGCGTATACGCATGCGACGGATCCACTGTCGCTACACGTGACACTGTCGCGTGATCAATCGCGCACCGGCTTGCCAGTCGCCAGATCCAGCGTAAACTGGCGATCGTTGACGGTCATCGGCACGAACTGAGTGCCGTTGAATGTGATACTGACGGTACGTGTTCCGGCTCTGCCCGGGCCACGCGCGCCTTCTCGCGAAAAGTTCACAGTGCGGGCGATCGTCCCCGAGAGCGGCCAGGCGTCATCAGCGAACGGATGCGGAATCACGAGATCGGTGATCACACCCGTGCTGTTCATGACGTAGTTGCGCGAGCGCACGCGATCGGGGTGGCTCGTTCTGGAATGCGTCGAGCTTGCCGTCCCGCTCCAACTGCGCGTCGTCTCAGCGCCCTCGAGTCCGGAAACGGTGAGCGTGCGCTCCCGCGCGACAGTGGCGGTGAATGCTTCACGCGTCATGGATCCGTTCAACGAGACGTTGAAAGTCGCACTGGCGGTGGTGATGGGATCGTACGCCGACTGCGGCGTTCCCGCGGCGTCGAAGAGCTGATACGACCGGCTGTGCGTGGCCGCGTTGTGCGTTGCGGCAGGGCACACGAACGTCGTACTGCCCAAATCGTATGAACAGTCGTCGCTCCACGTTCCAAACCGCGGCACCGCGCCATGAAAAGCGCCGATCGCGCCCTGGTGATGGCGCATGGCTGCGACGTCTTCGAACGTCTGGTCGCCGGCGACGGCCGCTACATCGAATGTTGCCAGTTCAGCCGCATCATCGCTCGGCTCGCTCGGGCCCTCGCCGCAGGCGGCAAGCACCATCATCAGTGCGCCGGCGATCGCCAGGCGAGGATAAGGGGTCCACATCATGAGACACCTGTGTGAAGGCTGGATCGAGTAGGTCAAGTATTGCACTCCACCCGTTCGACGGTTCGCAGGCGTGAGTGTTAATGTCAGCCCGCGATGGGCTCTCCTATTACGGGACCGCCCGTCGTTTTGGCGAAAGTCTGTAATCCAGGCGGACTCGCCCTTCAAGATGGGAGAACTCCTTCAGGCAGTCCCTCACCTAACCGCCGATCGGTTGATCGGGTTCGTTTAAAAGCAAACGGCCAACAGCAAACCGCAGATTTCGCAGATTTCGCAGATTCTCGCAGCAGAGCTCTCTTCAACGAGGAAACCGTCCTAGACTGGAACAGATCGCCGAGTAATCTGCGTAATCGGCGCAATCTGTGGTTTCTCTTTTTCCTTGTCCCCGCAGCGACTCCAAAGCTCTGTATTCGACGGAGCGCGGCAACTGCAAACCGCAGATTACGCAGATTTCGCCGATTCTCGCAGCAGAATTCTCTTCAACGAGGAAACCGTACTCGATTGGAACAGGTCGCCGAGTAATCTGCGTAATCGGCGCAATCTGTGGTTCCTCTAATTCCCTGTCGCCACAGCGACCTGCAGGACTTTCCAATCGGTATGCAATCGGCAAACAATCGCTTCTAGAGTGTCGGTTGCCTGAGGTGCCAATCGGTCGCCCGTTGATAGGCGTGCGCGGCGGCGAGCAATTTGCCTTCGCCGAACAGCTTGCCGAGGAAGGTGATCGATACCGGCGTT
>CAZPCC010000365.1:0-4378 GCA_964584905.1 uncultured Gemmatimonadaceae bacterium | reverse complement strand
AGCCAGCTGTCCGAGCAGCGCCGAATCGAGGCCGACGGGCGGTGGCGCATCGCGCGGTTGGTGCACGTACGGATAGGGATTCCTCGGCCCCTGTCCCCGGCGGTAAATGCCAAAGTGCAGATGCGGAGGGGTGGAGCGTGCGTTGCCGGAATTGCCTACCAAACCCAGCGTGTCCCCGATCTGCACCTGGGCGCCGGACGCGACGATCTGCGAGTCGAGGTGCGCATAGTAGAGCGAAATGCCGCGCTCCGGATCACGCACGAAAACCACCTTGCCTCCCAGGCGGTTCTCGCGCACAGATGCGCGCCCCGCCGCGGCGGCGATAACCGGCGTGCCACGCGGTGCGAATATGTCGATACCGTGGTGGCTCCGAGCGCCCGCATCGCGTGAGGCGCCGAAGAAGCTCTGAACGGCGCGCGTATCCCGGCCTGAAACCGGGAATGCGAGCGCGCCACGCGCCTCAATGGTGATCGTCAGGCGCACGTCCCGCAGCAGCTCCGGCTGTACCCTGAGCAACACCGTATCGGCTTCATCGGCTTCGAGCGTGAGCGCCAGACCATCGTCATCGGCGCTCTCCCGGAGCCGCGGGCCCTCGGTGGAATCGCGCGGCGGGTCGAACGCATCGACGAAAATGCGAACCGGTTCGCGGGCCTCGGGCTCGACGAGAACCGACAGGATTTGCCCCTGCTGCAGTGCTATCCGGTAGCCGAACGCGCGCGCCTCGCCGGCGGCCACGTAAACGGCCTCACGATACGGCAGCGATACTGCGGTGGGCTCGCTGAGCGCGCGTTCCGCGGTTGCAAGCCATTCGTTGCCAAGAGCCGTCTCGACGAGCCCCGCGTCGCGAAGACCGTCCGCATACGCCTCGTGAGGCGATGGCGCCGGCGACGTGAGCGCGTCCCGCAGCTCCTCGGCAGGGTTGCACGCCGTGAGGGCAATTACTCCGGCTAGAAACAGGCCGAGTACACGCGGAGATGGTACCGTCCGAGTCATCCTCCAATTTAGCCGCGGAGACCGCGACAGCACCGAAAGAGCGGCGAGCTCACCTTCTTCTTACAATGTGCGACGTCATCACTCAGCTCGTGGAGCTCGAGGAAGCGGCTCGCGCTCCTGGGCAACCTGCTCGAGAATGGCGGCAGCACTCTTCACGAGTCGACGCTCTGCAGGAGGGAGGGCCCGGAGAGCTTCAGCGATGACGGCGACTCTCCGCGCCCGTCCTTCGCGTAGCAACCGAGCCCCGGCCGCGGTCGCTTCGACTCGCTGAATTCGCCGGTCGGTTGTGTCGACGGCACGTCGCACCAGGCCGTCGCTTTCCAGAGCGCGCACCAGGCGGGAAATGGTCGGCGGACGAACCTGCTCCGCTTTGGCGAGCTCGCCAAGGGTGATCGGGCCGCGAAAGACAATCACGGAGAGTGCTGAAAGGCGCGGCGCGGTAAGTCCACTAGCCTCGTCCTCGGTGCGCACGCGCCGCAGCAGATGGATGGCGGCGGAGTGCAACCGGTCGGCTAGAAACACGGCGGCATCGTCAGGATTTTCGACGGAGGTGCCGCCACGAACCGGGGGTTGACGGCGGCGGGCCATGGCCTAATAGTTAGCTTGGCTAACTAAACTGTCAACCCCTGCAAGGAGCCGCGCATGGCTGCCTCCTCCACGATCGCCCTCGGTGCGCTCGGGCAGATCGGCCTCACCGTATCCGATGTCGACCGCTCTGCCGGATTCTATCGCGATACGCTGGGATTGCCCTTCCTGTTCGCCTATCCTGGACTTGCCTTTTTCATGCTCGGCGATGTACGCCTGATGCTCACCCTGCCTGAATCGGGCGAGCCGCGCCAAATGGCCTCACCGCTCTATTTCAAGGTGCACGGCATTGCTCAGGCACACGCAGCGCTGTCCGAGCGCGGCGTCGAGTTCGTCGATGCTCCCCATGTAATTCACCGGGACGACCGGATGGAGTTGTGGATGAGCTTCTTCCACGACCCGGACGGAAACGTTCTGGCCCTGATGGAAGAGAAGGCACCTGGCGCGGGGTGAGCGATGCGCGACGCGTCGCGCGTCGCTCATCCCGCTTCAGCCGCCGATCTTTGCCTCGCGCGGCAGATCGAGCGTGAACGAGAATCGCGATCCCTGGTCAGGCGCGCTTTCCACTTGCAGCTCGCCGCCCATCAACACGATGAGCTTGCGACAGATGGAGAGGCCGAGCCCGGAGCTGGAAAATGCGTAGTCGGCTCGGGTATAACGCCGCTGGAACGGGTCGAACAGGGATGCGAGCACGTCGGTAGACAGGCCGCGGCCGGTGTCCGAGACCGAGAACCGAACACCGGTCCGGGAAACGGCCTCCGCACATAACGATACGTGTCCCTCGTCGGTGTACTTGAGCGCGTTCGTCGTGAGATTGAGCAGAGCGCGGCTCAATGCCGCCGGCTGGCCGAGCCGGGAATCGCCGGTCTGCGGCAACTGCACCCTGACCTCGAGTCCCTTCTCCTCGGCGATCGGGTGCACAATGTCGATCACCGAATTGATTATGTCCGCTACCGAGAACGCCACCGATTCGCGATCCATCAAGCGGTCGCCGCCTCGCGCCATTTCAATCAGGTCGTTGGCGATCTGACTGAGGCCGAACGCCGCACTGTAGATGAGACCGAGCTGCCGCTCCTGCACCACATTGATCGCCCCGGAGCGCGCCTGATGCAGCGTCTCGGAGAGGAACAGAATCGAGGTGAGCGGTGAGCGCAAATCGTGAGCGACCTGCACTATCAGCTCGAGCCCGTCGGGTCCGGATAGCCGCGACGCGAATCGCTCGCTGGCATCGCGGTCCATGTTCGCCTGCAAGCGCTCGAGGGTGCGAAGCAGCTCCACCACGTCGATCGCGCTCGCAAGATCGTCGCGGCTGCTCAACCGGTCGAGCAGGGTTCGCCGAAAGAGCTCGATTGCCCGGCGCGCACGGCCGGGCGTTGAAATCGTCGGCACCCCCGCGGACGGGTCGCCGTCCGAATCCCTGAGCACATCGCAGAGCGCGGTGACGAAGCCTGCGACCTCGTCGCGCGCGTCGGCGTCCTCCTCGCGGGCCCACAGTGCCACCGCGTCGGCCACCACCTGTGGAAGCAGGTCGGCGAGAGCCGCCTGTGGCTCCAGCCGCTCGGCGCCCGGCTCGACCGGGAGCCGAAGCACCGGCACATCGCGCCGGGGGCGCTGGGGGATCCGCTCCGTCAGATCACTCACGCCAGACGGAGATTTGGCTATTCACCGAAACCGGCAAGATCATCCCTTCGCACGTTATGCTTTTCCATGAGCCGGTAGAGTGTGGTCCGATCGATGTTCGCCAATCGAGCCGCTTTCGACATGTTTCCGCCAGCGCGCGACACCAGCCGCGTGAGGTACTCCTGCTCGAACTGCGCAATGAGCCGGTCCTTCGCCGGATGATACGGCTCATCCATGATTCCCGCGAACATGGCGCCATCGCTCTGGAACGACGGGGCGTCGTCGTAGACGGGTATGTCGTCCGGCTGAATCGGCTGCCCGGATTCCACCAGCACGGCAACATGCTCGATCACATTCTGCAGCTCGCGAACGTTCCCCCGCCAGGGCCGTGAGCGCAAGTATTCGATGCTGGATTCGGTGAGCCGTGGCGCGGTATCCCCCGCCGGCCGATGCCGTTCCCAGTAATACGAGAGAAAGTGATTGGCCAGCAGAGCAATGTCTTCCGGGCGCTTGCGAAGCGGCGGCAGCTTGATCGGAACCACGCGTAGTCGATAGTAGAGATCCTCACGCAAAAGGCCCTGTCCCACAGCCTCCTGGGGATCCCGATTGGTGGCGGAGACGAATCGCACGTCCACCACCGCATCCTGCTGCTCGCTGCCGACTCGCCGCACGACTCCATCCTGCAGCACGCGCAGGAGCTTGGCCTGCAGCGGCATTGACATCTCGGTAAGCTCATCGAGGAAGAGCGTTCCGCCGTTGGCCGTCTCGAGCAGGCCAGGCTTGTCACGATCGGCGCCGGTGAAGGCACCCTTCCTGTGACCAAACATTTCGGACTCGAGAAGCGGCTCGGGCATAGCCGCGCAGTTGATCGGTACCAGCTTGCGACCGGCGCGCCGCGAATGGCGGTGAATGAACTGCGCGATGACTTCCTTGCCGGTTCCGCTCTCACCGCTGATCATGACCGAGGCATCGGTCGGGGCGACCTTGCGTGCGAGCTCCACCGCCTTACGAAAGGCCGGCGAAACGCCGAGCAGCGTGATCTTGTCGCTGTTGCCGCTCTGCTTGAGCAGCTGGAGCCGCAGGTCGCGTGTCTCGCGCGCGACGAGTACGGCGTGAGCGGCACGTCCGACGAGCACCTGGAGGTGCGTCGCCGAGAAAGGCTTGGGAAGGTAGTCCCACG
>CAZPCC010000364.1:0-2681 GCA_964584905.1 uncultured Gemmatimonadaceae bacterium | reverse complement strand
CGAAGCCATGGCGCTCGGCGTTCCCACCGTTGCGGCGGAGTGCTCGGCCGGCATTCGGGACTGTCTCGATGGGGGCAGTGCGGGGCTGCTCGTTCCGCCTGACGATCCGCCGGCCCTCGCGCGGGCGCTGCACCGTGTTCTCACCGATCGGGCGCTGGCCGCTTCGCTCAGCGCCAGCGGCCGGAATCGGGTGGCCGCCTTTCACCTGCCTGACGCGGTGGACGCGTACGAATCCATTCTTCTCGACGTCCTGGCCGGCCGCGGCATACCGGCGACGACGAACGACAGCGAGCCGATGCTGCGATCGCCAATTCCATCACCGCCTCAGCCGCCTGACGAAGTCCGGAATTCCCGAGGAATCAACGAGACCGGCAAGAAGAAGGGCATGAACGTGAGCTGATGACAGGCCCATCAGGCGCCCGTCATTACGACCAAGCGTACGGCGCGCCAGCCGCCAGCGCATTGCCCAGAATCGCCAGCTCTTGAACCGCACCGATTCGCTGGCCCCTTCCGCGAGAACGCGCTTGATGTAGAGCGGAGCGGCAACGTGGAGAAATTCCCACCGCTCGGCCAGGCGAAGCGCGGCTTCGTAGTCGATCGCCCAGGGAAGCTCTTCATCGAAGCCGCCGATGTCGTCGAGTGCCTCGCGACGATATGTGCGCAGGTGATTTACCGTCATGCCGTACGTGAGCAGCTGCCGACGGTGGTCGATAGGCGGACGGCGCGCCCGCTCGAAAAAGCGTCGCCATTCTGCGGCCAGTTCCTCCGTCACACGGCCATCGGATCCGACCACCACGAAGTCGCAGTACGCCTGCCCCGCACGTGGCGCGGCATCCAGTGCGGCCACCATGGTCGCCAGCGCTCCCGGAACGACCAGGTCATCGGCATCCACATGCGCCACGAACGGAGCGGTCGAGTGGCGCAAGGCCTGATTGTGACACCAGCCGATGCCGCGCCGCTCCGGAGTGCCAACGAGCCGGACTCGCGAGTCGCCGAGTGCCCTGACCTGCTCCGCCGTCTCATCGGTCGATGCATCGTCCACCACGACGACCTCGATCTCCATCGACTGCTCGGCCAACACGCTCTTCAGCGCGGCCTGCACATATCGCGCGGCGTTGCGAGCCGGCATGGAGATGGTGAGCTCTGGCATCGATGGGATCTTCGCTGTCATCAAGCGCGGCTGCAACGTCCCGCTGCCGCGGTGATACCTTCTGGGTATGGCATACGACAAATATTGTCTTGGATCGGAACGATCGGAGCCGCTATATCTTCATGCACGGAAAACTGCTCCAACAGCAGGGTGGCATCTCAGACAGGTTGCACCGTGGCCGAAAGGCCGCACGACGAAGGCAGCACAATGACCAGGCATTTCCTGTTCGTGAGCGATTTTGATCAGACGCTGAGCTCCAACGATTCGGGGCGCGTGCTCAGCCATAAGCTCGGCATTTCCGGTTTCGACGAAAAGGTCGCCGGTCTGTCGCGGCTCAATCTCGTGCAGTCGGGCGCCGAACTAACCTACCTTCTGCGCCACGACCCCGAGTACCGGCGTGTGCGCCGCGCTGACCTGACGGACGTCGGAAGGCAGATCCGGCTCAAGAGGAACATCCATCTCCTCCCCGATCTCCTCGAGAGCGGAGTAGAAGGCTACCACTTCGACTTCCGGGTCGTGTCCGCCGCGCCTGAAGAGATCGTCCATGCCGCGCTGGACGGCATCGTGCCGCTGAGCAACGTAATCGGCACGCGTCTCGGCTACGAGGCCGGATCGGGCGAGATCGCCTCGGTCGACAGCGTGGCAGCGGGATACGGAAAGGTCACGGCGGTCGAGAATCTCCGGACGACGCTCGGAATTCCCCGTGAGCGTGTCATTTACGTGGGCGATGGCAGCTCGGATCTCCACGTCATGCTGCACGTGAACCGCGGCGAGGGCCTGACGATTGCGGTATCACAGGCGCGCCAGATCACCGAAATAGCACGGCGCACCGTTATCAGCGACGACGCGCTCGCCGTGTTCGTGCCGTTGCTCGAGGAAGTCGTCGGGTTCGATCCGGCTGAGATCCGGAGCTGGTTCGACCTGCATGGGCTGGTGATCCAGGAATGGGACCGCGTGAGAACCGATTGGGTGAACATCCGCGCCAGCGCCGACGGGACGGAACCGGCGCTGTTCGCCGTGGCCTAGCAGGAACACCTGCCGGCGATGCCTGACAACAACCGTCGGATCGTTGACAGGGAGGCTCGAGCCGCGCGCATCGCGGTCTCGGTGATCTTCTTCCTGACCGGAGCCGGCACCGCCAACTGGGCGGTGCGCATTCCGGCCGTGCAGGACCGACTCGACCTGAGCGCGGGCGGACTCGGGCTCGTTCTCCTGGGACTTTCGGCTGGTGCCATCGTGGCGATGGGGGCCGCCGGACAGCTCGTCGCCAGGCATGGGAGCCGACCCGTGACTCGCCTGGCGATCTTCGCGTTCGCCGCGGCGCTGACGCTTCCCCCGCTGGCGCCCAATGCAGCGGGGCTGATGTTATCGCTAGTGGCGCTGGGGCTCGCCAACGGGCTGCTTGATGTCGCGATGAACGCGCAGGCGGCCGCGGTTCAGAAGCGCTGCGATCGCCCGATCATGTCGCGTGTTCACGCGCTCTACAGCCTGGGCGGCCTGGCAGGCGCGGCAACCGGCGGAAGAGCGGCCG
>CAZPCC010000363.1:0-49284 GCA_964584905.1 uncultured Gemmatimonadaceae bacterium | reverse complement strand
GGCCGGTTGCGCGGTCTGGCTGAGTGACCACACCCGCTACCTCGAATCCTTCGCCAATGAGCGAACGAAATGAAGGTACGGCGAACTCCGATGTCCCCCAGAAGAGGACGCGCACTCAGAGCTCCTCGTCGCGGTGGTGATGCCTGGCGACTTCCCTCGGCGTGACCTTCCGCGTAGTCGCGCGATCGTCTTGGCGAAGCTTCTCCCACTTCTTCATCATCGCACGGCGCTTCAGCAGTCCGAGATAGTCGATGAACAGCCGGCCGTGCAGATGGTCTATCTCGTGTTGCAGGCAGCGAGCCAGCAGATCGCGTGCTTCCAGCTCGAACGGAGCCCCCTCGCGATCGAGCGCGCGGACGACTATCCGGGTCGACCGGTCCACATCGCCGTACAGGTCGGGCATTGAAAGGCACCCTTCCTCCGCGCGCGCGGATCCGTCGGCGAGCACGATCTCCGGGTTGATGACGACGAACGGCTCCGTTCCCTCTTCGTGCACATCAATGACCGCGATTCGCTCGAGGCGTCCCACCTGCGGCGCGGCCAGACCGATGCCTTCTGCGGCATACATGGTCTCGAACATGTCATCGATGAGCTGCCGGAGCTCATCGGTAACCGTTTCCACCGGTGCCGTCACCTGACGGAGAACTGGTGACCCAAGCAGGTGGATGTCGAGCAGACTCATCAGGCGGCGCTGCTGGTGCCCGTGGTTCGGGAGGCGACGCGCGCTATGCGGCCGCGTTCGACGACGAGGCGTGACTCGCCGCTCTTGATCGTGATGCGGTCTTCCATGGTCTGCGTTGGCTGTCCGTCCTTGGTGCCGTCCTTGATATGCACGACCTCGCCGATCACACCGCCGGTGGTCACTACTTCATCACCACGCTTCAGGTTCCTGAGGGCCTCCTCGTGCTTCTTTCGTTGCTGTGATTGCGGCCGCATGATCACGAAATAAAACACGATGAAGATCAGCGGGAACATGATCAGCGGCTGCAACATCGCGTTCTGGTCGGAGGGCGCGAAGAGCAGCACGGCGGCGAGCGGTGCGGTCATGAGGCCGGGACGGTTTCAGAGTGATATCGCGCGAGCCAGTCTCGGCTCCAGCGGTCGAACGTGCCGTCGAGAATGGCGGCGCGTGCCTGGCGCATCAGCGCCACGAGGAAATGTACATTGTGCAGGGATAGAAGTCGCAGGCCGAGCACTTCGTCGCTGGCGAACAGGTGGCGAATGTAGGCGCGAGTGAACCGTGTGCAGGTAGAGCAGGAGCAGTCGGAGTCGAGGGGCAGCGCGCTGTGGCGCAGTTCGGCGCGCCGCACGTTCAAGCGGCCTACCGAGGTGAAAGCCGTGCCGTTGCGCCCCATTCGCGTGGGAGCGACGCAGTCGAAGAGATCCACCCCTCGCCGCGCGCCCTCGACCAGGTCTTCGGGAAAGCCCACGCCCATGAGATATCGCGGACGTTCGAGGGGAAGGGACTCGTTCATGATCTCGAGCATGCAGTACATGGCCGGCTTGGCTTCGCCCACGGAGAGCCCGCCAATGGCGTAGCCGTCCCAGTCGCCGAGCGTCTGGATGCGGCGCGCCGCGTCCAGGCGAAGTTCCGGATGAATTCCGCCCTGGGCAATGGGGAACAGGGACTGGGACTGATCCCCTCCACTCAACCTGGCGAATTCCGCAGCGCACCGTTCCAGCCAGCGCAGGCTCCGGTCGCTCGCATCCCGCGCCGCCCCGATCTCGGACTGCCCGGGAATAACGTGGTCGAACTGCATGATCACATCCGCACCGAGCGCGCGTTGCAGACGCATAACGCTTTCCGGTGTGAACTGCCGCGCGGATCCATCGATGTGGCTTCGGAACTCCACCCCCTCTTCGGAGACCTTTCGTATCGCCTCGAGAGAGAACACCTGAAAGCCGCCCGAGTCGGTGAGGATTGGCCCATCCCACGCCATGAATCGGTGCAGGCCGCCCAGCTGCTGGATGATCTCCTCCCCGGGACGGAGGTGAAGGTGATACGCATTGGCGAGAATCATCTCGCAACCGATCTCGCGCAGTTCACGGGGATCCAGCGTCTTGACGGTGGCTAGGGTCCCGACCGCCATGAACGCGGGCGTTTCGACTGATCCGTGAGGAGTGACGAAAACGCCGGCGCGCGCTGCGCCGGCGTTGGCGCCGATGGCGAAGTCGAACGCCCGTTTGGTCACGGCGTGGTGTTCAGCTCCAGCGTCGCTACCGCCGCGTTTGGCGCGCAGGAGTATCCGGCCGTGATCGGCGCGTAGTCGCCATCGGCGGTCGCCGACGCAAACCGGAGCTGCGCGGCGAGCCCGCCGAACAGTGTGTTCATTCGCTCGTCCGGACTCGGCCGCGCGAGGATCGCCTCGCGCACCGACCCGTCGACGGCGAGTGTGAGCCTGAACCCCGCCTCGCCCAACGCAATATTCCCGGATCCCATCAGTCTGGGACACTCGGCGGCGAGGAACGTGCTCGCCCGCGACCGGAACTCGTCAGGCGTGATGCGCCCCGCGCCCGGATCGGGAAGAAACGATTGCTGAGTCGTTGACATGCAGCCCGCCAGCACAGCCGCGGTGAGCGCCGCGCTAAACGATCGCCATTGCATCGCCATAGGAATAGAACCGGTATCCTTCGGTAACAGCCGTTCGATAGGCATGCATCGTCAGCTCGTAGCCGGCGAACGCCGCAACGAGCATGAGAAGCGTGGAGCGGGGAAGATGGAAGTTCGTGATGAGCTTGTCCACCGCGCGAAACCTGTATCCGGGCCGGATGAACAGCCGGGTTTCGCCGTCCCGAGCCGTCAACCGGCCGGACTCATCCGCCACGCTCTCGAGCGTGCGGGCGGTGGTCGTTCCCACCGCCCACACGTGGCCGCCGTTCGCACGGACCCCATTGAGCGTATCGGCGGCCTGGCCGGTGACGCGAAACCACTCCTCGTGAATCACGTGCTCGGCCGGGTCATCCGTCTCGACCGGCTTGAATGTTCCGGCACCGACGTGCAGCAGAATGTCGGCACGGTCGACTCCCCGGTCGCGGATTGCCGCAAGCAACTCGTCGGTGAAGTGCAGTCCAGCCGTCGGCGCTGCCACCGAGCCCTCTTCGCGTGCGAACACCGTCTGATATCGCGCCGCATCCGAGGCGTCGTCTCCGCGGTCGATGTACGGCGGCAGCGGGATGTGCCCGTGCTGCGCAATCGCCTCGAGCACCGGCTGATTCGATGTGAGCCTGACGAGCCGGGTGCGTCGCTCCGTAATCTCGAGGATCTCCGCATCGAACCCTTCGGCTATGTGCACCATGCGGCCCGGACGCAGCTTGCCACCCGGGCTCACCATCGCCTCCCAAACGTCGTCGCCTGCTACGGGATGCAGCAGCAATATTTCCGCGGGAGCACCCGATGCGCGGCGGCCTAGCAGACGCGCGCGCAACACCTTGGTGGTGTTCAACACTATCGCGTCGCCCGGCGCGAACAAGCCGGGAAGGTCCCGGAATCGCGAGTGCTCCAGCACACCGGTTTTCCGGTGCACCACCATCAGCCGGCTGTCGTCGCGGTGCGGAAGTGGCACTTGAGCGATGCGATCCGGCGGCAATTCGTAGTCGTAGTCCGCCGTCCGGTCGCCTTGGCTCATCGCACGATCATCAACTCTCGCGCGCTCTCCGCTCTGGCGTTCGTCACCGCGTCGACTACGGCAATCGTCAGGCGATATGCGCCCGGAGCCAGATCACCAAGGTCGAGCGTCAGGTAGTCGAGCGTCACCGGCCGCGCCGGCACCCGCCGGTCAAAACTGACCGCCACACGGTCGTCGCTGCCACGACCCTCGCCTCGTCCGAGAGTACCACCGAGCACTCGCGTAATCGCGCGGCCGATGCGAGTACCGTCGGTGCGCACGATCCCGATCTCCACGCGATAGTTGCTCGAGCGTGTCGAGTCGGCGGCGAGGTTGTAAGTCTCCCACACGAGTGCGATGTCATGACCTCGTTCCACGCGGCCAATGCTTGCCTCGATCGCGAGATCGCTCCACCGCATCGGCAGGCCGCCGGTGGTGCTTACCGAATCGGCCAGAAGCACGTCGCTCACGCCAAAGCCGGCGCCGCGGCTGAGCGCCACCGCGGCAACCGACCGTGCCGCGTTGCCGCTCTCGGGCTGCAGCGCCTCGACCCGGTATCCGATCTCGGCGACGCCTACGCTCTGGCGCCATGAGCGGCGCAGCAGCCGCGAGGAATCGCCCGCAGTGAACGACATCACATGAGAACTTGTATCCCGGGCAAGCAGGTTCGCGTCGCCATCGAACGCGATGAATCCGATCTGCATGTACCCGCTCGTCAGTGCCACCCCACGCGTCAGGCGACCGGTGGGAATCTCCGCCGCCACAAGCAGGTCCACCGAATCGCCGGCACCGCGGAAGCGCGTCACCACCGTCGTAATGCTGTCCATTCGCCGCGTGGTGGCCAGGTTGTCCCAACGCGCGGGTGTGCGGTTGAATCGCTCGTCATGCACATCGCGCACTTCGAACACTGCGTTGGCGGTACCGAACGACGGAGAGAGCTTGAAGGCGAACGCGAGCCCGCTACGGTACCTCCACAGAATGCCGATCCGTCCGAACGTATCCGGTGGAAACGACATCGACAGGTCGGGAGGACCATAGCGAACCAACACCGAGCCCCGGTCGCTGTCCGCGCCACGTAGTCCGTACTCCTCCACGGTATACAGCAACTCGGCCTCGGTCACCCGGCTCAGGAACTCCAGCCAGTACTCGTTGCCCGGCGTAAGCGCCAGTGGATCGGCGACGGCCCAGTACAGCCGCGCGGCGCGCGCAACCCGCTGCTCGGACATCCCCGCGAAGCGCGCTGAATCCTTTGCGCCGAGCAGCCGGGAAAGTCGCGTAAAATGCGTTCGCTCGGCGGCTCCGAGCAGCGACAGAGCACTGTCGAACGCCGCCGTTGCCGTGCCATCGTCGCCAAGCCGGTGCGCCGCCAGGCCTAACGCCAACCAGCCCCACGAATCCCACGGGGTCCTGTTCAATCGCCCATGGGCGGCCTCGCGGAGCTGGGTCCATTGGCCGCGGGAGGTCATTGCCATGAAGAGATGGCGCCGCGCCATCGCATTGTTCGCGTTCAGCGAAAGCGCCTGCTCAAAGTGGTCACGCGCCCGCGTGAAGTCGCCGTCGCCTAACCGACCCTCTGGCTTGTGCGCGAAATTATCGAGAAAGTTCTGCAGCAGCCCCTCGTCCCGGATGTACACATCGAAATCCGGATTCTCGACGCTGCCGGGTGCGACTCGATCGATCAGCGGCTCGTATCGCCGCCAGTAGCGCATTCCCACCCGATCCAGCGCTTCCGACGCCGTGATGCTGTCCCCCGTCTTCACCGCGGCCTCGGCTGCGCGCTCGAAGGCCCCCATCGCGTTGAACCGCACGGTTACCAGAGAGTGGGATAGGAAGAAGTTTGCCAGCGTAAGGTGAAAGCGGGCGCTGTCGGGTGCGTACGCCACCGCATAACGCAGCGAGGAATCCGCCTGGCGGATGAGGCTGATGTTCCGCTGCGTCCACTTGACCCGGGTCGCCGAGTCCGGCTGAGCGAGACGCCATGCGATCCGGCCCTTTCGGTGCCATGCTCCCGCTGCTCGCCGGTCGATACGAAGCGCCGAGTCGAGGGCCGCCATCGCCCAGGTTGAATCCCCGGCCACGGCAAGCGAGTCCGCACGCGCGACCAGCGTGGTCACACGATCCGCACGCTCGCTTTCGGTCGCGGATTGGGCAGCGGCCAGGCGGGGTAGGAGCGCCGATGTGGCGACAAGTAGCGTGATTACGGCGAATCGCATGCGGTGGGAAAGCTAAACGGCGGGGTGCTGTGTCGGTGCGCGAGTACTGCACGCAGAGCCTCCTCTACTACGTAGACGTCGGGAGGAATGCTTACAGTTGTCGCGAGGCAGGTTCCCGATCGTTCCCGGCCGTCAGGGCTCGATCCGCAACTCGCGCGCAGTCTCTGCCCTCTGCTGCGTTGCGAGATCCGTGACCGAGACCGTCATCCTGTAGCGTCCCGCGGGCGCGTCCGCCAGATCCAGCGTGAGGTAGTCGAGCATCACGGGCGCTGCGACCCGGGTTTGTTCGTACGACAGGGAAACGCGGTCTTCACCCACGCCGCTTATCCCAATGAGATCGGCGATGCCGCCGATCACCCTCGCACTCAGGCTGGCCCCGCGCGGAACCTCGAGCAAGGTGAGCGCGAGCTCCACTCTGTAACGCACCTGCCCCCGGCGCTCGGTCAGAGCATATGTCTCCCATGCAACGCCTATGTCCTCGTCCTGGCTCAGCACACCGGCGTTCGGCTCGATGATCAGATCAGTCCACCTGGCGGCCGAATCGGCGCGTGGCTCTACCCGGTCGGCAACAAGCACGTCGCTGATTCCGAAGCCCCGGTCGTTAGTGAGCCGTACCGAGCCGAGCGCCCGCGCAGCACGGCCGCCTTCGGCCTGCAACGCTTCTACGCGATAGCCTAACTCGCCTGGCGCGAACCGGCGCCGCCAGGTCCGCCGCTCCGCCGCGTCGGGCTGAGCTACGTTCACGGTCTGCCGCATGCTGTCGCGCTCGACGATCTCGAGAGCGCCGCGATAGAGGGTGAGTCCAACGTCTACGGTGCCGCTCGTCAGATCCAGGCCCGTGAGCAGGCGCCTTACGGGGAGGTGCGCGAACAACGCGACATCCGAGGAATCGCCAGGCCCGCGGAACCGCACGACCTGGACGGGCACCGAATCGATCGACATGGTGACCGGCACGTTCGTCCAGGTGACCGGCGCAACGAACCGTGCCTCTCGTGCGATCTCGTGGTAGCTGAACTCGTACGTCGCGGTGCCATAGCTAGGCGGCTGCCGAAAGACGAAATGCAGATTGGTTAGTGGGTAATACCACAGCACGAGCGACGCGCCCGCGTTCCCCCCGGACCCGGCGGGAGGCATGGCGATGATCTCCGGTGGCGGACCGTACCGCACGTAGATCTGACCCCGGTCGGTGTCAGCGCCGCGCAATTCGAAGTCCTCCGACGTCCACCGTAGTTCGGCAAACGCGATCCGCGCCAGAAATTCGAGCCGGTGCTCGTTGTCAGCGGTTAGCGACAGGGGATCGGCGGCCGTCCAGTACGTCCTGTCGAACTGCTGGCGTTGACGCTCGGAGTAGCCTTCGTACTCGACCGAGTCACTCGGCCCGAGAATCCGCGAGATCCCGGTATATCGTGCGCTTTCATTAGGTGGGAGCAGTGAGAGAGCGCGGTCGAAGGCTTCGGTAGCCCGCGGATAGTCGCCTACCCGGTGCGCGGCGAGTCCGAGCGCCATCCACGCGATATCATGGTCAGGTGCCGCGGCAATTCGGGCCGTTGCCGTGGCCCGCAGCTCCTCCCATCTCCCTTGCTCGGCGAGCGCCATGAAGGCGTGCTTCGCCGGAAGCTGCGCGGCCGGGTTGGCAGCGCGTGCCACTGTGAACAGATCACTTGCCTTGAGGTAGTCGAGTTGACCGCTCGGCTCGGGATATCGTTGAGTGGCTGTCTCGATCCAGTCTTTGACCGCCTTTCGCTCGCTCAGCGCGTGATATGGAATCGTATTGATACCGCTGGGAATCAGCCGGCGGTTGGCCACGGCCTCATAACGCCGCCAGAACACCATGCCCAGCTCGTCCGCGGCCTCCGATACGAGCGTACTGTCTCCGGCACGCCTCGCCGCATCGATCGCGTGCTCGAACTTTCCGATCGCCTGTACGCGAAGGGTGACCAGGTCACCGAACAGAAAAAACCTGCCGAGGTCGAGCGCATAACGTGCACTATCCTGTCCGTACGCGTGTGCCAGACGCAGCGCCGTGTCCGCGCGTCTCATCATCGAGATCTGCTCGCGCTCCTGCACCATGCGCCCGTGCCATTCCGGCCGCGCCTTGGCCCATGCCAGCATCCCCATCCGGTTCCAGGCAGCGGCGTCGCGCGGGTACACGGCGACCACCGAATCCAGCACGGCGATGGCGGCCGCGGTGTCGCCTGACGCGACGTGCGCGTTCACGGCCGACCGCCAGTTCTGCGGCGCCTCCACGTGCTTGGAGCACGCGGCACAGGCGAGGATCAGGAGAGCTGAAAGGCAGTACTGACGCATGAGCAGCTACGAACCGGAGTATGACGAAGAAATCGCTGACCGCGAAGGTACGGAACTAATTCCCGGCCGGGGCGCTACCGGGCACCGGCCAGGTTCACAGTTCGAACAAGCCAGCCTGATCCCCATCCGGCCGCTGATAGCCGAAGTGGCGATAGGCGAGGGCGGTAGCCATGCGGCCGCGCGGTGTGCGCTGAAGGAATCCGTTCTGAACCAGGAAAGGCTCATACACCTCTTCGATCGTGCCGGCATCCTCACCGATCGCCGCACCGATCGTCGCGATCCCGACCGGGCCTCCGTCGAACTTCTCGATGATCGTGCGCATGACGCGGGCGTCCATGTCATCGAGCCCGAACTGGTCTACGTCGAGCATTGCGAGCGCATCGGCCGCCACCTGTTCCGAGATGTGGCCGTCCGCCCGCACCTGTGCGAAGTCGCGTACGCGACGCAGCAACCGGTTGGCCACGCGAGGTGTTCCTCGTGCCCGGCGCGCGAGCTCGGAAGCGCCAGCTTCGTCGATCGCGACCCCGAGTACCGTCGCCGAGCGCATTACGATGCATTCCAGATCGTCAGGCGGATAGAACGTCAACCGCTCGACGATGCCGAATCGGGCCCGCATTGGCGGCGTGAGCATGCCGAATCGCGTCGTCGCGCCAATGAGGGTGAACGGCGCGATCGGCATGCTCACCGTCTGCGCCTTGGGCCCGTCGCCCAGGCGAATATCGATCCTGTAGTCCTCCATCGCCGGATAGAGGAACTCCTCGATGATTGGGCGAAGCCTGTGGATCTCATCGATGAACAGCACGTCGTTCTCGCGCAGATTCGTGAGCGTGCTCACCAGATCCCCCGGCTTCTCGAGCGCCGGCCCGGACGAGGTACGCAGGTTCACCCCCAACTCGCGCGCGACCAGCTCGGCGAGCGTGGTCTTGCCCAGCCCGGGCGGGCCATGAAACAACGTGTGGTCCAGCGGCTGCTTCCGCGCTACGGTCGCATCGATGTAGATGCGAAGGCTCTCCTTCACCTTCCGCTGCCCGATGAACTCCTCGAGCCGCCTTGGGCGGAGCGAGAGCTCGACTGCAGAGTCGTCGGTCAGGGCTTCGGGGGTAGTGATCTCGGCGCGGGCCATGGAAACGAGTTGCGAGTTGCGAAACACGAGCGCCGCGGTCCCGGATCGCAAGGCAAACGGCGACGGGGAGTCAGGCGGGCCTGAGGGCAATATAGGGCTCGGACGCGGCGACAAACCACTACAGCACGCCGCTGCGTACCTCCGCCAGCCGCTCGGCCGCTCGGAGCAGTGTCTCCCGCGATTTGCAGAAGGCGAACCTTACGAGCGAGCGGCCGAGCGCGGGATCGTGATAGAAGCTCGATCCAGGCACCGTTGCCACGCCGATCTCGCGCGTCATCCACTTGGCGAAGTCCACATCGCCAAGCTCGCTGAGGTCGGAGAAGTCGGCGAGTATGTAATAGGCGCCCTCGGGAAGCGTGAAGCGGAAACCGGCCGCCGACAGGGCATTGCCGATCGTTTCGCGGCGATCGCGGTAGTCCAGCCCCAGGTGATTGTAGTAGTCCGCATCGAAGGCCATTGCCAGCGCGCCCGCGGCCTGCAGCGGAGCCGGTGCGCCGACGGTGAGAAAGTCGTGCACCTTGCGAATCGGCAGCGTCGCGTCGGGAGGCGCGACGGCGTAGCCGAGCCGCCATCCGGTGCAGCTGAAAGTCTTGGACAACCCCGATATGGTGATCGTGCGCTCTCGCATGCCGGGCCAGGTGGCCAGCACGTGGTGGTCGCCCGCATAACGAATATGTTCGTAGATCTCATCGGTGATCGCCCACACATCGTGCTCGCGGCACAGCTCGGCGATCAGGTCGCACTCGCCGCGCGTGAGCACGCGCCCGGTGGGGTTGTGCGGGGTGTTGACGATTATCGCCCTGGTACGCGGCGTGAACGCGGCTCGCAGCCGCTCGGGGTCGAGTGTCCAGTCCGGACGCTCCATCGGGACGAACACCGGCTTGGCGCCGGCCAGAATCGCGTCGGGACCGTAGTTCTCGTAGAACGGCTCGAGCACGATGACTTCATCGCCGGGATCGATCAGCGCCAGGAAAACCGACGCCATAGCCTCGGTCGCGCCGCAGGTGACCGTGATCTCCCGTTCGGGATCGACCTCCATGCCGTACCACCGGTGGTATTTCTCGGCGATTGCAAGTCGCAGGGCGGGGGCGCCCCATGTGACCGCGTATTGGTTGATGTCTCCCTGGATTGCGGCGCATGCAGCATCCTTCATCGGCGCGGGCATCGGGAAATCGGGGAATCCCTGCGCGAGGTTGATCGCGTCCGCATCGTTGGCGATCCGCGTCATTTCGCGAATCACGCTCTCGGTGAACGTCGCGCAGCGTGCTGCTCCGGTCATCTCGCTTTCACCTTTGATAGGGCCAGACGAATGAGTGGCGCGGCGTCCATCCCACGGCCACCGTCATCGAGCGCCAGGCGCAGCGCCTGGTCTGCTTCGCCCTGCGAATAGCCGAGCGAAACGAGTGCGCGCGCGGCGTCGTCCACCGCTGCCGTGCGGGTTCCGCCGCCCGCCGCGGCGGATGCCACCCCCAGATCCTCCAGCTTGTCCGCCAACTCCAGAATCAGGCGCTCCGCTTTCTTCCGGCCCACCCGCGGCACTCCCTGCAGTGCGGCAATGTCCCCCTCGCGAATCGCCCGCACCACCCGCTCCGCCGACAACGCCGACAGAATGCCTAACGCCAATGCCGGGCCGACGCCGGTGGCAGTCATCAAGCGGGAGAACACCCGCCGCTCGAACATGTTGGCGAAGCCGTAGAGCAGCCACGCGTCGTCGCGCACGATGAGCTGCGTGTGCAAGGCGATCCTGTCGCCGACCGCCGGAAGCCCCTCGAACACCGAGAGCGGAATCGAGAGCTCGTAGGTGACACCTCCCTCCGTGGTGATCTCCACCTTGTCGAGGTCGCGCGCGGCGAGCGTTCCTTCCACACGGGCTATCACCCGATTCGCGCCAGGCGCAACGGCAGGCTCATCAAATATGTGAGCGCGGCGGCTACCCCGTCGGCCGCGTCCGAGGGCTGGGGCGCCGCGCGCAACCGAAGCAGTTGCGCCACCATGAATTGCACCTGCTCCTTGGTCGCCGCCCCCGTTCCGGTCACCGCCTTCTTGATCTCCGCCGGCGGATATTCGGCAATCGTTATGCCGGCCTGCTCGGCGGCTAGCAGCACTACCCCGCGTGCATGGCCGAGTACTAGTGCCGTGCGCACGTTACGCGCATAGAACACGTCTTCAACAGCGATCGCTGCCGGCCGGTGGCGGGCGATCAGCGCCGCCACGCCATCGTGAATCTCCAGCAGGCGTGTTCCCAGCGACACCGACGCCGTCGTGCGCACCACGCCGCATTCGAGCAGCGTGAAAGGCGGACCGGCACCCTCCACCACCCCGTAGCCGGTGACTGCCGTGCCAGGATCGATGCCGAGGACGATCAAGGGCGTTAGGGAAAACGGGAAACGGGAAACGGGAATCGAAAACGGGAACGGGAACGGGAATAGAGGGCTCCGAGGTGATCGTGTGGCCATTCTCGAGCTGTCGGTCTCATGCCCTCAATACCAAGTGTCGCACTGGTTGAAACTGAGCAACCACATTTGAGTCTTGTCTGATCGTCAGGATCGAGTGAGTTCTCGCATCTTCAGAAACAACCAGCCGCAAATTTCGCAGATTTCGCAGATGCTCAGTCACGCGAGCCGTGAGCCGCCGAGTATGCGAACCCATCTGCGTAATCTGCGGTTACCTTCGGTTGGCTGTTCAGTCGTCAGGTGGTGCCTCTGGCAAAGGTCAGGCAACTGATGAAAGACTTGTGATTGTGCTTCAAGGCGCTGCGAGAGTCCGTGGATCCACACCACAACATACCAACCCGCTCCGTTCCCCGAAGAGCGCCGTTTCCTGATTCCAGATCCTGGTTCCCGGTTCCTCTTTCCTGTTCCTGTTTCCTAATTCCTAATTCCTATTTCCTAATTCCTGCTTCTCGAGCTCTTCGAAATCAATGTCGAAGTTCGCCGCGACCTTCTGCACATCATCCAGATCCTCGAGGTCCTCGATGAGCTTGAGCACCGACTCCGCATTCCTCCCTTCGACCCGCACGGTGTTCTTCGGAATCATGGCGATCTCCGACTCGCTGGCCTCGATGCCCGATTCCTGAAGCGCGGCAAGCACCATATGGAGCTGTGTAGGATCGGTCGTTATCGTGTACTGCTCCCCGTCGCGGATGAAGTCCTCTGCCCCCGCGACGAGCGCGGATTCGAGTGCCGCTTCCTCATCTGCATAACGCGTCGCGTCAAGATAGATCTGTCCCTTGCGCTCGAACATCCAGGCAACCGAGTTCGTGGCACCCAGGTTGCCGCCGGATCGCGACAGCTTGAACCGTACATCGGCCACCGTGCGTGTCGGGTTGTCGGTGAGGGCCTGGATGATCATCGCCACCCCACCAGGAGCATACGCTTCGTACGCGACTTCCTGGTAGTCCACCCCTTCCAACTCGCCCGTCCCCTTCTTGACCGCTCGTTCGATATTGTCCTTGGGCATCGAGGCGTTCTTCGCGGTGTCGATCGCCGTTCGCAGGCGGGGGTTGCCCGACGGATCACCCCCGCCCTGGCGGGCGGCAACCGTGATCTCGCGGATCAACTTGGTGAACAGCGCGCCACGCTTCGCGTCCGTGGCGGCCTTGTAGTGCTTGATCTGCTTCCATTTGCTGTGACCGGCCATGATGCGGATCGCTACGGGTCTGCGTAAGTGCACGGGCCGCGGGAATGGCGCTCGCCCGTTCGCGACAATATACGCGGCGTCCGAGGCACGGCGAATCGCTGGCTGGCTCGGAGAGGAGGGAGACGGCTGCCACCTGCGAAAGCTGGGAGCAAGGCCACCCCGTCCCGGCGGTGAAGCGGAAAACCAGGGCCACGCCGGCCTTCCGGCCAAGCCGGTGCCCGGCGACCTAACGTGGATACGAAGGCGGCGGTTGCCTTCGCCGGCCCAGTCGCACGCTACTGAGTCACCGCCACGCGATAGCTCACGACGAGCGGCCCATCCTCGCCCGGCCGAGTCTCGGGCCAGAGTGAGAACTTCCATCCGTCGCCCGAATCCAGCCTTACCCCGCGCCCGCGCTCGGCAATATCGGTGACCATGATCGCCGGATCGACGAGCGTTCCTTCAGGAATGTTCGAAAGGATTGCTTCGGCGGCGGAGCCGTAGACTTCGGGCAGCGTGCGGCGAACCACGCTTTCGAACTTGTCCCGGCGCCGGGTTCGGGTCGTCGGCGTATCGAAGTGAACGGTGACCGTCTCACCGGCGCGCTCGATGTAGAGCCCGTCGCCCATCTCGGTGCGGCCAGGGGCCACCAGGGGCCCAAGCGGCCGCGGCGTAGGCTGTGCAACCGGCGGAGCCGGACGCTGTGCGGAGGCGTTCACCTCCGCGGAACTTCGTGCGGCAGCCCTCACAGGGGGACTGACCGCGCTGTCGGGAAGGGTGCTCACCGCTACTGCCAGGCTGGGCAGCTCAACCGAGGGCGTGCTGCTCGTCGGCACCTGGGCGGAATCCTTCAGTGCGTCGGAGCCCGATACCACAAATGCCACGGTTACTGCGAGGGTCAGGCCCACTGCTCCCGCTCGGACTCCCACTCGTGCGACCTTGGCGCGCGCAATGTCCATCTCGGCGCGGCGGCAGTGGAGGCACACGGTGACGCCCGGACGGAGTTCGTGCGGGCACTCTTTGGGGATTCCTAAAGACATGGGCGGCACGGGGACGACGGTCTGACTGGACTTGGCGCCGAGCAGGGACGCGACGGAGTGCATTTTCCTGGTTGCCTACTCCATCAGCCTGACGAATCAGAGGCGGGTGGAGCAACCCGATGACATTCCCGAGCCTGGCACAGCTGCGGATACGATGTGGAAAGTGAACCGGGTCGCTAAAATGTGACATCGGGTGTCAAATGTCGATGGGGGTAGCCACATTCTTTTCGGGGCGCGGCGGGGTCTTTCGCACTGGAAGCTGGCGGAAACCGGCCGGTCGTTCCCCGTTCCTCCAGGGTGACCCCTCTTCTCGCAACCGCGGTCCGACTGTACGGAGGCACGGGCGTAGCGTAGACGGGGAAGCGCCGCCTGCACGCGCCTCCCATTGCACTCCGCCGTCGAGATGTGCAGACTCCCGCGCGTTCGCCGTGCCGGTTTCCCGCTACGACTCTCCACGTGACATTCGACCATCGCGCCCACTGGCGCTCCACGCTCCGCCGCATCGCGATCCTGCTTGCCATCTGGGCGCTCGTTGGCCCTGTGATGAGCATTCTGTTCGTCGAGCAGCTCAATACCCTTTCGATTGGCGGGGTTCCGTTCGGATTCTGGATGGGCCAGCAGGGTTCGATCTACGTCTTCGTGATCCTGATCTTCGTGAATGCGTGGATGGCCGACCGGCTGGATCTTAAGGCGTACATAACGCGGGACTAGGGGCCAGGGGATCGGGGCTTGGGGGAAACAAACATCGCCTGATGCACGCTTCCCGATCTCGCATCTCGCATCTCGCACTTCGCACTTCGCACTTCGCACTTCGCACTTCGCACTTCGCACTTCAGTCCATCCGCGATCCCAGACTCAACTTCATGTCGATCGAACGCTGGTCCCTGCTCATGATCGCGGTCACGTTCGCGCTCTACATCGGCATTGCGCTGGCAACGCGAGTGAAGACGACAGCGGGCTTCTACGTGGCCGGCCAGAACGTTGGCGCGTTAGGAAACGGAATGGCGACCGCCGCTGACTGGATGAGTGCGGCCAGTTTCATTTCGATGGCCGGCATAATCGCCTTCCTCGGGTACGATGGTGCCGTGTATCTCATGGGGTGGACCGGCGGCTACGTGTTGCTCGCCCTGCTCCTCGCGCCTTTTCTCCGCAAGTTCGGCAAGTACACGGTGCCCGATTTCGTCGGAGACCGCTACTACTCGACGACCGCGCGCGTGGTGGCCGTAATCGCCGCGATCTTCGTTTCCTTTACCTACGTCGCCGGCCAGATGCGGGGCGTCGGAGTGGTGTTCAGCCGCTTTCTCGAGGTCGACGTCACCATCGGCGTCATGATAGGCATGGTGATCGTCGCATTCTACGCCATCCTCGGCGGCATGAAGGGGATCACCTACACGCAGATCGCGCAGTACTGCGTGCTCATCTTCGCCTATCTGGCGCCGGCCATAGCGATAGCGTTCCTGCTCACCGGCAATCCGGTGCCTCAGCTTGCAATCGCCGAGGTGCTTCCCAAGCTCAATCAGATCACCCAGGACCTGGGACTGACGCAATACGCGCGGCCGTTTACCGAGCTGAGTCGCATGAACGTGCTTCTGATGACCATCGCCCTGATGGTCGGTACGGCCGGCCTGCCGCACGTGATCGTGCGCTTCTACACCGTGCGGTCGGTGCGTGCGGCACGGTGGAGCACCGGCTGGGCATTGCTGTTCATCGCGCTGCTGTACACCACCGCGCCAACGGTGGCCATATTCGCGAAGTACTATGTGTTGAGCACGCTGGCCGATCAGCCTATCGAACAGGTTCAAGCGGTCGGTTGGGTACAGAACTGGACCCAAACTGGTCTGATCAACCTGCAGGATTCGAACGGCGACGGCATCGTTCAGGCGGCGGAACTGTTCGGCGCCAGGGCGACCGCGGCCGGTCCGGCGATTTCGGCGGCGATCGATCGGGACATCATCGTCCTGGCGCTGCCCGAGATCGCGCGGCTGGCTCCCTTCATCATTGCGCTCGTCGCCGCCGGCGGGCTGGCCGCGGCGCTTTCCACGGCGTCCGGGCTGCTGATCGTCATCTCCAGCGCGGTCGCCCACGACGTGTATGGCCATCTGATCAATCCATCCGCCACTGATCGCCAGAGCCTGACGGTCGGGCGCGTCGTGATCGCGATGGCGGTGGTGGTGGCCGGGTGGTTCGGCATCAATCCGCCGGGATTCGTTGCCGAGGTGGTGGCGTTCGCCTTCGGTCTCGCCGCGGCCAGCTTCTTTCCCGTCATCGTCCTCGGCATTTTTTCCGATCGCACCACCAAGGAGGGCGCGATCGCCGGAATGATCATCGGGCTGGCGTTCACCGCCATAACGATCGGCCTGATTCGCGCTCCGCAGATCTTCGGCGCCGCCGAGCCGGTGATCCCGGACTTCTTCGGGATAAACGCCCAGGGGGTCGGCACGATCGGAATGATGCTCAACTTCGCGGTTTGCCTGGGCGTGAGCCGCTTCACGCCTCCGCCGCCTGACGATGTGCGGGAGCTCGTCCGGCGCATTCGCGCCCCTTAGCGAAAAGAGATGAGAGATGCGAGTTGCGAGGACTAGCTCGACCACGCAGCTCGCATCTCACTACCCGCGTCGCTCGTCGCGCGTCGCGCGTCCCGCGTCGCTCAATCCACCATGTCTTCGAACCGCATCCACTCCTTGTAGAAATACAGATCGAGATAGCCGGTGTTGCCGTTGCGGTTCTTGAGCAGCAACAGCTCGGTGCCCCCTTCCGTGCCATGCCCCGGGCGATACATCTCTTCGCGAAACACGCCGAGTACGATGTCGGCCAGCTGAACGACCGACCCCAATGCGCCGAAGTCGTCGAGCACCGGCCGCGGATCCGCACGGCTGCGGTCGAGACGCGGGAGCGATGTCGTGACGATCAGCGCGACCCGCGCTTCGACGGCCGTCCGCTTGAGCGTTCGCACCGCGGAGGCCATTGCCTCGGCTTCGCCCTTGTCACCTAACGGCAAACTCGAGAGCGAGTCCACCACCACCAGCTCCGTGTCGGCGAGCGCGGCGATTTCCGTCGCCAACGAGTCCACCCCCTCGCGCGCGATCCTCGCGAACCTGGGCATCGTGTCGCGAAGGCGAAGGGCCGCCGCGCCGATACCGGCGCGCGCCTGCTCATCGAGCGCGCCGGTGCGCATATCGTCGATCCTAGCCCGACCTTCCATCGCGAGCGCTCGCTCGAGCACGCGTTCGACGGTCATCTCACCCGAGAAGAACGCCACCTCCGACCGCTGGGCAGCAGCCCGCACCGCGATCGCCAGCGCCAGCGCCGATTTCCCAACCCCTACGTCGCCGCCGAGCACGATGAGATCGCCGCGGCGGACACCGCCGCCCAGCAAGCGGTCCAGCGTAGGAAACCCCGTCGCCAGCGTCTCGAGCGACGGAGCGCCGTCCACGCTGGCATCCACGCGCTGAATCAGCTGCTCTAGAGGGGCAAGTGGCGAGGACATAGTCGAGATGCGAATTGCGAGTTGTGAGGTTCGCGCGTTCCAGTTGCGCTGTCGCATTACAGACTCGCGCCGCGTCCCGGCGCAACTCCTGACTTGGTCCGAGGTTACGTGATTCGCTCGAGTAGCGAGGCCAGTTCGGCGCGGCTCGCTTCGTCCAACCTCGGACCGGCCATCTCCAGCACCGCGCGCATCGGGCGCGCCAGGGCCAGCGGCGGCGCTGCTCCTGTCGCCTCGAAAAGGCGCGCGAGCGCGGCTCGCAGCCGGGCACTCATCTGGTGCGATGCCAGCCAGGATTTTGCTCCGGCCGCTCGGGCGCGCCGCGGCACTTCGGCTAGCTCGAGTGGTGGACGCGTGCCGGCGACCAGCCGCGCGGCGAGCAGACATGCCATCGCGATCTCGCGATCACGCCCCGGCGTTGCCGCCGCCGCATAGGCGGCGAGCGCCGGGAATGGGAACTTGTGCGGCTCGAGCGTGAGCGAGGGACGGGGCACGCGCGCAATGTAGAACGTAGCCGAACGGGTGACGAGCGGCGTTGCTCGCAATTTTTCGCCGGACTACATTGCGCCTAATGGTGCAGCCGGCAAAGACGATACTGTGGGTGGACGACGAGGCCGACCTGCTCGAGCCGCACCGCATCTTCCTGCGCAGTCGCGGCTTCGAGGTGGAGTCGGCCACGAACGCCGACGACGCCATCGAGATGCTGCGACGCCGGACCTACAGTCTCGTGCTGCTGGACGAGCAGATGCCCGGAAAGCGCGGGCTCGAAGCCTTTCGCGAGCTGCGCACTCTCGATCCGCACCTGCCGATCGTGATGGTGACCAAGAGCGAGACTGACGAAACGCTTCGCGAAGCCCTCGGCGTCAACGTGCAGGACTACCTCGTCAAGCCGGTCAGCCCGCGCCAGGTACTCACCGTCGTGACCCGGCTGCTCGAAGGCACGCGCATCCGGCAGCAGGCGGTGGCACGCGCGTTCGTCGAGCGGTTCAGGGCGATGACGATGGAGCGCGAGCGCACGCCTGACTGGCGGGGCTGGATCTCCCGTTATGTGGAGCTGGTCGACTGGGATGTCCAGCTGGCCGAGGCCGGTGAGACGAGCCTTTACGAATCGCTGCAGGCGCTCTATCCCGAAGTGCGCCGCGAGTTCGCCGAGTTCATGCGGTCGGCTTACCCGTCGTGGTTGCGCCACCTCGAGGGAGATCGCCCCCCGCTCTCGATCGACATCGTTCCCGAATTCCTGCTCCCACTCCTCGGCCGCCATCAGGCGGCCATCCTCGTCGTCATCGACTGCCTGCGGCTCGATCAGTGGCGGGTGCTGCAGCCGGTGCTGGCGCCGATGTTCGAGATCGAGACGAGCTATCAGTTCTCGATCCTGCCGACGGCGACGCCATATTCGCGCAATGCACTGTTCAGCGGGCTCTTTCCATCGGAGATTGCCGCGCGGCTGCCCGACCTCTGGCATGACCGCGACGACGAGACGCTCAACGCCCATGAGAAGGAGCTGCTCGAGAATCAGTTGGTGGAACTGCGGGGGCCGACCCCGGTGCGCTACGAAAAGATCAGTACAGCTCGCGATTCGAGCGATCTGGAGCGGCGCCTGGCCGGCGCCATCGCCACCGAAGGGGTCAGCGCGTTCGTGTTCAATTTCGTCGACCTGCTGACGCATGGACGCAGCGAATCGGCAATTCTCTTCGAAGTCGCCAGAGACGAGATCGCCTTACGACGCCTGACGAAGCAGTGGTTCGAGCGGTCGACGCTTCTTGCGCTGTTGCGCGAGGCGGCGGCGCGGCGCGTGCCGGTGATCGTCACCAGCGATCACGGCTCCATCCATTGCAACACGCCGGCGACGGTGTTCGCCAAGCGCGATGCGACGGCCAATCTGCGCTACAAGTTTGGCGAAGACCTGCGCGCCGAGCGGCCCGAGCACGCGCTGCTTTTCAATAACGCCGACGACCTTCGCCTGCCGCGACGCGGGCTGGGTGCCAACACCCTGCTCGCCGCCGGTGACACGTTCTTCGTCTATCCGACCAAGCTGCGCGAATATCAGGCGCGCTATCGCGGGTCGTTTCTGCACGGCGGCGTCACGCCCGAGGAGGTCATTCTGCCGGTGGCGCTGCTGACGCCGCGGCGATAGTGAGCCTCTTTCGCCGGCTCGTCCGCTTCCTCCGGCCGCACATTGGCCTGATGGTCGGGACGATCCTCTGCAGCATCGTCGCCGCCGCGCTCAGTGGTTATTCGCTGGCGCTCCTCATTCCGTTCCTCAACGCGCTGTTCGGCCAGTCGCCGATTCCCGCCGGGGACGGTTGGGTCAGCCGATTTCTCGACAGCACCGTCGGATCGCTGCTCGATCCGGCGAACCCGATGGAGTCGCTGAAGAACGTCATTCTCATAATCCTCGCCGTTACGGTGGCGAAGAATTTCTTCACCTGGCTAGGCGGCGTGCTCGGCGCAAAGCTCCAGGAGTACGTCGTGCGCGACATGCGCGACGCGCTGTATACCCATTTGCAGCGGCTGCCGATCGGATGGTTCACCAGCATGAAGACGGGGCAGATCATTGCCCGCGTGCTGAGCGATACCGAGCAGACCAAGGCGCTCATTACTCAGATCGTCACTCAGGCGATTCAGAACGTGGCGTTGATCGTGATCTACGTCGTCTATCTCACCGGCATCTCCGGCCGCCTGACGCTGATCGCGCTCGTCGTCGTGCCGATGCTGCTGATCGCACTCAATCCGCTGCTTTCGCGCCTCCGCAGGGGCTACCGACTCTTGCGCGACGAGCACGGCGAAATGATGAGCATTCTGCAGGAAAACGTAAGCGGCATTCGATTGATCAAGTCGTACGGAGCCGAACGGCACGAGGGGGAGCGGTTCGTATCCGCCAGCAACCGCTTTTCCGCCGGGCTGGTGCGCATGTCCAAGATCTCGCTGCTGGGCCAGCCGATAACCGAAACCATCGGCACGGCGATGACGGTGTTCCTGCTGTTCGTCGGCGCACGGCTGGTGCTGGTCGATGGAACGCTGCAGGCCGCACAATTCCTCGCCTTTCTGACGTTCGTGCTTCGGTTGTTGCAGCCGCTCAAGCAGGTATCCCAGATTCCGGCCGCCGCTCAGAACGCATTCGCCGCGGCGGAGCGCATGTTCGAGGTGCTCGATACGCCCACCGAGACGGCTACCGATCGAGGGTCGCGAGTGGTGGATGGATTTAGTCAGGCGATCGCGTTCGAGGGAGTACACTTCGCCTACGGCGATGAGCCGGTGCTGCAGGACATCGACTTCGTGGCGCGACACGGGGAGGTAGTTGCACTGGTCGGCGCCAGCGGTGCGGGGAAGAGCACGCTGGTGGACCTGATTCCGCGTTTCTATGAACCGACTGCCGGACGGATCACTCTCGACGGCGTCGATATACGCGAGATCACGCTGCAATCGCTGCGCAGCCTGACGGGCATCGTCAGTCAGGAGACGGTGCTCTTCAACGACACCGTACGCAGCAACATCGCTTACGGTCGTGGAGAATTTTACTCACAGAAGGAAGTCGAAGCGGCGGCGGCCGCAGCCAACGCCCACGAATTCATTCGCGAGCTGCCTGACGGCTACGATACAGTGCTCGGCGAACGGGGCACTCGTTTGAGCGGCGGTCAGCGGCAGCGGATCGCCATCGCTCGCGCGCTGCTGATGGATCCGCCAGTGCTGATACTCGATGAGGCCACGTCGGCTCTTGACACCGAGAGCGAGCGGCTCGTTCAGGAAGCGATCGATCGCCTGCTGCAGGGCCGCACGGTGTTCGTCATCGCTCACCGGCTTTCGACGATCGTGCACGCGGATCAGATTCTCGTGCTCGATCGCGGGCGCATCATTGAGCGCGGTACCCACTCCGAGCTGCTCGCCCGCCGTGGCGCGTACCACCGGTTGCACGCGATGCAGTTCCGCGATGACCCGGTCGGCGATGCGATTGCCTCTCCGGCGGGCTGACACGGGATGCGCGTTCTGTTCCTGCTGCTCGAGCCGGAACTCTCCGGCCGCACTCGCGCCTTCGCCAGCGCGGCGCGCGCCCTCGCCGCGCGCGGGCATCCGGTCACGGTCGCGTATCCATCCGACGCACCCGGCGACGCGGTGCTCGAACATCCGTCGTACGAAGTCCAGCCGATTCGCGCCGGCGGCCCCTGGATCAGCCTCGTCCTGCGCCTTCGCGAACTGCTGGCCGAGCGATTCATCGAAGTCGTGTTCGTGCACACGGAGCGCGAGCAGTTCGTCGCCGCGGCGGCGGCGCGCCTGGCCGGCCGCGCGGCCGTAGTCAGGCGGGTATCATCGGGTGATACGCCTGACACCGGGCACGAAGAGTGGATCGCCTCGCAGCTCGCCGCCACCGGCTGGCTTTTCGCTGCGGACGACGACCGCCGCGCCGCCGACAAGGAAGTCGACGGGGCATTTCCGGCATCGGCCGCACCACTGGGTGTCGCCGTCGAGGAGTACGGCCACCTCGATGCGGTCGCCCGCGCCGCTATCGGACCCGCCGCTCACGAGAAGCTCATCATCTGCGTACACGATGACTCAGGCCGGGTGCGCGCGGCCGTTGCGCTGCGAACCATGGCTTTGCTCGCTCCGCTTCACAGGACGTTAGGACTCGTTTTCGTCGGTCCTGGTACCTACGATCAGGAACTGCGCATGCACGCGGCGGCGCTCGGCATCAACCGTCACGTCGCTTTCCTGGGTCCCCGCGCCGAGCCGCGAGGGGTGCTCCGCGCGGCGGATCTGGGCTGGGTAACCGCCAGTGGGGATGATGCCGCCTACGCCTTTCTGGACCTGGCCGCGTTGGGAGTTCCGGTTATCGCTCCGCGTACGCCACTCGCGCAGCGATACGTGAGCGAAGGCATAACCGGACTCCTGATCGGCGAGAATCCGCACGTGACCGCAGCCGCCGTCGCTCGCCTGCTCGCCGATCCCCGGGCGCGCGAAGCGATGGGAAGGGCCGCGCAGATCCACGTGGCACGACAGTGGACCGCGCACGCGATGGCCGATGGATTCGAGCGAACGGCCCAGACCGCAGGCGACCGTACGCGGTGGGCGAGTTGACCGCCGCTCGGGCGACTCCCGGCTCGCCGCCGGCGACGCTGGCGCATCGCGTCGAGTACTGGGCGCTGCGGGCGGTCATGGGCGCCCTCGGCCGCGTTGACTGGCGCCGTGCGGGCGACATCGGGGCCCGGCTCGCGTCGTTAGGTTACAGGCCGTTCGGCATTCGCCGAACGGTGGTCGAGAGACAGATCGCCGCGGCGTTCCCGGAGCTGGACGGCCGCGCCGTCGCGCGGATCTCGCGAGCCGCCTACGAGAACCTGGGACGGGTGACCGGCGAGGCAGCGGCGGTCGCCTCGCTTGATGCCGAGCAGGTGATCGGCATGTTCGAGCGGGTAGATGGGTGGGAATTGCTCGAGCAGGCGATGACGGCGGGACGCGGATTGCTGCTCGTTGCCGGTCATCTCGGCAATTGGGAGTTAGGGGGGACCTATGTCGCGGCACGCGGAGTTCCGGTCGACGCAGTCGTGCGCCGGATGTCCAATCCCATGTTCGATGCCTATCTGAACTCGGGCCGGCTCAAGCTGGGAATAACGGTGGTCTACGATCACGAAGCAGTACGGCGCACGCCGCGGGCTCTTGCCGCGGGACGGGCGGTCGGCATGCTGTCGGACCAGGGAGGCAAGGGAATCGCGGCCATCTACGTCCCCTTTTTCGGCCGGCCCGCCCGCACGCCGCACGGGCCTGCCGTTTTTGCCCTGCGAAACGACGTGCCGCTCCTGTTCATCGTCGCCGTCCGAGAGCCGTCCGGGCGCTACCGGATGAGCCTCGAGCCCGTGGAGATAGAGCGCACCGGCGAGCGGGAACGCGACATCCAGTTGCTCGTCCGGCGTTACACCGCAATCCTCGAGGGGTGGATCCGCGCCTATCCGGAGCAGTATTTCTGGCACCACCACCGCTGGAAGCGTCAGCCGCCGGATACGCCGCCAGAGCTGCGGGACCCCGTTCTGTCGTGAGGCGCGCGTGCTGGCCCTGATCTGGCGCCGGCTCCGGCGCGAGCGGCGGGCGATATCCGGCATGATCGTCGTCGCGCTCCTCGTTTTCGCCGCCGCCGCCGCGCCGCTCATTGCAAGGCACGATCCGATCGAGATCGAGCTTGCCAACCAGCTCAGCGCGCCGTCCGGCGAGCACTGGCTGGGGACCGACAAGCTGGGCCGCGACATCTGGGCACGAATCGTATTCGGCGCGCGAATATCGCTGGCCGCCGGGATAATCTCGCAGACCATTGCGGTTCTGCTGGGTGTGACGCTCGGACTCATCGCCGGATTCTACGGCCGCTGGGTCGATGATGTCGTAATGCGGCTTGCCGACATTACCCTCGCCTTTCCGACTCTCCTTCTGCTCATCGCCATGGTAGCCGCGCTGGAGCCATCGATCCTGGTCGTGTTCGTCGTGATCGGACTGGTTGGATGGGCGGGGATGGCACGGCTGGTCCGCGGACAGGTCCTCGTCGTAAGGCAGCTCGAGTTCGTCCAGGCGGCGCGGGCGCTCGGTGCGCGGGACCGGCGAGTGCTGCTGCGCCACGTGCTTCCGTCGGTCGTCGCACCGGTCGTCGTCGCCGCCACTCTCGGCATGGCGGGCGCGATCATCGCAGAAGCATCGCTGTCCTTTCTCGGACTCGGCGTGCAGGCACCGACGCCCAGCTGGGGAGGGATGATCGCCGATGCGCGCGACCTCGGTCAGCTCAGAACCGCGCCGTGGACGTCGATCGTGCCCGGCCTTGCCATCGGCGCGACCGTGCTCGGCTTCAATCTGCTAGGCGATGCGCTGCGCGACGCGCTCGACCCCAGGGCGCTCGCGGCGGCCGGCGAGCCGGCGCCACGCGGCACGGAGGCCGTTGCATGACCTACGATGTCAATGACCTGCGCACGCGCGAGTTCCCGTGGGCAGCACGCGGCGAGTCGATCTATCTGAACAACGCTTCGACCGGACCGATGCCGGTTCGGTCGGTCGCGGCGCAAAGCGAATTCACCGCTCGTCGCGCCGAACCGTTCAGATTGTCCGATGACGACCAGTTCGCGGTCGTTCGGAAATCGCGGGAACTATGCGCACAGCTCATCAACGCGAGCACCGGCGAGATCGCGCTGATGGTGAATACCTCCTACGGGATCAATCTCGCTGCGCGGGCGCTGCCGCTCAGGAGGAGTGACGTCATCCTGACTTACGATGGCGAGTTCCCGGCCAATATCTATCCCTGGATGGCGCTCGAGCGACGCGGCGTAAGGCTCGAGCGAATCCCGCTGGCCGGCGGCCTGCCTGACGAGGAGGGATTGCACGCGGCGCTCGACCGGCCCGAGGTCAAAGCGGTGACGGTGAGCTGGGTCCAGTTCGCCAGTGGTTACCGCACCGACCTGGCGCGGCTGGGACGTGCGTGCCGTGAGCGCGAGATTTTTCTGGTAGTCGATGCGATGCAGGGACTCGGCGGCGCGACACTCGATGTGCGCAACACGCCGATCGACATACTGGCCTGCGGCGGTCAGAAGTGGCTGCTGTCTCCGTGGGGAACGGGATTCACCTACGTGCGCGAGGAGCTCGTCAGGCAGCTGGAACCGGAAGCGGTGGGCTGGATGGCCATGTCTGCCTCCGACGACTTCACCCGCCTGACCGATTACGAGTTTCGCTACCGCGAGGACGCTCAACGGTTCGAGGTGTTCACCCTGCCGTTCCAGGACTTTGCCGGGATGAATGCCAGCCTGGGACTGCTGCTCGAGCTGGGACCGGCGGCAGTTGCCGAGCACGTGATGCGGCTCGCCAGCCGCCTGACGTCCTGGGCGGCGGACCGGTCAGACGTTCGGCTGGTTACACCGTCGGATCCCCGCCATCGCGCTGGAGTGATCGCCATCGCCCCCCGCGACCCGCGGGCAGCGTCGGCCCGCCTGGCCAAGGCTGGAGTCGTCCATGCGTTGCGCGAAGGAGCGATCCGTCTGTCGCCCCATGGGTACAACACGTTGGAGGAGGTCGACCGGGCACTGGAAATAATGGAGGGATGAAGGCGCGCACCTCCCGTCTGCCGTTTCCCATTTCATTTCCCGGTAATCACCAGGCAATCCCGTACGCCTCACGGCGGTCGTCCGCTGCCGCTATCCGCGCGCCGCTCGCCCGGTCGACTTCGATCATCTGCGCCCCGCCGAATTCTCCGCTGCGCGGCCTAACCACCACGCGGAACCCAGCCGAGTGCATTCGTGCTCGCAGCCGTACCGGCATCCGCTCCTCGGCGGCGAGCAGGTTGTCACCGTAGACGCGCCACCGCGGAGCCTCTACCGCTCGCTGGGGAGGCATGCCGAGCAGCAGCCGATTGAGCAGGATTTGCGTCAGCGTCTGCGTTTGCGCGTCGCCGCCCGGGGATCCGAGCACCATCCGCAGTGCATTGTCAGGCGCGAGCACCATCGCCGGCGCCAGCGTATGATAGGGCCGTATCCGCGGCGAAAGGATCCGGCAACTGTCCGGATCGAGCGAAAAAGCCGATCCGCGGTTGTGAAGCACGATACCGGTGCCGGGAACGCTGCTTCCACTGCCGAAAGCGTGGAACAGGCTCTGGATCATCGAGACGGCGTTGCCCTGCGCATCCACCGCGCACAGATACGCCGTATCGCCTGACGCGGCCCGTCCTCCGCTCTGGCGACGGGGTGTGGGAGCGGTGCCGATGCGTGCCGCCAACGACTGCAGAAACTCTGCGTCGAGCAGCTCGGCGACCGGCACCGCCGCATGGCGTGGATCGCCGACGTGCCGGTCGCGGGCGGCGAGGGTGAGCCGGCACCCCTCGACGAGTGTGGAGAGGTACTTCTCGCGGTCGGCGAGCATGCCGCGGATGCCGGCCGCCTCGGCGATACCGAGCTGCATCAGCAGCGCGATCCCCTGCGAGTTAGGCGGTGCGGTGAGGACGAGGGCGTCACCGAACCGTGCGGAAGCCGGAGCGCACCACTCCGATTGGTGCGCCGACAGATCCCCTTCGGTCAGCAGTCCCTCGGCACCCAAATGCCGCACAATGGCCGCCGCGAGGGCACCCTCGTACAGCGCACCTGCACCGTCCGCGGCCAGTCGCTCCAGCGTGTCGGCCAACGCCGTCTGCCTGACAATGTCGCCGGTGTGTGGCACGTCACCGGAAGGGAGAAACGACTCACGCAATCCGGTGTCGGTGGTCAGCCGGTCGTGCTCCTCCTCCAGATCGAGCATGAGGCGGGTAGTTACCGGAAATCCATGGCGCGCATATTCCGTCGCCGGCGTAAGGGCCGCGGCAAACGACAGCGTACCGAACCGCTCCAGTGCGTCGGCCCATGCACGCACCGCGCCGGGCACGGTGACGGTGGACGGCCCGTAGGTTGGCAACGAACGGACTCCCCGCGAGCGGAACGCATTCGCCGATGCCCGCGAGCCGGCGGCGCCGCTGCCATTCAACGCGTGCACCGCCCCTGACGCCGCTTCGCGGATGAGCAGAAACGCGTCGCCCCCCACACCGCACATGTGCGGCCTGACGACGGCCAGCACCGCCGCCATGGTGATCGCTGCATCCACCGCGTTTCCGCCGCGCGCCAGCACCGCACTGCCCGCCGCCGTCGCCAACGGATGATCGGATACCACCGCGGCGGACATTCCAATCACGTCGGGGCGCAGCTGGGACAGAGGCGTCCGGGGATCGACGTGGATCATGGCGGGGTGCGCGACGGGCGACGGGCGACGAGCCTACTGAGGCCACGGACCACCGGCAACACTCTGATCACGAGTCAGGCACCCCCTGATCCCTGACACCCGCCCCCCCGACCCTCACGACTGCCCAGTCCCGCGCGCCCTTCCGCAGCAGCGCATACTCGCCGGCAAGCAGCCTGTCGAGGCCTACCACCTTGTCCGTCGCGGCCAGACGTACGCCGTTCACCGACAGGCCGCCCTGCTCCAGCAGCCGCCGCGCCGCACCTTTCGATGCAATCGAGGCTGGAAACGCGACGGTGAACAGCTCCAGCGTGTCGAGCACTCTTTCGTCAGGCGCGAGAAGCTCGGCGAATGGAACCTCGGCCGCCAATGCCACGAGGGCCTCTGACGAGAGCGCGGTGGGATCGCCTTTGCCGAACAGCAGCTGCGACACCGCTTCCGCCACCTGCGCGGCTTCCGCGCCGTGCACGCGAGCGGTCACGTCACGCGCCAGCATCCGCTGCGCCTCACGCTGCTCGGGATGCTCGGCCAATGCTGCCTCGAGCTGCTCGATTTCCTCGCGCGAAAGCAACGTGAAGTAGCGCAGGTATCGTCCTGCATCCCGGTCGTCAGCGTTGATCCAGAACTGGTAGAAGCGGTACGGACTCGTAAGGCTCGCGTCCAGCCATACCGCTCCCGCTTCCGTCTTGCCGAACTTGATTCCTGCCGACGTCGTCACGAGCGGCAGCGTCGCCCCGTGGGCAGTGCCGCCCGCGACGCGCCGGATCAGATGCGTACCGCTGACGATGTTTCCCCACTGATCACTCCCACCGATCTGGAGTGTCACGCCTTCCCGCCGGTGCAGCTCGAGAAAGTCGTACGCCTGGAGCAGCATGTACGAGAACTCCGTGTACGAGATCCCCTCTTCCAGGCGGCCACGCACGGACTCTTTCCCGAGCATGACGTTCACACTGAAATGTTTGCCGACATCGCGCATGAACTCGATAGCCGTGAGCTTGGTCAGCCACTCGGCATTGTCGAGCATTTGCGCGCCTCGGGGACCCGAGAAATCGAGAAACCGCTCCAGTTGCGAATGGAGCGCCCGAGCATTCTCGGCGATCGTTTCCGTGGAGGACAGCGGGCGCTCGGAGCTTTTCCCGCTCGGATCTCCGATCAAGCCAGTGCCACCGCCAACTAGCGCTATCGGCCGATGCCCAGCCCGCTGCAAGTGCACCAGCCCCATTACGGGAACCAGATTCCCCACGTGCAGACTGGCCGCCGTGGGGTCAAAACCGCAATACGCACTCACCCGCTGTCGCCGCAACCAGTCGGCGAGCCCTTCCGTCTGCTGATGAAGCAGGCCGCGC
The DNA here is from genome assembly GCA_964584905.1 of uncultured Gemmatimonadaceae bacterium. Classification (GTDB taxonomy): domain Bacteria; phylum Gemmatimonadota; class Gemmatimonadetes; order Gemmatimonadales; family Gemmatimonadaceae; genus JALZIF01. The sequence goes on along the minus strand of CAZPCC010000363.1, from coordinate 20,837 downwards.
CAGGCGAGCTCATCGAGGAAGTCGATCGAATTCGTCATGAGGGTGAAGATACGGGGGTCGAGGGTCGGGGGTCGAGGGTCGAGGGTCCAGGGTCCGGAACCAAGGGCTGGGGGTTCGGAGGCGCTCGCACGATATTCCCGGTGCGCTCAGGCGGAAGGATGGTAAGCTGCCGGTGTAGAAACGAATCGGTGCTGGCTACGAGCTTGCAGGTTAGAGAGATAGAGGTAATCCGGACACTCACCATTAAACCTTGGAGTCGCGACCCTCGCGGCCCGCGACCCACGACCCCGAAACCCCCGACATGCGTCTCCCGAGGTTCTCCGATCGCACCAAACGAATTCTCGCCTTTACCGCGGTGTTTTTCATCGCGTTCGGAGGCGGATTGGCGTACGGCTCGTGGGCACTCGTGTGTCGCGAAGGGGCTTGCCCGTCCGTGGCCGTCCTGGAGGATTTCAGTCCGCGGCAGACGTCCAAACTCTTTGCGATCGACGGTCGGTTCATTGCCGAGGTGGGCCAGGAGCGCCGCACGCTGATCAAGCTCGGCGACGTGCCGAAGTCGCTGCGGGATGCTTTCGTAATCACCGAGGACAAGCGCTTTTACGATCACGCAGGTATCGACTGGTACCGGATCGTCGGCGCTGCCATGTACAACGTGAGAGCCGGCTCATGGGCGCAGGGATTCTCCACCATTACCATGCAGCTCGCGCGGAATGTTTTCCCCGAGCGTATCTCGCGCGACAAGACGCTCACGCGGAAGATCAAGGAAGGGAAGGTCTCGCGTGACATCGAGGCGCGATATTCCAAGGACAAGATCCTCGAGTTGTACCTCAATCAGATCTACCTCGGCAACGGTGCTCACGGCGTCGAAACGGCAGCGCAGCGTTACTTCGGAAAGTCGGCAAGAGACCTGAACCTTTCGGAGTCCGCGCTGCTCGCCGCGCTCCCCAAGGCGCCGACGCGGTACGATCCTCGACGCTTTCCTGATCGCGCCATTCAGCGTCGCAACACGATCATCGAGCTGATGCGCCGGGAAGGTGCCGTCTCCGACGAAGATGCCCGGCTCGCCAAGGCGTACCCGCTGCGCCTCGCCCGCAGGGAGCAGTCGGGAGAGTTCGCGCCGTACTTCGTCGAATGGGTACGCAAGCACCTGGACGATCAATTCGGCGCGCGACTGTACAACGACGGACTCAGGGTCTTCACCACGCTCGACATGGACATGCAGTCCGCGGCCGAGCGGTCGATCGAGGCCCAACTGCGCGCGATCGAAGCGGGCAAGTACGGTCGGTTTACGCATGTGAGCTACGAGACCTACACGGCTCGCGAGGCGTTAGGCGACGAGAACGGGGGGAGCAACTCGCCCTACCTGCAGGCCGCGTTCATCGCCCTCGACGCCCGAACCGGCGCCGTGCGGGCCCTCGTGGGCGGGCGGGACTTCGGCGACTCCAAGTTCAACCGGGCCACGCAAGCGTTGCGGCAGCCGGGATCGACCTTCAAACCGATCGTCTATTCCGACGCCATCCGCAATGGCATTTCCGCGGGCTACATGCTGGACGATGCGCCGCTGGCCATACCGCTACCGGAGGGCGGCGAGTATTCGCCGCAGAACTACGATTCGAAGTTCGAGGGCCCCATTCCACTGCGTCGCGCACTATACCTGTCGCGCAATGTTCCCGCGGTGCGTATGGGGCGGGAACTGGGTGAGGGCAGCGTCATCGACATGGCGCGCCGGTTCGGGCTCACGACGCCGATTCCGGCAGTCCCATCGATCTCTCTTGGCGCTGCCGACGTTTATCCTATCGAGCTGGTGGCGGCCTACACCGCCTTCGCCACGCTAGGCGTCAGGTCGCAGCCCTACGCCATCCTGCGGGTCGAGAATGCGAACGGGGAGGTGCTTTGGCAGGCTAATCCGTCGCGGAGCACCGTACTCGCGCCTCAGGAAGCGTGGCTCATGGTGGACATGCTGCAGGACGTCGTGCGCCGCGGCACCGCGTATGGCGCGGTGTGGGGACAGGGGTTCCGCGTCCCTGCTGGCGGAAAAACCGGAACTACCAACGATGGCACCGACGTCTGGTTCGTCGGGTTCACCCCCGATCTGGTATCGGGCGTGTGGATGGGGTTCGATGAGCCGAAAAAGATCAAGGCGAATGCGCAGGGGGGACAGCTGGCGGCTCCGGCATGGACCTCTTTCATGACGGAAGTCTACCAGCGGCGCGCCACGCCTCAGGCCTGGGCGAGACCTGAGGAGATAGTCGCGGTGGAGATCGACCGGTCGACTGGTCTGCTGCGCAACCCGTTCTGCCCAACCGACGTGGTGGGCTACGAGTACTTCATCGACGGCACGCAGCCGATGCGTGAATGCGACGAGCACTCGCCGTTCACCATCTTCACTCCTGACAGCGGCCTCATAGCACCGCCGGAGTCAGGTGCGGAAACCAACCCGCGGCCGCGGGTCAGGCCGGACACCACGCGCCCCCTCCCGAATCCGTTCAAGATTCCGTGAGCGCCTGGCAGCCGGCTGACTGTCATGCGCACACCACCTGGTCGGATGGAACGCTGGAAATGGGGGAGTTGGTCGAGCTGGTGCAGGGTCTCGGCGTTCGTCCGGGCATCGCTGATCACGTTTCATACGGTCTGGCTAACAGCGTCAGGTCGGTCGAAGCCGCTCATGCCTACATCGAGGCGCTGGAGCAGCATCCGGTCGCTCGTGGTGCCGAGTTCTGCTGGCACGACGAGCTCTGGCGCGAGCTCCCCGCCGAGCTTCTGGATCGTCTGACGCACCGGATCGGCTCGCTTCACGGTGTTTTCCTGCCCGGCGGAGGCGTGCTTCGTCTCTGGGACCGGGCGCTGCCCGATGGCCTCGCGCCTGACGATTACATGGCAGTTCACGTCGAGAATCTGGAACGATTCGCCGCCGAGATGCCGGTCGACATACTGGCGCACCCGACGCTGGTCTGCCTGCCGCTGCGCGGTCTGCCGCCGGAGGATCTGTGGACGGAGGCGCATGAGGAACGTGCGGTCCGGGCCCTTGCCGCGGCCGGAATTGCCTTCGAGATCTCGGCCAGATATCCGCCTCACGAGAGATTGGTCCGGCGCGCCCACGCGCACGGTGTGCGCTTCTCGCTCGGATCCGATGGCCACACTCCCGAGCAGGTCGGCCGGCTCGATTCTCCCCGTGCCCTCGCCGGCGTCGTCGGCATTGCCGATGATGCGCTGTTCGATCCCTGGTGCGATGCGAGAAGTCGTTAGGCCCGGTGCGCCGCTATCACGCCCGCTGGATCGTTCCCGTTTCCACGCCGCCGTTCCGCGACGGTACTGTCGCCGTGCAGGCAGGGCGCATCGCCTATGTGGGTCCGCGGGCCGGTGCGCCTCCTGGCGAGGACTGCGAGCTCGGCGACGCGCTGTTGCTCCCCGGTCTGATCAACGCGCACACCCACCTCGAGCTGACCACTCTGCGCGGGTTCCTCGAGGGTCTCGCCTTTCGCGACTGGGTGGCCACTCTGCAGCGAGCGAAAGTCGAGGTGCTCACCGAGGATCGACTGCTCGATGCGGCGCGCGCGGGCATTGCCGAGGGGCTCCGGGCCGGCATTACATGCTACGCCGACACATGTGATTCCGGCGTCTCGATTGCCGCCATGCGTGAGGCAGGAGTGCGCGGGATCATGTATCAGGAGGTGTTCGGACCCGAGCCAGGGCAGTGCGATGCCGCTGTCGAGGCGCTGGCTCGCAAGATCGCTGCTCATCTCGAGACCGCAGACTCGCTGAGACAGGTTGGCGTCTCGCCGCATGCTCCGTACACGGTAAGTGACGCGCTGTACGCCGGTGTCGCGCGTTATGCGCAGCGCGAGCAGCTGCCGATCGCCATTCACATCGCCGAGAGCGCCGAAGAGCATGCTCTCGTTCGCGAAGGCAAGGGTCCATTCGCCGAAGCATGGCGCGCTCGCGGAATCAAGGTCGAGACGCGGGGCCGCTCGCCCATCCAGCTGATGGAGCGGCTGGGGATCCTCGGCAGGCACACGCTCGCCATTCACTGCGTGATGGCCGACGAATCGGACATCGCGCTGCTTTCCGGCAGTGATACAGCCATCGCGCACTGTCCTATCTCCAACGCCAAGCTCGGTCACGGGGCCGCACCGGTCGATCGCTTTCTCGCCGCCGGTCTTCGGGTGGGATTGGGCTCCGACTCGATGGCGAGCAACAACCGCATGCACATGCTCGAGGAGGCGCGCGCTGCCGCGCTCTCGCTGCGGATCCGGCGGCGGTCCGCCTCCGAACTCCCAGCGGCCCAGGCGCTCGAGTTGGCGACGCTCGGCGGAGCGCGTGCGCTGGGACTCGAGGCGCGAATCGGTTCCCTCGAGCCGGGCAAGGATGCCGACATGGCCGCCTTTCCGCTCGGTGCCGCGGCGCCAGCCGCCGAGCACGACCCAGCCGCAGCCGCCGTCTGGTCGTTAGGAAACGCCGTCGCTTCGCTCGTCACCGTGCAGGGAACGGAACTGGTACGCGATTCGCGCATCCTTTCCGATGACCAGACGCGTGACGACCGCGTAACCGAAACCGCAAGCGCGCTGCACGGGTGGAAGCGGGATCAGGGGATGAGCAGCGTTTGACCCGGCGTTCGGGCTGCCTCGTAAAGCACCGGCGTCAACAAAGGCTCACCGCGATGCATTACGAAAATTCCCGTGCGACCGTCCGCGCGCAGCGTGAGTGCCACCGTGCGGCCATCGGGCGAGAACGAATAGGATGTGGCAGATTCCAGAGTGAGCGAGTCTGTGTGTGCGGCGAACACGACTTCGAAGTGACGCGTACGCTCACGGGGAAACACGCGCACCACCAGCAGCGTATCCGTCGCTGCGTTGTTTTCAGTGCGCCAGCCCACGAAATGCAGGCTGCCATCGGCGTGCCAGTACGGCCACCCCTCGATAGGCTGGACATACGTCGTTACCGGCACCGGGACGGGAAAGACCTCTATGCGCCCCGAGGTCACCTCGTACAGAAAGATCTGCACCCCGATCGGATTCGGCATGACGAACGCCAGCGAATCCCCGCTTGCCGACCAGGACGGCCTTCGCCCCGCGATCTGGACTGCGGCGGGCACGTCCTGCCGGCCCGATACGAGAAGAGAATCGTGAGTGCCGCTCGTGATCTCGATGAAGTGCAGATGGACGGCGCCAGTGTTGGTGCGCCGCGCATACGCGAGACGGGTTCCGTCGGGCGAGATGGCACCCCCGGGAACTCCGCTTCCCGTTGAGGCGGGTACCGTAATTGAGCTTCCATCGAGGTAATACAGCGACAATCCGCCCTGGCGAGCGAGCACCAGTCCACCGTCGATGGCGGCGAACGGCGTCGCATTCTGCACCGACGTCGCACTGGGAGTCATTCCTTCCTGCACGATCTGCAGGGTTGGGAGGCCCGACTCCACGTACGCGATGCGAATTGCCTCGTCGACTGGCGGTGGCGGCGCGGTTCCATCATCGCAGGCGGCCAGCGCCAGCATTGCACTCGATATGATCAGGGCGGGTCGCACGATTACCTCACAACGGGCGGTGGCGGCGATACTGAAGAAGATATAGATGAGGGAGGAGAGTCGCGAGGAATCGGCAATGCTGGCTATGCCCTCGTAGCGAACCGCGCGGCCCGCGCAGCTCGGAAGCACGTCCTCGGCATGCGCCTCTCTCGTCTCTTCAGCCAGGACACCATTTCCTTAATTCGAGCCAGCCGCATCATTTACGCCACATTCGCCAGTGGCGGGTTCAGGCGTATCTGCATTACTTTGCGGCGGCAGCGCACGGAGGAGGGATCCTAGCCGACCCCTGCCAGCGTCCGCGCCTGCCAGTTGCTCTTCAGCTGCCCGAGTGCCAGAGGAGCGTCAGCCCCCGGCACCCGAGGGCACTCGCAAGCGTGCTGGAGTGTACCATTTGCTGGCGCAACGCTCCGGTGGGGGACGATTGCTACCAGTGTAGTGCGGGCAGCACCGCCGAGAGCCCGCCCTCGACGCCATTGGGCGCCGGGATCCGTCCGAATGCGGCGGAGGTGTGAATGATCATTGGCTGTCTGGCATTGAACGCGTCATTCGAACCGCTGACGATGGTTCCAATGCGGCGCGCCCTCCGGTTGGTGCTCGATGGAAAGGCCGAGATCGTCGAGGCCGACGGTTCCCGGCTGATCCACTCCGAGCGTCTGGCCCTGCCGCGTCCATCCGTCATCCGGCTCATGAAGTTCATCCATGTTCCGCGACGGTTTCGCAGGCAGGTGACGAACACCTTTCTGTTCGCGCGCGACCACTATAGTTGCCAGTACTGCGGCCGCGCGTCGATAGAGCTGCGTCCGCGCGAGTCGCTCACGCGCGATCACCTGATTCCGCTGTCGCGTGGCGGTGTGAACGAGTGGTCGAACGTCGTTACCGCGTGCAGCCCCTGCAATGCCCGTAAGGGCAACCGGCTGCCGGCTGAGATTGGAATGCACCCGCTCCACGCACCAGTGGAGCCGCATTTCGTGCACCTCAGCTGGGCCGTTAGGCGTCTCACGCCGATCCAGTCGAAATACATTCGCTTGTTCTACGGCGGCGATGTATTGAAGGAGCTGAGAGAGGCGCGACGCGTGACGAGCGATCGCGGTGTGATGGCGGTGGGCTGAGGGGCGCGCGTCGCGCGCCCCTCGTCCCTCAGCCCGCAGCTCGGAACGTACCTGACCTTACGCGGTATCGCCGATTTTCCGAGCCGAGCAAACGCACCACCAGCGACCGTACTCCTCGGGTCAGCGCCGTTCCCGGGCTGCGTTCGCCCCGTGTGGCCGGACGAAGCTCGCCCCGCAGCCATCTCTCCAGCTCATCGAGATCGTTCACCGAAAGCATTTCGACATCGAGCTCGGCGTTGTAGTAGACCCGGTCGCGAGGCGGGGCCGCGCGCATTGAAGGCCGGTATGGGCGGTCGAGGAGCGCCTGAACTTCCGAAAGCTCTCCCGACGACCCGAGCGTCGTGACCGTCTCGCCATCTATCCGCGATATGACGTAGCGCCGGTCGAGCGGGATGAAGCGCACGATCACGTCCCACTCGCGTCGCTGCAGCATCTTGTCGAACCATCCCTCGGTGGACCACAGTTCCAGCTTGTAATGCATGCGTGCGGGAAATCCGTGATGCAACAGATCACGGGTGCGTGCGTCGGCAAGCAGTCCCACGCTCCGAATGGCGGGTGGCTCCATGCCTCGCCGTTCGGGCGGCGGAAGGAGCACCTCGAGTTGATCGACGCGCTGCGACTCCTCAGTCGCGGCGACGGCGCCGGTGAGTAGAAGCAGCAGGATGGCCAGCCGCACCTCGTTAGAACCGGTGTCGCAGCCGCACGAAGAAATTCGTCGGCTCGTCAGGGTGGGATGTGGATTTGGCAACGAAGAACCCGATCACGTCGAAATCGAGTCCCGCGCCGACGTCGGTGCGGAAGGTGCTTATCGCGGGAAGCTGTCCGGCACGGTACTGCACCTGGCCCACTCGTCCTGGACCGACCAGCCAGCCTCGCCCCGCGTCGGCGAACACGACCCATTGTCCCACGTGCTGGACCTTGAAGCGGTGCCACCGGTCGTCAGTCCGGTCGCCGCTCGCCGGTCCACCGCCGAGTCCAATGCGGAGATCGCCGCGATACTCCACCTGCGCGAGCGCAATCCGCTCACACTGCGCGGGCCGGCCCACCGGGAGCACGCGCCCCGAATCGACTGCCGAAAGGTCCTCGGTGCAGGTGAGGACATCGTCCCCGTCCGTTTCCCGGCGGAAATCGAATCCCGGCAGGGTGCCGGGGCCGCCCAGCGACAGCCGCCGCTGCACAGGAAGCGGATCCCTACCTAACGACGTGCCGACCACGACGCGGAAGTTCAGCTGCCCGTCGGGCGAAAGCCTGTTGTAACGCCGCACGTCGAGGAATCCCCGCGCATAGTCCAGCGCCTCCACCGACCCGGGGGTAGCCGTGCGCGCGAGCGGGGTGAGCGGCCCGAGTCGCGCGGCATCGCTCTCTCCATGCTCGAACTCCAGGTTCAGCAGCCATCCGGTCCACGGATCCCGGATGTCGTTTCGAGTGTCGATGGTGAGAATCGCGCTTGCAATGCGAAACAGGCCTTCGTCGGCCAGCGGATTGGAGCGCCACGGATCGGCATCACGAAGGAGCGTGAACGGATCAGCCACCGTGCGACCGCCCCAGCGTTCGCGAGCGTAGCCGAGCTCGAACTCCGCGTGAGGCCCCATCAACAAGGTGGCGTAGGCCCGCGAGCCGTGCCGGTCGAAGTAGTCGCGAAAGTCGCGGTGGAAAAAGAAGTTGGCGAGCGCAACCTCGCTGCCCTTGAGGTGCCAGGTCTCGAATCCATCCACCATATCGTAGAAACGGCCGCCGAGCGCGATCCCGCTGCGCCCGCCCAATCTCACCTCGAGCCGCGCATCATGGCCAACGTTGGCACTCGTCCAGGCGAACTCGCCCGCGCTGCGAAGTATGCCTAACGCCTCAGCGCGTATCATGCCCCAGTCCGTACGCTGCCTGAACGCAGGTCCGGCAATGACTGGCAGCCCTTCCACCCGGTTGTATCCGCCCGCCGTCAGGCGAATGCGCGATGTGGAGCGGCGCACGTTGCGGATGAAACTTCTCGCACGGGTGTCTTCATCCAGCACGAGACGCTCATCGCGACGAACATAACGCAGGGGAAGAGGGTTACGCGTGACCGTGCCCCCAACCGTGGCCCCACGCTCTCCGTCTATCACCCCACCGACCACCAGGATGTCGCCCGCTACGCGCGCGCCGGGGGTGAGCACCAGGTCGCCGTTTATCACTACCACGCTTCCCAGCACGCGACCAGCTATCGTGAGCGGTCCATGCAGCACCGCGACGTCGCCTTCGACGGTCTGGTCGGCGGGCACACTGAGACTGCCGGTCGCCCTGAGCGCCGCGCTCCGGTTGTATCGCCCCAGAGCCTCCTCGGCGAGCTCCCGCGGTAACGACGGGCGGTCGGAATAAGATTCGGTGGAATCCTGCGCCCGCAGCTGCTCGGGCACCGCTGCAAAAAGGAGAGCCGCGCCGACTATCCAGAGGGTGCAAGGCGAGCGGCGAGCGTTGAGCATTCGCTGCCTAACCTGCGCACGAGTCACTTCACGTGGGCGCGCAATGCCTCGCATCTGAGCTCCAGGTATTTGATTCTGACGAGGGAAGCATGGGTCGTACCGTAAGCCCAGCGCCGACGCATCTGCAAGATATGCAACGGGTTGCCCAAAGAGGCGGCTGGTCGCCGGGGTTCCGCTTGTCCTGACCCCGGACGCCGGGCGTGTCGTTTCGCAACGAGCTACTCCTCGCCCCACGAAATTCCCAGCCGACGCATCCGCCGGTAGAGATTCGGGCGATCGGTTTGCAGCCGCCGCGCCGCCTCGGCGATGTTGCCATCTGCCGTGTCGAGCGCCGCGGTGATAAGGCGCCGCTCGTATGAGTCCAGAGTGTCTGCGAGTGGTCCTTCCGGTATTGCCCCATTCGAACCAGGGGATGCTGGCGCACCCCCGGCCACGCGGTCCACGGGAAGTACCGCCCGCACCGCGTCCGCCGTCACCTCCCGTCCCGCGCTCAAAATCGCCAGGCGCTCAACAATGTTCGCAAGTTCGCGAATGTTGCCGGGCCACCGGTACCGGGTCAGCGCCGTCACCGCGCCGTCGCTCCACTGCGGCGCGGGCCGCCCGCTTCGCGCGCTGAAGAGCGCGCTGAAGTGCTCGACAAGCGGTGCAACGTCCTCGAGCCTTTCGCGAAGCGGAGGAATCGTGATGGGGATGACGTTCAGCCGGAAGTAAAGGTCCTCGCGAAAACGTCCCTCCGTAACGGCTTCCTCGAGATTCATGTTGGTTGCTGCGATGATGCGCACATCGACGGCGATCGGGGCACCGCCGCCCACCCGCTCGATCTCATGTGCCTCGATTGCTCGCAGCAACTTCGCTTGAGCCTCGGCACCGAGATCCCCCACTTCATCGAGCAGCAGCGTTCCCAGGTGCGCGAGCTCGAACCGTCCGATCCGGCGTTCCGTCGCTCCGGTGAACGCGCCGCGTTCATGACCGAACATCTCGCTCTCGACCAGGTCGCGCGGTATGGCGGCGCAGTTCACGCGCACGAACGCCTGCTCGCCGCGTGGGCTCTCGCGGTGAATCGCCGCAGCGACGAGTTCCTTGCCGGTTCCGGACTCGCCCATGATGAGGACGCGCGCATCGGTAGGCGCCACGCGCGCGATGAGTATCCGAACTTCGTTCATCGCGTCGCTGCCACCGACCATCTTCCCGGCGGGACCGAAATCTTCGCGTAAGGCACGCGCTTCGAGCCGCGCGCGCCGCAGCTCGATCGCCGACCGGAGGGTGAGCAGCACCCCTTCGGGGGTAAGAGGCTTTTCGAGAAAGTGGTACGCGCCCAGCTTGGTCGCCTTCACCGCATCGCTGAGTCCGGCGCGGCCGCTCATCATTACGACCGGAACGTCCGGCACCGACTGACGGATGGCATCCAGCGCGCGCAGGCCGTCTTCCGGCCCCGGCATCATCAGATCGAGCAGCACCGCATCGGGTTCCTGCTCCGCGGCAGCACGTGCGCCGGCACGGCCATCGGCGGCCTCCCGCACCGCATAGCCTTCACCGATGAGCAACGCTCCGACCATCCGGCGGATGTTCGGCTCGTCGTCGATTATCAGAACGGTGGGCATTGCGGGTCGCTAGGCCAGGCCGGAGCGGGTCACGACAGCCTGCGCGATTCCTTTGCTTCAGCTGCCCGGTCGGAGAGCAGTCTGGTAGTGAACCGTTGTCCTTCCGAGATCCGCTCGACTTCTATCGCAATTGCATCGACTGCATGCTCGATCCGTTCGAGCCGCTGGTCGACGCCCTTGGGGAGCGCGGCGGCGCCTCTTGCGATTCCCCGGTTCGACCAGGCTTTGAGGGCGTAGACGATTACCAGCGTCCCGCAGATGATCGATGAAAAGCCGAGAAAGACGACTTCTTCGGGCATGGCGTGCCTCCGATAGCGTTAGGAGCCGCGTTCGAGCGTCGGTGTCGGCTCCATCTCCGCTGAGCGTTCGGAGAGCAGCTTGGTGGTGAATCGCTGCCCTTCCGAAATTCGCTCCACCTCGACCGACATCGCATCAATGGCGTTTTCCATCCGCGCGAGCCGCTCATCGATCGCGCCAAGCTGCTTGCTGGTGGCGGGGGGCTTGAGCTTGAGCCGTTCGATGTATGCCCAGGCGATCGTTCCCATGATCGCCACGCTGCTGGAGATCGCCACGATCGCTACGACCATATCCATGTATGCCTCCCCGCTAGGTGTCGACTGCGCCGCGGGGCAGCACGTCCGCGGATCTGGCATCGGAAAGCAGCTTGGTCGTGAACCGCTGCCCCTCAGAGATGCGCTCGACCTCGATCGCTATCGAGTCGATCGCCTGCTCCATTCGCTCGAGCCGCTCCTGTACATCGGTCGGGATCTTCGGCACGGCGCCACGCGACTCGATGCGCTTTCCGAGGGCTCGCGCCAGCGGCGCCAGCACGAAGGCGGTCGCGATGAACAAGGTGATCGGTATGAGAACGACTGGTCCGTCCACGACTGCTCCCGCGTTATGCGCCGAATCGCAGCGCCGTCTCTTCCGAAAGGTCCAGCTCGCTCGCTGTGCCCGCAGCAGCGGGAAGCGTAAAGCGGATCGTCGTGCCCGTACCGAGCGTACTCTCTGCCGCAACCTTGCCGCCGTTCGCTTCCACCGCCTGGCGAGCTATCGCCAGGCCCAACCCCGTACCCCCGGGCTTCGAGGTGAGATACGGCTCCCAGATCGTCGCCAACTGCTCAGGCGCTATCCCGCAACCGCTGTCACGAACCTCGAGCGCAATGCCCGGCTCCCCGTTCAGGCGGCTGCGCGAGATGACTATCTCGATAGTACCCCCGGCCGAGCACGCATCTACTGCGTTGAGCAGGGCGTTCGCAAGCGCCCGAGCGAGTGGCTCATGCTGTCCCCATGCCAGCGGAACATCGAACGCCGCGGTCACGGTGACTTCCATATCGTCGGGAACGGTAGCCCGTGCCGTATAGCGGGCGAGTTCCGCGACATCGATCGCCGACGCCGGACCTTCTGGCAGCCGACCAAACTGTGAAAAAGTCATCGCCAGGTTTTCCAGCCTTGCTGCTTCCGTTTCGAGCACCGTCACACTCTCCATCAACGACGGCGGCACTTCCCTCTTGAGCCGAGCAACCGCGAAGCGGATCGGCGTAAGTGGATTCTTCAGCTCATGCGCTACCCGGCGCGCCGCCTCCCGAAATGCCGACAGGCGCTCAGCTTCGAGCTCACGGTCACGCGCAACTTCGAGCTCTTCCGCCATTCCGCGCATCCGTCGTCTGAGGATTGCGAATTCCGGCGCGCCCCGCTTTGGCGGCACCTTCTCGGGGAGGGGGATCCCCTTTGCGATCAATCCCGCCCAGCCAACCAGCTCTTTGAGGGGACGGCTGAGCTGACGACTCAAATGCGCCGCCACGCGCGACGCCACAATGGCAATGACCGCCAACCCTAGAATCGCGAGCACCATCATGATGAGCGGTGCCCGTCCGGCGAGATACTGAACGCGTCTCGCCTGCTCCAGGGAGGCGTTGAGCTCCGTTTCGTGCACGCGGAGTGCACGCCGCTGGTCGGGTGACATGCGCCCCGTATCGAGCTCGGCCATCACAACGCGCCCCGATTGGGCGACACGCTCCCACGCCTCGCTCCCCCCAATAAGGGGGAGCGTGCGATTGGCCGCCGCTGCGCCAGCTATCATCAGCACAACGGCCGGAACGATGGCGAACGCCAGTAGAATCCAGAGCAGGCGCGCGCGAAATCCAAGATGCTTCACGATTTGCGTACGGCTCAGCGAGAACGGGGGTTTCGAGGAATGTAACGGCGAGTCACGTTTTGCGGAGCGTCGGTTGATCGGTTTACGTTCCCGATTCCCAATTCCCAATTCCCGATTCCCGATGAAAACCGCCACCCACTATCTCACCTTCAAGACACACAAACGGCAGGAGATCATCGACATCACCGACGAGGTGGAGAAGTGCCGCGCCGAGGCGGGCATTCGTGAAGGAATGGTCCTCGTATCTGCAATGCACATTTCGGCATCCGTCTTCGTCAACGACCATGAACCCGGCCTGTGGGCTGATATCCTCGAGTGGCTCGAGAAGCGGGTCGCGCCATGGGAACCCGATGCCTATCGGCATAACACCGGCACCGGGGAAGACAACGCGGCTGCCCACCTTCGATCCCTTACCATAGGTCATGAGGTGATCGTCCCCGTTACCGAGGGCAGACTCGATTTCGGCCCCTGGCAGCGCGTCTTCTATGGCGAGTGGGACGGGAAGCGCGCCAAGAGAGTCGTGATCAAGGCTATGGGAGAGGAGTAATGCGGGACGCGGGTCCCTCAACCCTCCAGCCGTTTCCCCAACCCATTTACTGCCTTAGATTTCTAAGCTTGTCTCGAAATCACCTGAACCCACGGGAATGCCCAGCACCTGGACCCTAGGCGACATCCTTGCGCGGCGCGCCGATGAGCATCCGGAGCGCACGTTATTGGTAGCCGATGGCCGGGCGTTGAGTTACGGGCAGGTGGACTCGCGTGCGACCGCACTTGCCGCCGCGCTGTCTGAATTGGGAATCGGGGCTGGGGATCGCATCGCGATCGACATGCCGAATTGGCCCGAGTGGGTTGTGACGCTTTGCGGTGCGGCGAAGCTCGGGGCCACGGTGGTGCCGATCAATCCCCGCCTCAACTATCACGAGCTTAAGTACCAGCTGCGCCACGCCGAGGTGTCCGTGGCGTTCGCCGCGGAGCAGTTCGACGGCATCGACTACCTCCAGCTGTTCGAGGATGTGCTGGCCGAACTTCCGGATCTGCAGTACGTGGTGACGGTTGGGGAAGAGGAGCTGTGGTACGACGACCGGATCTTTCAGTTCGAGGACCTGTTGTCGAGTGGTGAAGGACGGGTTCCGCCGGAGGTCACGATCAGCGATGACGCCGATCTGGCGATACTCTACACGTCAGGAACGATGGGCAAGCCGAAAGGCGTCCGCCTATCACACCGCAACGTGGTCGAGACGGCGGTGCTGACAGGGGAAGCGCTCGAGATAGTCCCGTCGGACCGGGTGCTGGTCTCGATTCCCCTCTTCGCCGTTTTCGGTTTCAGCGTCGTGGTCGGGACGCTGGCCACCGGCGCGACAGTGGTCCTGCAGGAGCGCTTCGATCCCGCGCAGGCAATCGATTTGATAGCCGCGGAAGAAGTCTCCGTGCTGCACGGCGTTCCGACGCACTACCTTCTGTTGATGCGTGAGCCGGGGTTCGACCCGTCACGCTTCACGAAACTGCGCACCGGCATCATTGCCGGCGGCGCGGTACCGGATGAGCTCGTCCGGCGCGTCAGGCAGTGGTGCAACGTGCAGTTGGCATACGGGCTCACCGAGACGGGGCCCACGGTTGCGATCACCCGCTTTTCCGATTCCGACGACAAGCGCCTGACGACAGTCGGACGCCCGTTGCCGGGAGTGGAGGTAAAGGCGGTGGATTTCGTCACCGGTGCGCTGCATGGGCCCGAAGCGGTCGGCGAGCTCGCCGTCCGCGGTCCGAATGTGATGCGGGGGTACGCCCGAATGCCGGCGGAAACGGCGCGGTCGTATTCGCCGGAAGGGTTCTTCGTCACCGGTGATCTCGGTATCATCGATGAGGATGGCTACCTCCGCATCGTGGGGCGCACCAAGGAGACGATCGTTCGCGGCGGGTCCCAGATCTATCCGCGCGAAGTCGAAGATCAGCTCCGGGCGCACCCAGCGGTGGATGACATCTGTGTCGTCGGCGTGCCGCACGAGATTCTCGGCGAGCTGATGTGCGCATGTATCGTCCCCGTAGAAGGCGCGGTCATCACCGGCGAGGAAATCAAGATGTTCGCCCGCGACACGATGGCCGACTACAAGGTTCCGGATCTCGTGCGCTTCTTCGACGCGTTCCCCATGACGGGGACCGGCAAGGTGAAGCGGCGCGAACTCGAGCGCGTCGTCGCGTTCGAGTCCACGGCTTCGCTCACATCAAGTTCATGAACAATCGAATCCAGGGGCGCGCACTGAATCGTCAGGCAGCTGCTCCGATCCATCGCGGTCCTCAAGCGAACACCGCCTCAGCCTATCCCGGCGGCACGTTCCCCATGCACGCGCCCAACGCCGCGCTGCTCATCGACTTCGACAACGTCACGATGGGCATCCGCTCCGACCTCGGCAACGAGCTGCGCAATCTGCTCGGGTCGGACATAATCAAGGGCAAGGTCGCCGTCCAGCGCGCCTACGCGGATTGGCGACGCTACCCGCAATACATCGTGCCGCTCACCGAGGCCTCGATCGACCTCATCTTCGCGCCGGCCTACGGATCCTCGAAGAAGAACGCGACCGACATCCGCCTTGCAATCGACGCGATCGAGCTCGTCTTCACTCGCCCCGAGATAGGAACGATCATTCTGCTCTCCGGCGATTCCGACTTCTCGAGCCTCGTCATCAAGCTCAAGGAGTACGGCAAGTACATCATCGGCGTCGGCATCCGCGAGTCGTCGAGCGATCTGCTCGTCATGAACTGCGACGAGTACTACAGCTACAACGCGCTCGCCGGCCTCGTGAAGACGAACGAGGAGGAGGGAGTCCGAAAGGATCCGTGGGAACTCGTCAACGAAGCTCTCACCCGCATGAAGCGGAATGGCGATGTCATGCGCTCCGACCGGCTCAAGCAGGTGATGCAGGAGCTCGACTCCAACTTCGACGAAAAGGACCTCGGCCACCCCAAATTCTCGCGTTTCGTGCAGGAAGCCGCCTCACGAGGGTTGCTCAAGCTCACCAAGCTCGAGAACGGCCAGCTGGAAGTGGGCCTGCCTGACGAAGCTGCGGCCGCAGTCGCTCCTGCCGCCGGCGCCGCGGCTCCACCCGCGCGCGAGGCGCGGGGACGTGGACGGCGTGGCGGGCGCGGCCGTGATCGGGAGCCGCGAAAAGAGACGGCGGCCGCTCCCGCTGCTGCATCGGGCGACGGAGAAGCTGCCTCTCCGGGCGAGTCGGTGGCGCCGGAGGCCGCTACTCCCGAGCTTGCGGCAGCCGCAACGGTATCGGCCTCTTCGCCGGCGCCGGTCGCCGACTCTCCTACAGCGGAGATGCAGGGAGAACGCCTGACGCGGGATGAGGCATTCGACCTCGTGAGACGAGCAATGCAGGCGATCGCCAAGGGCAACTCCGAGATATCCGCCCGGGCGAACGAAGTTCGTGCCACCGCGCACAAGCTGCTCGGCCGCGATTCGGAATCGCTCGCCGAGCGGCTGTTCCAGCGCATTCTCCGCGATGCGCACGACGCCAACGTGGTCGATCTCCGCAAGCGCGGCGACGACTACGAGGTCTCGCTCGCCGCTGCCGCGGCGCCGATAGCCGACCAGTTGCGGGACGCCGAGGTCGAGGCGAAGGCGGCGACTGCCGATAGTCAGGCATCGCGCACCGCGGCGTCGGCGCAATCGCTGCGGCGCGGCATGGGGGGTCGTGGCGGCGGCCGCGGACGCGGAGCAAGCAGGGGTGGTCCGGCCGAGATGCCGCCGGAGCTCATGACGTTTGGTGTGATCGACGAGCCCGGTCCGGTTGCGGATGCCGCGCCCGCACCTTCCGCGCCCTTGGCGAAGGCCACGGCGAGCGATGAAACTAGCGCCGAGCCGGCCGCGGAGAAGGTCGAAGCCGCGACGTCGGCCGCCAGGAAGCGGTCGCGGCGCCGGAGTGGCGCAAAGAAGACGACTGCCGCTGCCACGACAGCGGCCGATGCGCCGAAGGCGCCGGCAGCCAAACGTGGTAAGCGCGCGGCGAAAACGACCGTCGCCGCCAGCGACGCCGCGTCAGGCGAAGGTGAGGGTGCCGCCGTCAAGAAGGCGGCTCGCAAGCGGGGCGGGCGCGGTCGAAAGACCGCCTCCACCGCCGCCGAATAGTGCGCCGGGGCGCCGCGCCTCGCGCGCGGCGCGACCCGCTCGGCGCGCCCGTGCCGCAGCCATTCTACGATCGTGACACCGAGCAGGTCGCCCGCGACCTGCTCGGTTGCATAGTGGCATGCCGTTCGCCCGATGGCCTGACGTCCGGCCGGATCGTCGAGACCGAGGCGTACCTCGGGCCCCACGACCCGGCCTGCCACGCCGTCGCCGGTCTCACAAACCGCACGCGCTGGCTGTTTGGGCCGCCCGGTGTCGCCTATGTGTACTTCATCTATGGCGTGCACTGGTGTCTGAATGCCGTCACCCGCGAGGAAGGGCATGGAAGTGCCGTCCTGATTCGAGCGTTGGAACCGCTCCAGGGAGTCGAGATCATGCGCGAGCGGCGCGGCGTGACCAGAGATCGCGACCTTACGAACGGACCGGGAAAGCTGTGTCAGGCAATGGGCATTGCCGGGAGACACAACGGCCTGTCGCTCGCCACCTCCGGGTTGACGATTCATCCAGGTGCGGCGCTGCCTGACGAAGCGGTCGCGGTCACGCCGCGCATCGGGATCACCAAGGCGCCGGAATGGCCGCTTCGGTGGGTGGTGCGGGAGAGTGCGTTCGTTAGTCGCCGCGCGGGATAGCTCGACGCATCGGTCCCCCGAATAGCACGCTGAACACCACGGTGCCAGCCTGCCGCGCCTTCGATCTGCACGACGAGCAGCGCGGTCAAGGTCACGCTCGGCCCCCGCCCATGTTCTCGAGCGAATAATGCAGGCCTATTGGCGCGCCGAGATGCTGGAACCCGCGGTGTTCAGCTTGTTTGCCCGGCGGTTGCCACCCGCGACGAGTTGATCGAAAGGGGAGTTGAGGTGAGCGACTTCGTACCACTTGATGACCGGGAGTGAGAACTCGGTCAAACCAGCGCGTGGATCAGCACGTCGGTCAATTGAAATCTAGGTACGTGCTAGGCGCTCTCCGCTGGATGGCGCGGCCATGAAAAGGAGAAGGTCGTACCGTGTCCAACTTCGCTGTCGAGCCAAATGCGACCGCCGATTTGTTCCAGGGCTTCGCGTGCAATCGCCAGACCGAGTCCGGAGCCGGTGGCCTCATGGTCTTGGCCGCGTTCGAATCTCTCGAATACCCGCTGGCGATCCTCCTCGGGAATACCTACGCCATTGTCAGAGACCGAGCACTGCCAGGTATCATCCGGCGTAGCTTTCACGCAGATCCGCGCCCACCGGTCGTCCTTTGCCGGGTCCGAGTACTTGATTGCATTCCAGACGATGTTCATGAGTACCAGGGTACCGCGCGCTACATCGATGTTCGCTTCAGGCATCGGCTCGAGTAGCGATACACGCACTCCATGCTCGCGCGCAGCATCTTCGACCTCATGCAGCACGTTCTCGGCGATACTGACCAAGGATTGAGGGCGGCTCGGGGTCTCGTCGTCGGCCACAATTATCCTCAGGTCGCTGATCAGGTCGACGGCACGCCGCAAATTCCTCACTATCATTTCCGCGAAGCGTTTGCGATGCGCGGGGTCATTCATCACCACATCATCCAACAGCATTGCCGCGGCGCCCTGTGCCGCACCAATGGGGTTTTTTAGTTCGTGCGCCAGGATTCTGGTGAACTGCTCCAGACCCTGCGGCGGCGAGCTGCGCGCAGGTGCAGTCTCTGCGATTGCTTGGGCAGTAGCAGCGCACAATGCCCCGAAAGCTCCCTCGAGTTTACCGGGTGCACCCTCCCTCTCGTCGACTTTCACGGCCTGCCGCAGGGTGCCGAGCAGGCGCCCGATCGCCTCCGGGGGCACGCGTAATCGCGTGAAGATTTCGCCGAGCCGGCGTCCGTGCAACAATACGGGAGTATTGTCGCTATCCGTCGGCTGGTAACCGGGGGGTGACGACAACAACCAGTCTACGATTGCTTCGACAGCTTCTTGATCTGCCGGGTCAAGCAGGTCCACTCCTACGCTTGCTGCGTATCGTATCGCTGCAACCCAAGCTTCGGTGACTGAAGCTCGCGGCTCAGCGTCGCTGGAAGACGTTCGCACTTCCGAAGTCATCGAATCGGCGTGCATCGTTGTGTGGCGCTCGATCACCAGGTACCCAATGATTACCAACTGGCAATGTTGGCATGTTCAGATGGTGAACGAGCAAGAGCCATACCCATGGCGAGCTCAGGCGCCAATGCCGCCGCAGGACCCTCGATCACCCGTGCGGCACCCGGCGGGGCTCCTGATCCGACTGGAGTGGTCGCATAACAATCATTTGCGCGAACGGGCCGCATAACGTCAAGAGGATTGGATCGCTACATCTCCACTACCAAGCCCTGGGGGCGCTGGTTCAGCGCCGCCTTCCGAATGTGAAAACGGCGCGAAGCTCTCGCCTCGCGCCGTCCCCGCATCCCGCGCCCCGCAACAGCCTACCGCTCTCTCGAGGAGCTCATGTTGATCCTGATTCCGCCTTCGAGGAAGTACACCGGCCGATCGTTGAGCAGAAAGCCGGGGTGCGACGGCTGCATGGTCACCTGGGCGAACGGCGACACGTTGCCGACCTGTCCCTGAGCGCCCAGCATGAACACGAACGAGGCGCGATCCCGGCGGTCGGCGACTTCACGCTCCACATAGGCCGCCTCCTCACTCGATGAGAAGTTCGAAAGAGGTACCGCGTCGCCGATCCAGTTGAGCGCCATGCCGATACCCGCGTACGGACGCAGCGCGCCTAGCGTCCGTGGGAAGAACAAACCCGCTGCGGAAATCCGCCGCATGTTCTTCATTTCGATCTGATACTCGCCGCCGGTGAAGTCCTCGATCCCGCTGTTTTCCGTGAAGAAGGACTGATCGGCTGCGATGTAGAGGCCGAAGCGCGAGCGCGTGATTAGCCATTCCCCACCAACCAGCGGCGCGGTGGCGTCTTTGACCTGTGAGGTCGAGAATGAAGCGATTCCCGCCTTTACCCCCCAGAACCACGAGTCGTCAAATCCGCGAACCGATTGGGCTGCAGAGACGGCCGGCAAAATCGCGACCGCGCAAGCGGCGGCCAACCAGCGGAACGTGCGCATGTGAGAGTGCTCCCTGAAGATGCGATCGAGAGACCGGCCCTTTTGGGGATCGAATCTCAGCCGGTCGCGAGTGCCCGCCGCTTGGCGGCGCCGTACCCACTGGATTTCCGGCTTAACCGAAAGACGAAGTGGTTCCCGCTCCGTCACGCCGCGCGCTGACGAGCTGGTCCGGGAAGCCCGCAAATTGGGCGTCTTGCAGCCTGCGAAGGAGCTCAACGGTTCCGGGACTCCCAGCCTTGCACTACTATGATGAGTAGCCTCCCGCCCTCGACCCCGTAGCGATGCACGCAGCCGTGCCCCCCCCGTACGACCCGAACTTCCGAACAGCCGTCTATGGAACGGTGTTCGGCGAGCGAATGGACGTAGTTCACCGCCTGCATGCCGGCGACCGCCTCATTCTCGTCCCCGACCCGCCGGGCACCGACAACCCATTCGTGTGGGTCCACGCTTCGGGCGGCGATGTAGTGGGCCACCTGCCCGGCACGATCTCCCGCTGGCTCGCCCCCTGGATGTTCCGCGGCGGCCGCGCCCGGGCCGAGGTGAAGCGCATCGAGGGCGACGAGGTAGCGAGCTGGCGGCGGCTGATAATCGAGGTGGATTGTTATACGAGGGGTCAGGGACTAGGGGCTAGGGGTTAGGGCGGCGAATAGGTACGAGTCCGCGAGGGTGGGTGCTCTATACCGTCGTTGTGACTAGCTCCAACCCCAAAACCCCAAACCCCAAACCCCCACCCCCAGCCCCCCCAACCCAAGCCCCAAACCCCCCCAACCCCCCCCCCAACCCCAAACCCCCCCCGCGGAAAAAAACAGGCCCCA
>CAZPCC010000362.1:0-1686 GCA_964584905.1 uncultured Gemmatimonadaceae bacterium | reverse complement strand
TCATCGACTCGACGTCCGCTCCGATCTGCATTCTGATCCCGCTGAACGCGTGGGGTGCCTATGTGCTCGGCCTGCTCGGCGAGTCTGGCGTAGAAGAGCCGCTTGGCGTTTTCATTGCCTCGATACCGCTGAACTTCTACGCGATCAGTGCTGTGATCGTCACGTTCATCGTAGTGCTCGCAGGAATCGATCTGGGTCCGATGAAGAAGGCGGAGCTGAGGACGCAGGGCGGGGAGCTGCTCTCGCCGAAAGCCTCTCCCATGCTCGATCCGGATGTGCTGTCGCCGCCACCCAACGAGAGCATCGAGCCCCGCGCGCGCAACATGTTCCTGCCGATTCTGGCCATGGTCGTCATGATGCCGGTCGCGCTCTTCATCACCGGTGGCGGCGACCTGCGGGCGGGCAGTGGAGCGACCAGCGTGCTGTGGGCGGTGCTCACGGGACTCGTCGTCGCCTGGCTGCTGCTGCTCGCCCAGCGCGCATACACAGTCGATGAGCTGACGAAGACGGGGCTCAAGGGCGCCGGTGGTCTGATGAGCCTCGCGCTCGTGCTCCTGCTCGCGCTTGCACTCGGATCCGTCGCGCGCCAGCTCGGCACCGGTGCCTACCTGGCCCAGGCTACGGGCGACCTGCTCCCGCCCGCCATCTTCCTGCCGCTCGTCTTCCTCGTTGGCGCCGGTGTGGCGTTCTCTACCGGCACGAGCTGGGGCACGTTCGCGATCATGGTGCCGATCGCGGTACCGGCGGCCGAGGCGCTGGGTCTGCCGCCCGCGCCGTTCCTGGCCGCGGCGCTGTCGGGCGGCGTGTTCGGGGATCATGCATCGCCGATCAGTGACACCACGATCATCGCGTCGATGGCCGCGGCCACCGACCACATCGACCACGTCCGCACCCAGCTGCCCTACGCCCTGATCAGCGGAGGCATTGCAATGCTTGCATTTGCAGCCGCGGGCGCCTTCATGGGCTGACGCTGCGGGGGATTTCCCCACAATTCAGGTCCTTGAAACCAGCCATCCCCCGCTCCCGTACACATCGTGGTAGCGTTACATTGGCAGTGGTGTACAAGGGCACGGTTGCGTCCCCGGCCGTGCCGGACAAACGAATTGCGAGAGAACGATGCAGATACATGAGTGCGCCCGCTGTGAGGGCTGCGGTTATATAACGGGCTCGCTGCGCTGGGAGATCCCCTGGTCGCGGTGGGCAGATGCGAAGGATCCCGGTCACGAGGCCGGTGTGCTGGAGGCTCACCCGTGCCCCGACTGCGGCGGCACGGGCGCGCTGATTGTCATGGACAGGGCGGAACCGGAGCTGAAGCTGGCATCGCGCCGCGGTCTGACACGGCCGGGAAGCTATGAGCAGCACATCCTGTCGGTACTCCAGACGCAGCATTTGAAGCACTGAGCCCGATTTGGTTAGTCCGAATGAGCGCGCCCGCGGATCCGATTCCGCGGCGCGCTTTCGTTCAGGCGACTGCACGTCCGGGCGGCTTCTGGAGGGTGCTCAGGCTGGCTGCGGTACGGCCAGCTCCGCCGCCTGCGCAGCGATCTTGCGCCGCTCCGCACGCCGCTCGAAGAGCAGGTAGAGCGCCGGCGTGACGGTGAGCACGAGTACGGTGGAGCTGGACAGGCCGCCGATCAGCGCGTATGCGAGTGCGTTCCAGATGTTCTGGTCGGCCGACTGGCTGAA
>CAZPCC010000361.1:0-14479 GCA_964584905.1 uncultured Gemmatimonadaceae bacterium | reverse complement strand
GAACACCAGACCGACGATCACATACAGCCACTTCTCCATGATCTCCCGGTCGGCACCGGAGAGGCGGATGAGCAGGTACGCGAGGAGGCCGGCTTGAATCATCTCCCACACGCCTTCGACCCACAGGTGAATCGTCCACCAGCGATAATAGATGCTGACGGTGTAGTTGTTGAACTCGAGCAAGGCTGGGAGATAGAGGATCGCCGCCATGCCCAGGCCGGCCACCAGCACGGCCTCGGTGGTAGTCCAACGCCCGGCCTTACGAATCGTCATCAGGATGTTGTACAGGAACATCAGCATGACGACGACGATGCCGAGCTTGGTGGGCCAGGGCTGTTCGAGCAGCTTGTTTCCCGCGGTCCAACCGAACACGTAGCCGACGACGATGACCACCCCGAGCGTGGTCCATATGCCAAGCTGCCAGTAGGCCAGTTTCTCGCTGTAGATCTCCGTGCGCGATTCCTCCGGCACCACGTAGTACGTGGCACCCATGAACCCCGTCAGCACCCAGACGATCAGCAGGTTGGTGTGGATCGCCTTGGTGACGTCGAAGTCGAGAATGTTGAGCAGCGGGTCGGGCCCGAGATACTTCACTACGCTGAGCAGGCCGAACACCATCTGCAGGCCGAACAGGAGCAACGCGACGACGAAATACGGATAGGCGACCCACTGGGAGCGAAAACGCATACGGCGTTCCTCCTAGCGAAGAGTGATGAGATAGGCGACGAGATGCTCGACCTGCTCGTCGGTAAGTGTCTCACCATAGTTGTCAGGCATGAACGACCGCCCATCGGCAGAGTAGATAGTCCCCGGGATGATGTGCGCACTCGGAGACACTATCGATTCCCGGATGTAGCCCGCGGCGTCGGTCGCCGTGCCGGTGTAATCGCCCGCTCTGACGATGCTGTCGCCGCGGAACTCGATGCCGGCGAGCGACGGGCCGGCCAGGTTCACCCCGGGCGAAGTGGAGTGGCAGGCGAAGCAGGCCGCAGGCGGCTGTCTGAACAGTTGTGTACCTAACACGACCGGTTCGTCCGACGGGGCCGCCCCGGCCGGTGGTGTGCCCTCCGTTCCGGGAAAGGTGCCTCCCGAGACGAGAATCGGCCGCGGGGGCCACCCCTGATTGTCGATCCGCGACACCCAATCGAGAAACGCGATCACCTGCGCGATCTCCTCATCGGTCAGATTGGGATTGGGCATGAGCCGCCGGTGCTGCTCCTCCGAATAGAACCGCGACGGATCCTGGAGAAAGGCCGTTAGATAGGGAGTGCCCCGCGCCTGGGTGATTTTGGTCAGATCCGGCGCGTAGTAGGCGCCCTCACCAAGCAGCGTATGGCAGTTGATGCAGTTGCTGGCGTGCCAGACGTCCTTGCCGGCGGCCACTTCTGGGGTGATCTGATCGGCATTCGTCAAGCGATCGAACTGCCGGTGGCTGTCCACGGTCATGCCGAGGAAGATCAACGCGAACAGTGTGGTGCCGCCGATGAAGAACAGGCGCGTCTGTCGTTTCGTCATCCACGACCTCCGGCGTCAGGCGCCGTGAGAGTGAACCTGTGGCGTGCCCCACGTTGGGGGCGCACGATCCACCGATGCTTCAGACCCTGATGCTCGAAAAGTTCGAGATCGCGATCCAGATGGCGAAGATCGCGGCGCCGGCCATCAGCGCCAGTACGAGCCAGAGGGTGAGACGCCCGTAGGCATGGGCGGGATGCACGGAAGAAGTGCGGGGAGCGGTCTCAGCCATGACGAATCCGCATGTTGAGGTGGCGTTGGATAGCTGACCTCTGCAGGAGCCGGTTTTTCTCCACGCCAGGTTAACGCAAACCGCTACGACACGCCATAGTAATTCCCGTCGATCGCAGGAGATGCGACCGGACCGCGGGACTGCATTTTCGCGCAGGCCAGATCATGGCGTCGGCACCCACAGCAGCACGATCTCCTCGATTGCGACATCGCTCTTCTCGAGCGGGATCGACTTCAGCTCGATTTCCTCCGCGCACGCGTCCCACTTCTCCTGGAGCTCGGCCAGATCCTCAAGGAGATCTTCATCGATCTCGCGCATTTCCTCGGACGCGTCTTCGACCTTCCCTTTCGCCGTGTCGAGTCGCTCCTGCGTACGTCTGGTCATTCCGCGGCGTGATGCGGCGCCAGACAATGAGCGCACACTGCCGCGGCCACGGAGGAATACCGACAGCAGTTGACCCGCGCCGGCGATGACCTCGTGCTGCATGCGCTGCTTCGAGTCGACGGTCAGCTCACGCACGCGGTCTTCCGCCGTGCGCTGCTGTTTCTGGAGCCGGTCCAGCTTCGACTGCACCTTTCCGCGGAGCTTTGACGCATCCGCGTCGAAGCGATCCACGGCCACCCCGCGGCAGCGCTCGATGAAATCAGCGCGCGACTCGCCGACGCGCGAGTACACCTTCAGCTCGCGATTCGCGAACACTTCCGTCGCGCGCGTGCGATACAGGTGCTCCTTCAGCTGCCTCTCGATCTCGTTGAAGAACGCGACCTTGTCGATAGGCGCCTGTGGCAGCGAGTAGACCGCGTTCGCCGGTGGATCGCTGCGCAAGTCGCGCTCATCGTAATCGACGACGTGCGCATCCTCCGGCTTCACGGCTTCCGTGAGCGGAAAGAAGATGCATTCGTAAGTCTCCGTGTGATCGACGTCGGCCACCCTGTCGTCGTACTTGAGATGCACACGCGCAGCGACGGCGGCCTGGAGGTGTGCGCTGCCAGGCTGCGCACCGATCTGTGCGGCCCATGGCGCGCCCGGATCGAGATATCGAACGCGCACCGAAGGCGGAACTGTGGGTGCGATCGTAAACGTTGACGATGCAGCCGCTGGGACATCCGCCGAATCCGCATCCGCACCGCCGAGTGCCGCGACGCGCTCCGGATCGTCGGCCATGAGCCGCTGGATCTCCACGCGCGTCAACGGCCCGCGCAGGAACGACATTGCCCAGCGCGTCGTGAACCGGCGCGGAGCGCCGCCGCGTGAGGAGTGCAGCAGGAACTGCCGCTGACCGAGTGCCCCGATCATCTTGTCGAGTGCATCGATGTCGACCGCGCCCTCCGCCGAGCGCATGCCCTCGAGCACGCGTGCCTTGTCGCGCTCCGTCTGAAGCCGACCGATCAGCCACGTGCCGGCGTTCGACATCGCCTTGTAGTCGAGGTCGACCGGATTCTGCGTGGACAGCACCATGCCGACGCCGTGCGCGCGCGCCTGCTTGAGAATCGTGAGGATCGGCTTCTTCGACGGCGGTTGCGCGGTAGGCGGAGCGAAGCCCGCCACTTCATCCATGTAGATGAGCACTCGCAGGTCGCTCGTGCCCGGCTGCGTGCGCATCCAGCCGACCATGCGTGACATGACGAGGGTGACGATGAACTGCCGTTCCGGTTCCGACAGGTGGGCGAGGGACAGGATCGCGGCACGCGGCTTTCCGGCGTCATCGTACAGCATGCGCTGAATGTCGAGCGGCACGCCACTCATCCACGGCGCGAACGATGGCGATGCGAGCAGTGCGTTCAACTGCACTGCGAGCGCCATGCGATCCTTCGGCGGCATGAACGTGTCCAGCTCGAACACACCCAGCTTGCGGATCGGCGGATTTGCGATCTGGCCGATGAGCGTCGCCAGGTCCAGAGTCTGTCCAGCGTCCCACGCGCGCGCGATCAGATTGGAGATCAGGATGTGGTCGGGACTCGAAAGGGGATCGGCGGCCCTGCTTATGAGCGCGAGCAGTCCGGACGTGAAGCCCTCGATCTCATCCCCTGTCGTTTCCGCGTCGGTACCGGACGCCGGCGCCTTAAGCGAGCCCACGACATCCAGCGGCACGCCCGCCGTGGAGCCCGGCGTGAAAATCGTGAATCGCGTGTTCATTCCGAGACGTCGCATCGCATCGGGTGTGACGCCCCATTCGGTCAGGCCCTTCTGCCATCGTGCGGCAGTGGCCGCGGCGGCCTCGTCAGGCGCCTGGCCGTCGCGCGCCGCATTCGCTTCATCGATCCACGGCCGGAAGTCCTCCGGCCGCAGCGCGGGAAAGTTGAGCAGCAGGTTGCCCATGTCGCCCTTGGGATCCAGGATCAGCGCCGGGATCCCGCGCGACAGGGCCTCTTCGAGCAGCACCACGCCAAGACCGGTCTTGCCGGATCCCGTCATGCCAAGGATGACGCCGTGCGTAGTCAGGTGCGACGGATCGATTTCGACGCGGGTGCGGTTGCGCGACCCGGAGTCGTCCAGCTCTTCGCCGAGGTGGAGGGCAGAGGTATCGGTCATGCCATGTCCTGTGCTGGCGGCGCAGTGTGCGTAGGGGTCATCCTGGCGAAGGTAGGCCGACCAGACGCGTCCGGCAACATAGTCACGCCAACACTCTGCTTCGTCAGTCAGCGCGATCCGAATGCTGGCCGGTCCGTACGCTGCACGGCACTTGACTCGGCCCCGGCGCCGAGCGTAGCCTCGACGGGAGCACGGCTATCTGCGCGCTGTATAGTCACGACGCGCGACAAAATGGTAATAGTCCGTCCGACGCCAGCCGCCATCCTCGGCGGGTGCAAGCGTCTCACTCCACGCCGAGGAAGGGTCCGTCATGGCCATGGCGAACGCGACGAAACAATGGACGTTGCAGGAGCTCCACAGCCTCCCTGACGACGGCAACAAGTACGAGCTCGTGCGAGGCGACCTGTTCGTGACGCCGCCGCCCCCATATCTCCACGAGACAATCGCGGCGAAGCTGACGCACATACTCGTCCCGTATGTCACCGCCCACGGCCTCGGCTTCGTCCACCACCCGCGCGCGGTCATGCGGTTCGAGGAATCCGAAGTTGAGCCGGATCTCATGGTTAGGCCTGCCGACCCTGAAGCCGACTGGGATCGGGCGCCGGTCCCTACGCTGGTCGTCGAGATCTTCTCCGGCAGCACGCGCCGGCGCGATCAGAATCAGAAGCGCGATCTGTACATGGAGGCGGGCGTCGCAGAGTACTGGATGGTGGATCCGGAGCGACAGGTGATAATGGTGGTGCGTCCAGGTCAGCCTGACCTTGCTACTGGAGACATGGTCACTTGGGCACCCGCCGGCACGAGCTCACCTTTGATCTTCGAGATACCGCAGCTCTTTTCCTGACCTGAAGAATCGAACTCATCCAAATTTGGGACCGACGCCGCGAGGACGGCAACGCCAGAAAGCACGCATAACGCCAGCAGTCCCACGAGCACCGCATCATAACCACCCCCCACTCCTCCGGCGGCGACGTATAGAACACTCGCCCCCACCGGCGCCCCAGCTCGCGCCAGCGAGATGATCAGCGCCAGAGCCCCGCTCACCCGGCCATACGACGCCGGCTCCACCAACTCGCCTATCAGCGCCGCGCGAGCCGGCGTTATGGCCCCGAACCCCGCTCCGAACAACGCCACGAACGTCCACACGCCCACGGTACCCCTGCTCGTCAACAGCACGACGACTGCAGCCGCCTGAAGCGCAAAAATCGACGCGGTCACTGCCCCGCGCGGCCACCGGTCCCCGAGTGGCGTGAAGATCAGCCGCCCCGGCAGCGCCATGAGCCCGAGCATCCCCATCGCGCTGCCGGCGAACGCGGCACCGTAGCCACGCTCGAGCAGCAGCGGTACGAGATGCACGGTCATCGCCGTCGACGTCAGGGCAGAGAGAGTGAACGCGACCGCGGTCCACCGAAACCGGGCACTGCGCAGCACCGCGTGGGCCGCTGTCGCCGCACTCCCATGCGCACTAATCGCGTTGGGCAGTACCCGACCCCCAACCCCCAACCCCCGACCCCCGTCGACTTCCAACCCCAAGTCAAATGGCCGCCGCCGCAACACGAGCGCGTGCGGCACCACCGTCAACACAGCCAGGATCGCTGCCAGCAGGAGCAGCGCAGCGCGCCAACCCTGACTCGCCACCAGCATCGTAGCCAGCGGCACGAAGATCACCGACGCGAACCCACCGATGAAAGTCAGTACTGTCAACGCGCGGCTTCGCTTCCCTCTGAACCACGTCGCCACCACCGCGAACGCCGGCTCGTACAGCACCGCCGCCATCGCCACTCCCATCAGCGCCCACACCACATAGAACCCAGCCAGCGACTCGACCCGCGACCAGGCGATGAGAAGCCCCGTCGCCAGCAGCGCCCCAGCCGTCATGAGCCCTCGCGCACCGTGCCGGTCTACCCAACGCCCGATCGGGATCGCCGACGCGCCGGCAACGAGCTGCGCAAGCGAAAAGGCACCCGTTATCTGCGTCTTAGACCAGCCGAGGTCCGTGCCCATTGGGGTGATGAACGCGGCGAAGGCGTAGTACAGGATCCCGTACGACACGGTCGCCGTGACACCTAACGTCACGACCAGCGCCCAGCCATAGTAGACGCCGTTCGGCCACCACCGCGGGACCGCGCTCAGAACGCTGCTGTCGCGCACGAGCTGCCCACCAACGATTCATCCTCCGAGTCGGAGCAACACGAGCCGGCGCCGAGGTCGCTCTGACACACCCCTGTCTCGGGGAGAACGAGTTGCACGTCGCGCGCGCCCGCTTCATCGCCGACGAGCGCAGAGACTACCGACCGCACCTGCTCGTAGCCGGTGAGCAGCAAAAAGGTCGGCGCCCGGCCGTAGCTCTTCATGCCTACCACGTAGTAGTCCTTCTCCGGGTGCGCGAGCTCCGCCGCCCCGTGCGGATACACGGTGCCGCACGAGTGCAGGTTGGGATCGATGAGCGGCGCGAGCTGCTCCGGCGCCTCCAGCCACGGGTCGAGCCGCAGCCGGAGCTCGCGTCCTAACGATAAATCGGGACGAAAGCCGGTCGTTACGACGACCTCGTCGAACGGCCCGAGCCGCGCGCCGGTGTCGCTCTCGACGACCACTCCCTCCGGCGACCCGATCACCCGGCTGATCCGCACGCCGAGCTCCATCTTGACGGACCCCGTGGCAATCAGTGCCTGCAGACGATCGCCTAGCGCGCCGCGAGCCTCGAGGGCGTCCTTGCGGCCGCCGCCGAACATCAGTCCCGGATCGCTGCGCCTTATCGCCCAGGTGATCTCCGTGCCTGGCGACTGCCTTTGCAATTCGGCCAGGTCCAGCAGCGCATTGAAGGCGGAGTGCCCGCTGCCGACGACCAGTACCCGCTTCCTTTCATACCGGGCGCGGTCGCGGCCCAGCGCATCGGGAATGCCGTACAGCGCGCGCTCGAAGATCTCCCCCTCCCCCTCGGCGGCCACCCCGCCTGCACCCATTGGGTTAGGCGAAGTCCACGTGCCAGACGCATCGATCACCGCGCGCGCGAGCACGCGCTCGGTGGTGCCGAACGGTGTCAGGACCACGAGCTCGAACGGAGCCTCGTTGCGGCCGGCGGTCTTCACCTTGTCGTACCCGCGGCGCGTGACGGCGAGCACGCGATGCCCCAATCGAATGTGCGGCGCCAGCTGCGGCAGCCTGGCCAGCGGCTGAAGAAGTCGCACGACCAGCTCACCGCCCGTCGGCAGGGTGTTCTCGTTGGGCATGCGCCAGCCCGTCGCCTGCAGCGCCTCACGAGCGGTTGGATCCACCAGATACTTCCACGGCGAGAAGAGCCTGACGTGAGCCCACTGGCGGATGCTCGCGCCGACGTGATCGCCGGCCTCGAAGATCAGGGGCGTCTCCCCTTTCGCCACGAGCTGGAGCGCGGCCGAGAGTCCTATCGGGCCGGCCCCGATCACGGCCACGGGGAGCCCGGGTTTCTCCGGTTCGGCATCCGCAGCCGGATCGCTCTTCGACGAGTCACTCTGGCAGGAGCAGTCGCTTGCGGGGGCGGAGCAGCAGGCGCCGGTTTCGGAGTTCGGAGTGGGGTCGCCGCAACAGGACTTCTTTTCGGGGCTCTTCGGAGCGGCTGCCGAGGCTTTTGAGCCGCAGCAAGCGCCCGGCGCCCTGGTCGCGGAGCCTCTGAAGGAAACTGGGGAAGTGGACATGGTCTGAACCTCCGGTTTGAGAAATGATCGATTCTACATTGACAAACTTCGATATATGGCGCCGAAAAAAAAACGCCGGGCCCCGGCGCCGTACTCCCCAGGTCAGCTGATCGAGTCGAGGTAGGCCGAAACGCGACCCCGCAAGCGGTCGAGCGCGGGCCGGTCCACCATATAGTAGGCGTAAAGGCCGCGCCGCTCGCTGTGAATCAGCCCCGCCTCCCGAAGAAGCCGTAAGTGGTGCGAAACGGTCGGCTGCTTGACCGGCACCGCCGCCTCCAGATCGCAAACGCAAACCACACCCTCCTTGCGAACGAGCACGTCAAGGAGCTGCATCCTCACCGGGTGAGCGAGGATATCGAGGTCCCCGGTCGCCCGCGTCGCCTCGGCCGTGGACATCGTCGGCGGGAGGTCCGCATCGCAGCACCGTTCACCTGGACGCCGGTTGGGTGCTAGAGGAAGTGTACGGGTAGCCATTAAGTCTCCATTGAAGTCTGTCGATATATTATGTCGACGAGCTTCGATACGCAAGGGGTCGTCGAGCCTGTCCCCCTTCGAACGCCGAGCGTATCGTGTGCTCATGCCGGAATCCGAATCGCTCCGACGACGCCTCGCCGCGGTACTCGGCGATGAGTTGCAGCTGGGCGAAACACTCGGCTCCGGCGGATCCGGCGCGGTATTCCGCGCCCACGATCCCCGGCTGCAGCGCGATGTTGCCGTAAAGGTGCTCGATCCCGCGCTCGGCATAACGTCGGACCACGAGGCGCAGTTCCTCAGAGAGGCGCGCCTGGTCTCGAAAGTAGAGCATCCTCACATAGTTCCGCTGTACGCCGCGGAGGCCCGCGGTGGACTGCTGTATCTGGTCATGCGCCTGCTCCCCGGTCGCTCTCTGCGTGACCGCATTGCCGAGGAGGGCGCGCTACCCATCGGGGAGGCCGCGCGACTGGCGCACGAGATCGCCGAGGCGCTGGAGCTCGCTCATGCACGCGGGGTCGTGCACCGGGACATAAAGCCTGACAACATCCTCATCGATGCCGGCGGCAACGCGATCGTCACCGATTTTGGAGTATCGCTCGTCACCGGCCGAGCAGATGATGGTGACACACTTGGCGCGACGGTGGGAACGCCTTCGTACATGAGCCCCGAACAGGCGCTTGGCGAAATGGTCGACGGGCGAAGCGACGTCTATGCGCTCGGCGTCATGCTGTTCGAGATGCTCACCGGGCGCGTGCCTTTCGAGGGCCGGTCCGTTCGCGAGCTCATCGCAATGCACGTGGCCGCGCCACCGCCTGACGTCTCGGCCTTGCGCAAGGAGACGCCGGCCGCGCTCGCGGCGCTGGTGAACAGTATGCTCGCCAAGGCCCCGGCCGAGCGCCCCGATTCCGCCGAGCTGGTTCGCGCTCTCGCCGCCGCGCGCGAGCCTGACGCTTTGATGTCGCCCGCGGAAGCGCGACGCCGCAAGCGGCGCAAGCGCATGACGTACATCGGCATTGCCGCAATTACCGCGCTCATCGTAGTCGGCGTAACCGTGACTCTCGTGGTTCGCAGCCTGGTGTCGATATCGCGCGCAATGAGCAGCGGCCCCCCGCCAGCGCTCGATGCATTCGGCACTGCCATCCCCGACTCGATCTCGATCACATTTCGTGGCGAGGGCGGACTCGCGCCTGGCGAACAGCCGACTTACGCCTTCATTCCCGCCGGGGGTGGGGCCGGCGACGCGATGCTGCTGACCGATTCCGCGATCGTCCACAGATCGGGCGGTGAGTCACGCCGGCTCCCTATCGATGATGCGGACTTCGCGCTCAACTTCAATAAACGCTCTGGAGGGCCGGACAACATAGGCGTGCTGATAGTGACCGTACCCGATGCGACGCCCGACACGATCTACACCACGCTCGGCGGCATCGAATTCAGCCGGTTTCGCACATCGCTGGCCACGGTGATGGCGGCACGAACCCCGCCGGATTCCGCGACTGATCGTTAGGACCTAACTGCCGCACCAGCTGCAAGCGCTATCCTTCTCATGCGGTCTGCAGCGGTGACGCTGCCCGCGGCGAGTGCGTTTCTCCTCGCTCCACCGGCTGCCCCGCCGCGACCCACGCCACGAAACCGCCGGTCATGTTGCGCACTGACGTGAACCCGCTGGCCTCGAGAACGCTCGCCGCGATCGCCGATCGGCTGCCGCTCTCGCAATGCACGATGATGGGCGTCGATCGCGGCACATCGCGCATGCGTTCGGCGAGCGAGCCGAGTTGGATGTGCCGGGCGCCGGCGATGTGGCCGGCTTTCCACTCCGACATGGCTCGTACATCGATCACCGTTGCGCGCTTCTCAGCCAGTTCCTCGGAGGTCTCCGCAACACCGGCCTCGCCGGTAGTCGCCAGGCCTGTGCTCGCACCGGTCGATGCCGCCAGCACGTCGCTGCCGAGGTAGCCAGCCACGTCATCGAGCCCGATCATTGCGAGGTCCCGCACGACTTCGTCGATCTCCGAGTGCCCATCATTGCCGACGATCAGATAAATCGGTTTGTCGTAAGGCACGAGCCACCCTGCCCACGTAGTGAACGACTTGCCGAGTGGAATGTTGATGGTGCCGGGAAGGTGGCCCGATGCGTAGTCCGGTGCGTGTCGCGTATCGATGAAGCGCGCGCCCTCATCCATTAGCTGGCGCAGCCGCGATGCCGGCAGATGCTCTGGGCGCCGCAATCCGTGCAACACACGTGGTCCTTCCTTGTTGATCCGCTTCATTTCAGCGAAGTACTTCGGCGCTTCGGGCTGGTCGGCGAGCACGGCCTCCACGAACGTCTCCTCATCGTGTATGGCCAGCGCCCAGTTGGCCACCTTCTCGTAGCCCAGCGTCGTGGACGGAACCGCGCCGAGCGACTTGCCGCACGCCGACCCCGCACCGTGCCCGGGCCAGAGCTGCAAATAGTCGGGGAGCTCCCTGAAGCGCTGCAGCGACCGGAAAAGTGTCCGCGCCCCCTCGACCATCGTGCCCTCAAATCCCGCCGCGCGCTCGAGGAGGTCGGGCCGGCCGACGTCGCCGACGAACACGAAGTCGCCGGTGAAGACTCCCATCGGGCGCGACGTCGCAGGAGTATCGGTGATCATGAACGAGAGGTGCTCCGGAGTGTGCCCCGGTGTGTGCATTACGTCGACCTTGACGTTGCCGACCATGAACGAACTCCCGTCCCGCAGCAGCGTCGCCCCTGCCTCGCCGGCGAACGCGTACTTCCAGTCCGGGCCCCCTTCGTTCGACAGAAAGAGCTGCGCACCGGCACGCTGGGCGAGCTCCCGACTGCCGGATACGTAGTCGGCGTGGATGTGCGTCTCGGTGACATGCGTTATGCGCAACCTTTCTGCGTCGGCGGCATTCACATATTGATCGATGTCGCGATTCGCATCGACGACCAGCGCCTCGCCGGTGGCCTGGCACCCTACGAGATAGCTCGCCTGCGCGAGCTTGTTGTCATAGAAGCGTTTCAACAGCATGCGTTCGCTCCATTGGACGCAGTGTACGAGGGAGACCAACTGAACAACCATACAGTACTATATAAAGGGCGGTCAAGGCGCACGTGCTGCTCGGGCGTCACGTGCCTCGCGCCGCAGCTTGATTCCCTGGCCGATCACCGCCGGTACGGCGCCCAGCACCAGCGCAACCACCCAGTCCCTTACGCCAAGCGGCACGGTCCCCAGTACGCGCGCGAGCGGCGGGAAGTAGAGCGCGATGACCTGAAGCGAGATAGTAAACGCCACTGCGCCTAGCGCCCAACGATTGCGTATGATCGCGCCGGGATGCGTGACCGCCGTGGAGCTGCGAGCATTGCCGAGGTGAAAGATCTGTGCAAGGGCGAGGGTGAGGAACGCCATCGTTTCGGCCCGGCCGGTGTTCTCCCCGCTCGAGAGGGCCCACACGAACGCGATCAATGTTACCGCGGTGATCATCGCCCCATAGGCACCGATTGCACCGACCATCCGGCGCGAGAGAAGTGCGGTCGCCGGATCACGCGGCGGGCGACGCATAACGTCCGGGTCGCCGGGCTCGAGCGCGAGCGCGAGAGCCGGGAAGGTGTCCGTCACAAGGTTGAGCCAGAGGATCTGTAGCGGGAGGAGCGGGATCGGCAGCCCCACCACTCCCGCCACGAGCAGGACCATCACTTCGGCGACGTTGCAGCTGAAGAGGTAGAAGATGAACTTGCGGATGTTAGCGTGAATGACGCGGCCTTCCTCGATCGCGGCGCCGATCGTCGCGAAGCGGTCGTCCTGCAACACTACCGACGCAGCCTCCTTCGCGACGTCGGTGCCGCGCCCACCCATCGCGACACCAACATCGGCGGCCTTCAATGCGGGAGCGTCGTTCACGCCATCGCCGAGCATCGCCACGATCGCCTTACGCGACTGAAAGGCATGCACGATGCGCAACTTGTCCGCGGGGCTGAGTCTGCTCACCGCGCGGATCCCTTCGAGTCGTTCGGCGAAGGCTTCGTCGGAAAGTGTGGCCAGCTCGCGACCGTCCATTGCCTCGGTCTCGTGTTCGAGAATACCGAGCTCCCGGCCGATCGCGACTGCCGTCAGGCGCTGGTCACCAGTGAGCATCACGGTGCGAATGCCCGCTTCGCGGAAGCTGCTGATCGTTTCTTTCACGCCGGGCGCGGGCGGATCGATCATGCCGACGAAACCGACGAACACCAGGCCGCGCACCGCCTGCTCGGACGGCTCGGCGACGGTTCCCGTTGCGAGCGCCAGCACTCGAAGCCCCCGGGCAGCCAGAGCATCGTTCGTCCGGCGCAGTTCGGCCCGCATTGCGCCGGTCATCCCGATCTCCTTGTCGCCTGACAACATCCGGTCGCTCAGCTCGAGCAGGCGGCCCGGCGCTCCCTTCACCTTTGCGAGGAGTGATCCGTCCGGAGAGCGGTGAAACGTCGCCATCAGCT
The DNA here is from genome assembly GCA_964584905.1 of uncultured Gemmatimonadaceae bacterium. GTDB lineage: Bacteria > Gemmatimonadota > Gemmatimonadetes > Gemmatimonadales > Gemmatimonadaceae > JALZIF01. The sequence goes on along the minus strand of CAZPCC010000361.1, from coordinate 1,599 downwards.
TGCGTTCGCTCGAGAACGGGATCTCGCCGACCTCCGGAACTTCGCGCAGCAGTGCCTCGCGACTCAATCCGGCTCGGCGCGCCGCGACTATCAGCGCGACTTCCGTCGGATCGCCGCGGACGGACATGTCATCGCCGTCATCGATGATGTCCGATCGGTTGGCGAGCGCGCCGATCCGAAGCGCCAGCACGACCGCGGGGTTCGACTGCGTGGACGCGAGCGCCTCACGAGATATGTCGTGGTCACGTCCGCTGGTCCACAGCACCGTCGCCGTCATCACACCGGTGGTGAGCGTGCCGGTCTTGTCGGTGCATATCGTCGTCACTGCACCAAGCGTTTCGACGACAGGCAGCCTGCGAATGGTCGCGTGCCGGCGCGCCATACGCCTGACGCCGACGGCCATGGTGATCGTGGCGATGGCCACGAGCCCTTCCGGCACGGCGGCGACGGCAAGGCTGATGCCGAGCTTCACCATGTGGCCAAGCGCTTCCCCGCGCAGCAGGCCAACCACGGTGACAGCGGCGACGGCCAGTAGAGTCACCCAGATCAAGCTGTGTCCGAGCTGATCCAGCCGGCGCTCGAGATGCGTCCTCCCCTCCTCGACACCGGCCACGAGCTCGCCGATCTTGCCAACTTCGGTGCGCGAGCCGGTCGCGACGACGACCGCTCGTGCGTGACCGGTGGCGACAGCGGTGGACTTGTAGACCATCACCGTCCGCTCGGGAAGCGGCGTATCCGCTGCGAGAGCCACGTTGGCCTGCTTCGAGACCGGCATCGACTCGCCGGTGAGTGCCGCCTCGTTCGTGGTGACCTCGGTGGCCGAGATCAGGCGTGCATCCGCCGGGACGCCCTGTCCCGCCTCGAGTTCTATGACATCGCCGGGAACGAGGAGACGCGCATCGATATCCTCGCGGGCGTCGTTGCGGACGACCGTCGCCCGCGGGACGTCCAGCCGCAAGAGCGCGTGCATCGCGCGGCGCGCGCGGAACTCGGTGATGAAACCGATGGTCGCGTTGATCAGGAGCACCGCGCCAATGGCCGCGGCGTCGATGATGTCGCCCGCGACTAGGGAGACGACTGCCGCGGCGATCAGCAGGAGGACGATGACACTCCGCAGCTGGTCGATCAGGATGCGAATCGCGCTCCGTGGCGGGGCCGACGGGAGCTCGTTGTATCCGTACTCGGCACGCCGCTCCTCCGCGGCTTGCCCGGACAGACCAATGCTTTTCGTGCCGAGCCGCTCGAGGACTTCGTCGAGTGGCAGCGCATGCCAGTGCGTGGGTGCCTTTGGCACGAACGGTTAGGCTGAGGAGATGGTCAGGACGGGCCGCACGGTGGATTCACCGTCGCGATCACCGCCGGCTCTACTTCTCCGGCAGCTTGTCCGGTTTCTTGTGCCGCGGCATGGCCGGATGGGTTTCAGTGCCGCCCACTACCTGATAGTTCTCGCGATTGTGGTTGTGCCGGTCGATGTCGCGGCTGAGCCGCGTCTTCTCGCTGTTCTTCGAGGCCTCGTCGTGCTGCTTGCGGCCTTCAAACAGCCGGTGCTTTCCCTGCTCCGAATGCAAGGGATCGCCCCTGTCGCCCAGCTCCTTCGGA
>CAZPCC010000360.1:0-21238 GCA_964584905.1 uncultured Gemmatimonadaceae bacterium | reverse complement strand
GCACGCTGAGGACGCTGTGCACGTAATATAATAAAATACAACGACTGGCTCGATCGCGCCTTGCGCGAACCGCTTGCCACGGCCTTCTGGTTTCCTCGGCGTCCTCTGCGTCCTCTGCGGTAATAATGCTGTTGACTTCCCCCTCTGTACCTACGACTCCTCGGCGCTGGTTGCATTGGGGGCGAAACTGGCGGGTCGTCGATTATTGTAGGTCACTGCCTTGCATCCGACCCGAGCGTTGCCGATTATCGTGCCGAGCGAACGCCTCGCACCACTTCTGTTCCAATCGGTTTCCGCCACCTTCACGACAAGTGCGCAAATGACTGCAGCCGCGAACTTCGTGGTGGGTGTCGTTGCACTGCTGCACGTCTATTTCCTCGTGTTGGAGATGTTCCTCTGGGACAAGCCCGCTGGGCTGCGGGCATTCGGCCATACCAAGGAAGCGGCTGCCCAATCGCGCGTTCTCGCGGCCAACCAGGGGCTGTACAACGGCTTTCTGGCCGCCGGATTGGTTTGGGGCTTGAGTCTCGGCGCCGAAGATACTTCGGTGAAAATCTTCTTTCTCGCCTGCATCGTGGTTGCCGGCATCTTTGGCGCGGTGACGGCGAGTCGAAAGATTCTCTATGTCCAGGCCGTTCCCGCGGCGATTGCATTGGCGTTGATTCTTCTTTCGTAATTGCAGGATTGCGGTCCCCGGAAACTCTGGCGGCTCCGGAATTCCGCCACTCGTCCGAAGACAACAGGAGTCGTAATGTTCGCGAAATGGGTACTCGTTCTAGCCGGCACGATCGCCGCGCCCGGCCTCGCCGCGTCGCAAGGTCCGACAAATAGCGCCGACACCACGTCGAGAATAGTGGATCGAGTGTTCGAGGCCTGGCGTGGCAACGACGCCGACGGGCCCGGTTGCGCGGTTGGCGTGAGTCGGAACGGTGAGGTGCTGTACGAGCGCGGCTACGGAATGGCGAACATGGAGACCGGTACTCCAATTACGCCGTCATCGATCTTCCATGTCGCGTCCGTCTCCAAGCAGTTCACGGCTATGGCGGTGATGCTGCTGGCACGCGACGGCAAGCTTTCGGTCGACGATGACATCCGGAAGCATCTCCCGGAGATCCCGGACTACGGCACGCCTATAACGATTCGTCATCTATTGACGCACACCAGCGGACTGCGCGACCAGTGGGCGCTGCTCCGGCTGGCGCGCGGCCGCTTCGAGGAGAATCGAATCACCGATGCCGACGTTCTGGACATCGCGTCGCGCCAGCGGGACCTCAACTTCACACCGGGTGCCGAGTATGTGTACAGCAACACGGGGTACACGCTGCTTGCCTTGATCGTGAGGCGGGTCAGCGGAAAGTCCCTTCGCGATTTTTCCGATGAGAGGATCTTCAAGCCTCTGGACATGACGAAGACGCACTTTCACGATGACTATACGATGCTGGTGCCGGGTCGCACCTCGGCATATTCGCGGCGCGGGAATGGATGGCGGGTGAGCATACCCAACTTCGACACGTATGGCGCAACGAGCCTGTTCACCACCGTCGGCGACCTTCTCAAGTGGGAGACGAATCTCGAACGCCCGACCGTGGGAGACAGCGCCCTGTTCCGCGAGATGGAGGCGCCAGGCCGCCTGACGAGTGGCGACACCATCGGCTACGGTTTTGGCCTGTCGGCCGGCCGGTACCGTGGGGCGCGCGTGGTGGGACACGGCGGTGCCGACGCCGGCTACAGAAGCTACGTTGGCCGCTTTCCCGAGCACGGGTTGGCTATCGCCATCGCATGCAATGCGTCGACGGCGAATCCGGGCGCTTTGGCGAATGGCGTAGCCGACGCGTATATCGGAGGCACACTCGCTGCCAACGCACCGGAGGCGGCTCCACAGGGCGTCTCGGTATCCGCCGCGGTGCTGCAACGGCGCGCTGGCGTCTACTTTCAGCCGACGACTCACCAGGTCATCGAACTGACCATGCGCGATGGACGATTGACAGGCGGCCGAAACAGCGGCCCAACCCTCGTCCCACTTTCCGAGAGCCGGTTCCGAGTCGGCAACAACGAAGTGACGTTCGCCGGCGGCGAGAACGCGGGCTTCGAGATGCGCAACGTGGAAGGCGGGCGGCCGGTCTCTTTCGAACGGCGGCAGCCCGCCGAGATCACGGCGGAATCGCTGGCTGCCTATGCCGGCGATTACTTCAGCGAAGACGTGAACGCCCAATACGTGGTGACGGCAAGCGACTCCGGTCTCTCGCTGCGCACCGGCACGACCGACCCCATCGCCGCCCGTCCTGTCTTCACCGACACATTTCTCGGCGGGGGCTACACGATTCAGTTCCTCCGGAACGGCGCCGAAGTGACTGGCTTCGAAGTCACGAACAGCCGGATGCGCCGGGTGAAGTTCGTTAGGATGCCGGTGCGCCAGTGATTTTGCGGCTTGTTATCCTTCGAAGACCCTGACATCGGAATGGAGATCTTCTCGTGAAGAGCACCGCTGCGGGCAAAGCCGGAGTGCGAAGCATCGATGAATACCTGGTGACTCTGAGCGAAGACAAGGCGGCCGCGCTCGAGAAACTGCGAAGGGCAATCAGGGCCGCGGCACCAGACGCCGAGGAGTGCATCAGCTACCGGCTGCCCGCCTTTCGCCAGAATGGAATGCTCGTGGGGTTCGGCGCGACGGCCAATCATTGCGCCTTCTATCTCATGAGCGGCAGGATGGTGGAGGCCCACAAGGAAGAGCTCGAAGGCTACGACACGAGCAAGGGCACAATCCGGTTTCAAGCGAACAAGCCTTTACCAGTGGCGCTGGTGCGCAAGCTGGTAAAGGCTCGGCTCGCCGAGAACGCCGAGGACGGTTCAGAACCCACCGAGGATCCACCCAGATAGACCCGCCTCCCCCGCCCAATCCGCCTCATCTCAAAAAAACCTCGGCATTGATGCCTGCTACGGAGCGCGATCCCCCCGAATCCAGATGGCCGGACAGAACCTCTGGTTGCGAGATCTCTCCCTGCCTATCTAGTTTCCTCAGTTCCCCGACGGCCCGGCCGTTCTCGCACCTCCGCCCGCCGGCATCTTCCGGTCGAAGAAATCCGCCGTTGCCCTGAACGCGGTGATCCAGTTCGAATGACGCAGAAATCCGTGGATCTCATCGGGGAAGATGAGCTGCTCCACTTCAACCCCCCGCTCACGCAAGGCCTCGACCAGCGTGACGGTCTCGCTGAAGCTCACGTTGCGGTCGTCGTCGCCATGGATCACCAGCACCGGCGACCGCCAGCTGTCGATGTACGCCATCGGAGATGAATTGAAGGCAAGTCGCCGCAGGGAGTCAGTGGGCGCGTAGCTAGGCACGAACGTCCGGATGCCGACGTTCCAGTCGTGCACGCCGTGGATGTCCACCCCGGCGGCGAACAGGTCCGAGGCGCGAGCGAGCCCCTGCGCGGTTAGAAATCCGCCGTACGAGCCACCCCACAGGCCAATACGAGCGGGATCCACATCCGGCCGGTTGCGCAGGTAGAGACCTGCGCCTAACACATCGTTCACCTCGCTGGCGCCGCGCGCGCCGTAGTTCAGTGCCTCGCGGAACTTCATGCCGTAGCCAATGCCGCTGCGGTAGTTGACCGAAAGCACCACGTAACCCTTGCTCGCCATGTGCTGGTTCATGGCGTAGGTGCCGTTGTAGTAGCCGGAGTAGTGGAAGCCGAGCACCATCTGCCGCCGCGAACCGCCATGGAAGTAGATCGCCGCCGGGCGGCGCTCGCCAGGCCGCAGGTCGGGGGGGAGAAAGAGCTGCGCGGGGATCTGCATGCCGTCGGCTGCCGTTATTCTCACCGATGTCGGTTGGACGAGCCCGGCCGGATAGTCGCGGGGCATGGTCTGTGGCGCGAGCGGCTTCTCCTCGCCATTCGCCAGGCGGATCATGGCGTGCGCCGGACGGGTGGCACCCGAGCGCAGGAATCCGATCGTAGCGCCATCGCTGGCAACCGCCGGCTGCCACTCTATCCAGTCACCGCGGGTAATCGGAGTGGGGGGGCCGCCGGCGACGGCGACGCGGAAGAGATCCCGGCGCTCGATGTCGCCCTGGTTGCTGTTGTATATGACGTGGCGCTTGTCAGGCGACAGCGTGGCGTATTCGACCTCGAACTCGCCCGGCGTGAGGCGTACGGCGGTGCCGCCCGCCGCCGGTACCGAATAGAGCAGCGTCCAACCGGTCTTCTCCCATGGAAACACGATCCGGTCGTCGGCGCCCCACATGAGCGGCTCTTCGGCCACTATGCCCCGAAACACGCTGCCCGCGCCGCTATCCGCTGCCCAGATGGTCCTTGCGCTGCCGGTGGCGACATCCGCCACCATGATCGACCACGGATTCCCTTCACGTGCCGGCGCGAACATGTTCAACGCCGAAGATGTGGGCACACGCATGAAGGCGAGCCGCCGCCCGTCAGGCGACCAGGTTGGATCGCGATCGCGGTCCACGCTCGGGCTCATCCAGCTGACGGTCCTGGCAGCGGGATCGTAGACGCCGACGAACGAGTGATCGCCGCGATTGCTCACGAATGCCAGGCGAGAGCCGTCCGGCGACCAGGCGAAGCTCCCCGCACCGTTCCGTACGTTGAACAGTTGCACCGGCTCGCTGCTGCCGTCCACCGGAGCCGTGAATGCCTGACCACGACGCCCGAAGACGATACTCTCTCCCGTTGGCGAGACCACCACTCCGCTTCCGGCGCCGACGCGAGCCGGTGCACCGCCGCTGAGAGACACACGCCATATCGCCTGTTCAACGCCAGCCGGATCGCTGGTCGGATTCGGTGAATCACCGGCGCGGTTGGCCCCGCCGCCGCGCACGTAGAACAACGTTGAACCGTCGCGCGCGAAGGTCAGCCCGCCAATGTCCTGGCCATCATCCGCGGCAAAGTTCGTAAGCTGCCGCGATTGATAGGCGGGTGGTGCGGCGACCCAGATGTTGCGTACACCCTTGTCGTTCTGCACCCAGGCGAATGAGCCGCCGGTCGGAGCGGCGGTCATGCTGGTGGGGAACGGCGCGCTCATGATCGCGTCGATCGGAATCTCGGCACGCTGTGCGCCTGCCGCACTGGAGCACAAAACGGCTCCAGCCAGGACAGTTGCCAGCGCCTTGTTCATTCGGTGGAGGCGGGAGGTCATGCGGGGGTCTCCTGAAGAAGTTCGTGCTGCGTAAGACTACTGAATTTCGGCGCGTGCCCAATCCCAACCGCTGGTGCCACGGTCACTCACCGCCCTCACGCGCACCACCCAACCCGCGGCGACGCCGGACAGGGAAACGCGGGGCTCGCGGGTCGTGAGGCGGCGGCGAGGTGCCTCATCGGCGGGACCATAGGCAACCTCGTAGGAGCGAACGCCGCTTTCCGGCGACGCGGTCCATTGCACCCGTGCTTCGCTGCCGCTACGCGGTGCGACTGTGAGTCCGGTGATCCGGCTCGGGCTCGAGGCCATGAGCATCAGCGAAGCTATTGTCGTTTTGCTCACCTCGCCCACCAGCCGGTGACTGATTGTCGCGAGGATGTCGTGCGATTGGTGGTAGTGCGGGTTGGAGAGAATCGGATACGAGCCGATGCCGGAGACGATGTCTCCGTACGCTTCGTAGTAGGCGTGGGCGTCGGTGCTCTTGTAGTAGCGCGCGTCGTATGTGATGAGATCGGTGAATCCGATCGCCGCGGCGTGCTGCAGGTCGCGCAATCCATCGTTGGAGTAACGGATCGTATTATCGAGCCTGGCGTCGCCGCTCCAGCCGACCATGTCGTTGTTCAGCGCGCCAACCAGCTTGGCGCCGGACGCTACCGAACGGCGCACGAACTCCCGGCTGCCTAGCAGGCCTGCCTCTTCGCCGGTGAAGAAGGCGAAAACGATCGTCGCCGGCTGCGGATGGCCGGCGAGCACCCGCGCCGCCTCGAGCAAGGCGGTCGAGCCCGAGCTGTTGTCGTCGGCGCCAGGCCCACCCTCCACCGAATCGAAGTGGCTGCTTACTACATACAGCAGCTCCGGATTCACTGAGCCCCGGAGAGTGGCAATCACGTTCGCCGTGCGCACGCCGGGCCGGGGCTCGAACCACTGCAGCTCCGGCTCGTACCCGTACTCCCGCAGCTTGCGCTCGTAGAACTCGATTGCCTGGCGATTACCAGGCTGCGTGATGTGTTTCGACCCGAAGCCATGCACTACCCGCGCGGCATCGTAGATCCGCGCCACCGACACGTTCGCGACCACGTCGCGTACGGCCGCTTCGATCGGCTGGAACATGGCCTTGCCGCGCTCGCGCAGTTGCGTTTCGGCCGCCAGCATTGCACCCACGCGCTGGCGCAGATCGCTCAGACCGACCTTCTGCGTCAGGTCGACCATGTACACCCCGCGCTCGGGCGAAATGGTGTTGCCATCGCGCTCCGCCACTATCAGCACCCTGGAGCCGTCGGGGCTCGGAACCCACTCGTACTCCATCGAGACTGTGCGCAGCAGATTGTTGTGAAACAGGCGGGTGCGTTCGCCAGTGTTCGGATCGAGCAGATACGACCGCCGGTGACGCGACTCTCCGAGCATTGAAAGTATGCGGTTATCCGACACCCAGCGCGGAAAGAGATCGTGCTGGATCTCTCTAGTCAGGCGGCGCTGTCTCGCCGTGTCCCTGTTCACGATGTACAATTCCCAATCGTGATCCGGCAGCTGCTGAAACACGATCGTGTGTCCGTCGGCTGCCATCGCAGGCCGGGAAATGGGATCGGTGGTGAACGCGAACGACGACACCCTCTCGAGGCTGTCGAGACGCACGACATTCACGCTGTTGGTGTCGCCCTTGATGGCGACGAAGACCACCGCAGAGCCATCCGCGGAAAGTGATGGCACCATGCCATCGAACGGCTGTTCGTGACCGGTGGCCGGATCGAGAATCGCAAATGAGCGCGGGCCGGTCAGGTACATCAATTTTCCGCCGGATAGAGCTTGCAGGCCGGCGCGCTGGCCTACGCGGCCTGACACACTACGCGGAGCAGACGATTCCGAGAGCGCGAAAACATCCACCGTCGTGCCTTCGCGTCCGATCGCGTAGAGCGAGCTGCCATCCGGCCCGTAGACCAGCGGCGGGATCACCTCGTCAGGTGTCTGAAGCGTTCGCTCCCGTCCGCTGTCGAACGTCCGTTCGACGACGCTGGTGCGTGCACGCTCGAGCGCGACTATGCGGCCGCGCTGCTCGTCCATTTCGCGCCCGTCGGTTCCACGTAACAACGAGTCCAGCCGCACACGCGCTGCCGTCAGCTCCGCATCTTCCTCGACGATCAGAAAGGCGACCCGGCTCCCGTCAGGAGAGACGACCGCGCCAAACGCCCCGGCGATCGTCTGCGGCACCGTGGCCGGGCCACCAGGCGCTCCGAGAACCGTCGTCGTGCGCGGCTGGCCGATGCCCGCATCGATGAGTATGCGCCGGCCGTCGGCGCTCCAGCGTACATTGCTGCCGTCAGGCGCGACCTCCGCCGTGCGATATAGCTCACCCGTCAGGAGAGCGACGGAATCCCGCAAGGCTTCCCCGCCTGGCGCGGCGAGCAGCCGGTTCAGCTGCGTGAGTGCCTCGACGTAGGATCCGTCGGTCCACGCAATGGCGGCCGAATCGAAGGTCGCGGCGGCGCTGTTCTGCTGCCCGACCGCGACGGCGGGCGCAATGGTCAGCGCAGCCGCCGCCAGCCAGGTGCGGCGCGCAAGTGATCCAACGGGATTCATCATGTCGAGTCCGGGAAAAGCGAGGCCGGTACCAGGAGCGACCGGCCAACCGGCTACCAGTCGCCGCGACGCTCTCCGCGTCGATAGGCGCCCAGCAGCGTGAAAATAATGCCGCAGTTGCCGAGTGCGAGTCCGCCCCAGAAGAGGGCTCGGCCGGCCCAACGATCTGTCGTGTGCAACGCCGCGCCAATGAGCGCTATCCCTGCCGCCGAGAAGAACAGGCATACGAATGCGGTGCGCAACAGGTCCCACCGCGTATCCCACCGCGCGCGCGACTCGGCCACACGCGACTTGGTGGCCATCGTCTCGAGCAGGTCGGCGGGCAACGGCATCAGCGAGCGCGCTCGCCAAGCACGTCGAGCCGTTCCTCCAGCTTGGCGAGTCGACGCTCGATCGACTCCAGTTTGTGCAGAATCAGCACGTGAGTCTTCTTCGCGTCGATGCCGACCGGACTGACTTCACTGCTTATCTCGGCGGCGATTCTTGCGTACTCTTCGTCAGGCACGTCCAGTGACATGGCGCTACTCCGGAACAGCCGGTTGTGCGTTCGATGGCATTGCGCCCTCGCGTTGCATGATGCGGGACACTTCTTCGGCCCGGCGCATCACTCGCAGTACGTTCTCACCGGCGAGCTTTCTCAGGTCTTCATCGCTCCAGCCGCGTCGCGCCAGTTCGGCGAACAGGGCGGGGTAGGAGGAGACGTCGTCCATCCCCTCGGGCGTGGAGCTAATCCCATCGTAGTCGCCGCCAATGCCCACGTTGTCGATGCCGGCGACCTTTCGTACCTGCTCGACGTGCGCGATCACATCGGCCATCGTCGAACTGGGGGCGGGATTCGCCTGACGCCACGTCCTCAGCTCGCGCATCACGCGCGCGGTGTCGCGCGGGAACTGGCGGGCGAGCTCGGCGCGGCGCGCCGACTGCGTTGCGTCCCAATCGCGGATGGCGTTGGAGATGAACTGCGGAACGAACGTCACCATCACCACTCCGCCATTGCTCCTGAGGCGCGCGAGAATGGAGTCGGGAACGTTGCGCGGATGATCAGTTACGCCGCGCGCGGATGAGTGCGAGAAGATGACCGGCGCGCGCGTCACGTTGAGCACGTCGCTCATCGTCGCCGGAGAAGTGTGGGAGAGGTCGACCAGCATGCCAAGCCGATTCATCTCGCGCACCACTTCCTCGCCGAAGCCGGTCAGGCCGTTATGCAGTGCGGTGTCGGTGCCGGCATCGGCCCAATCGATGTTGGCGGAGTGCGTCAGCGTCATGTACCGGGCGCCCATCTCGTAGAACGCGCGCAGGGTACCTAACGAATTCTCGATCGCGTGGCCGCCTTCCATACCGAGCAGCGAGGCGATCTTCCCGCTGCCGAAGATCCGCTCGACATCGCTGGCGGTACGGGCAAGCTCGAACACGTCCGGGTAGCGCGCGATGACCTGGAGTGCGATGTCGATCTGCTCCAGCTGCATCTTGGCCGCCCCGCTCTCCACGGAGCTCGACGGGATGTACACCGACCAGAACTGCGCACCGACCATGCCCTGGCGCAGCCGCTCGATGTCGGTGTGGCCGGCCGTGCGCTTGCGCAGGTCGTAGGCGGCCACATCCCTCGGCGCCGTCTCCGATTGGCGGATCGCCCATGGCAAGTCGTTATGTCCGTCGATCAGCGGCGTGATCGTCAGCAGCCTCCGGACGCGCTCCATCGCATCGTCCTGGGCGGCGAGGGGCGCGTTGCTCAGAGCGGACATGGCAGCAATGACGGCGAGGAAGCCGGGAACACGGGAGGATTTCATCGAGAGCGGGGGATCAGGGAGGAAGGAAATACGACGGCGCTTTCGTTGCCGCTGGTGCCTACCGCGGCGACGCCGAACAGGTAGTTGTCGATCACCATGTTTTCGAGCGTGAACAGCGTGACCTTGCCGACGAAACGCGAGCGCTCCCACTGCGGAGAAGTGGTCGCTCTCCAGTAAACGCGATAGCCGGCGAGATTCGGATCGCTGACCGGTGCCCACGCCAGCGTTGTCGAGCGCTGCACAGCGCCCCCGATCTGTACGCTGTCAGGCGACGGCGGCGCCCAGGCCAGCGCGGCCAGCGACGCGGCGTTCACCGCGGTCAGCGTCGCCGCATAAGGGAAGTTCACCTTTTCGATCACGTCGCCAAAGGCGATGCCGTTCTCGGTCCGCAGATTCTGATGCTGCCGCTCGTACTGCTCGTGCGTCTCCATGATCCGCACCGCCGGAAATCCCTGGTCGTTGAACGGGCGGTGATGGCCGCCGCGGCCGAACCGGTCGAGGCGATAGATCATCATCGCATCGAGGTTGGTGAAGTACAGGTCGGTGATGCGATCCACATAACGAGCGAGCTGGCGCGACGGGCCGTCTACTTCGCCGCCGTAGACGCGGTGGCGGCGATGCTCCGCCTCGGTGGTGGCGACCGGCACTGGTTCCGAGAACACGCGGAACGACGTGTTGTCGATCACGCCGTCGAGCCCTTCGATGTTGCCGATCATGTCGTTGTTGAGCACGGCCGCGATGTCCCAGCCTTGCTGCTTCGCGGCGGCGGCCATGTGCTGCCCGCCCCACAAACCCTGCTCCTCGCCAGACAACCCGGCGAAGATGATGCTGGAGCCAAAGCGATGCCTGGAGAGCAGGCGGGCCGCCTCGATCACGCCTGCCATCCCCGACGCGTTGTCGTTGGCTCCCGGAGCATCGGACTGGCCATCGAATGTATTGGAGGCGCGTGAATCGATGTCGCCGCTCATGATGACGTACCGATTGGGGTGCTGCGTGCCGCGCAGCGTGGCGGTCACGTTCACCACGTTCACTCGGCGCTCGCCCTCACCCGACATCCCCTCCTGGTAGCGCACCTCGAGGCACCCGCCGCACGCGGCAGAGATCCTGTCGAACTCCGCTTTGATCCACCGCCGCGCCGCGCCAATGCCCCGGGTGGTCGAAGTGGTGTCGCTAAAGGTGTTACGGGTTCCGAATCCGGCCAGCGTACGGATGTCGGCTTCGATGCGAGCCGGAGAGGCATCAGCGACGATCCGAGAGATTCGTGGATCGACGGCCGGCGGCGGCGCGGGAAATTCGGTGCTCGTGGGCGGGGCAGCGGCGGCCGGCGGCTGCTGCGCTGCAAGCGAAGCAGCGGCGAAAAATGCGGCGCTGGCAGGCGCCCAAAGGTGGAGGGACAGATTCATCGGTGCGTCGGGCGCAGGAATTTGAGGTCACGGCGGGCGCCAGCGCTGGTGCTGCCCGACGTACGGCAGGTGGGGTGGCAACGTTGAGCCAAGCGCGATCCGCACCGCGTGCTCACATGGGAAAGTGAACGGCTGGAGGCGGCTCTCGCAATAGTTGGACTTCAGTCGGGTGGTCAGGGCGCTACGGCGTTGGCGCGCGCGCTGCTCCCATCTGCTCCAGCATCCAGGAGTAGTCGAGCGCGATCTCGCGCAACCGGTCGTAGCGCCCCGATGCGCCGCCGTGCCCCGCACCCATGTTCGTCACCAGCAGCAGCGGGTTGGAATCGGTCTTGAGAGTGCGCAACCGCGCCACGTACTTGGCCGGCTCGTGGTACATCACCTGACTGTCGTTGAACGACGTTTTCACCAGCATCGCCGGGTACGCCTTGCGAGCGAGATTGGTGTAGGGATCGTAGCGCTTTATCCAGGCATATTCGTCAGGCTTCTTGGGGTTGCCCCATTCCTCGAACTCGCCCACGGTTAACGGGAGCGACTCATCGAGCATGGTGTTGATCACATCTACGAACGGCACGTGCGATACCACCGCCCGGAACAGATCCGGACGCATGTTGGTCACCGCGCCCATCAACAGCCCGCCGGCGCTGCCGCCTTCGATCACCAATCGGTTCTGCGCACCATAACGCTCCTTCACCAGGTGCTCCGCCGCGGCGATGAAGTCGGTGAAGGTGTTGATCTTGTTCTGCATGCGGCCGGCGTCGTGCCACGCCTTTCCCAAGTCACCGCCGCCTCGAATGTGCGCGGTGGCCACCACCACCCCGCGGTCGAGCAGGCTGAGACGGTTGGATGAGAAGCCCACGTTGCTCGACGAGCCGTATGAACCGTAGCCGCCGAGCAGAATCGGCGCGGTGCCATCGCGCGGCGTGGTGCGCTTGTACACAACCGAGATGGGGATCCGCGTACCGTCACTCGCCGTCGCGAAGGTTCGCTCGCTGGCGTACTGCGACTTGTCGTACCCGCCTAGCACCTCCTGCTCCTTGAGCAGGGTGCTCGTCCGAGTCTCGACGTCGTAATCGAACACGGAACTCGGCGTGACCAGCGACTGGTAACTGTACCGGAACACGTTGCTGTCGTATTCGCGGTTGACCGACGGGAACGCCGAGTACACCGGCTCGGGAAAGGTGATGTCAACGCTCTCGCCTGACGCGTACTGCCGAATGCGCAGTCGGGGCAGGCCGTTCGCCCGCTCGTACAGCACCATGTGATTGGCGAAGGCGGTGGCATCCTGCAACATCACGCTGTCACGGTGCGGAATCACCTCCGTCCAGCGTCCGGTGTCAGGTGTCGCGATTGGCGCCCTTACCAGCCTGAAGTTGCGACCGGTGTCGTTCACGCGAATGTAGAACTGGTCACCATGGTCGCTCACATCGTACTCGCGGTCCTGTTTGCGGGGGGCGATGATCCTCCATGCCGCGCTGGGCGAATCGGCGGCGATGTATCGGATCTCGCTCGTCGTCAGGCTTCCGCTATAGGCGTAGAGGTACCTGCCGCTGAGCGACCGCCCCACGTAGACTCCAAACCGTTCGTCGGTCTCCTCGTACAGCAGGGAATCCCGGGTTTCGCCGAGCCGGTGGCGCCAGAGGCGCGACGAGCGTTTGGCATGGTCCTCCGTGGTGTAGAACAGCGTGCGATTGTCCGCTGCCCACGCTACGGAAACCACCTTCTCGATCCGGTCAGGCAGATCGCGTCCGGTTCGAAGATCACGCACGCGTAGCAGATACTGCCGAAATCCGGTCGAATCGGTGGAGTAGGCGAACAGGTGGCCATCGTCGCTGACGGTGCCGGCTCCGAGCGCCATGAACTCCTGTCCTTTGGCAAGCTCGTTCACGTCGACCATTATCTCTTCCGCCGCTTCCATCGAGCCGCGCCGGCGCACGAGGATCGGATACTGTTTTCCTTCTTCAGTCCGCGTGTAATACCAATAGCCGTCGTCGCGGTAAGGCACAGTCAGGTCAGTCTGCTTGATTCGCCCGAGCATCTCGTTATAGAGCGTTTCCTGCATCGGCTTGGTATGCGCGAGTAGCGCGTTGGCGTACTCGTTCTCCGCCTCGAGATAGGCTCGCACGGCGGGATCGCTTTTCTCCCGGAGCCAGAAGTAGTCGTCCGACCGCACCTCGCCATGCAGCGTGTCGACGTGCGGGCGTCGCTCGGCTGCGGGAGGAGCCGATTGCGCCGCGACGACGGCAGGAAGGCTCGCGACTACTGGAAAGATCAGCCAGGCAAGCACCGACGGGCGGCGGACGAAATGCGACATTTTGCAACTCGGATGAGAAGTGGGGAAGGCAATATGGCTGGGAGTCCGTCAGGACAGAAAGGCGTTGGGGCCGGCTCAGTCAGCGGGCCTCCGAGCCGTCACCAGATCGGGGATCGCCATTGCGCCGACCGTACCGGGTGCCGCTAGCAGGCGGCGGTGATAGTCCACCTGACCAAGGTGGTATGCCAGATGAGCGCAGAGGTGCACGAGAAAATCGTCCGTACGCACCCGCACGCCTGCCACCTCGATTGGATAGGTCTCTGCCATGCGATCCTCGCCGACGGCTGGCAGAACGGCTTCGACGACGGCGATCGTCTCGTCGATTCGCCGAAGCAGATCTCCCCTGCTCACGTTCCGCGACGCGAACTCGGCTTCCCGGTGACGCACGTAGCCGGTGCTACCCAATTGCGTGCCGATCAGATACTGCAGATTGCCTATCAAGTGCAAGGCAAGCGTACCAGCGGAGTTGGCGATTCCCGATGGAAGAAGCCAGATCGATTCCGGTGTCGGGTATGCTTCGATCTGACGCTGCAGCGCTCTGAGCTCGCGGGAAATTATTGCGGCGCAAATTCGTCCGAGCATCCGTCGTAAGTAGAGGGTCGGGCAGAACGTGTCCACCGATCCGCTCCCGCCGCAGGCCTGGCGGAGCCCGGGGGGGGTCGGGAGGAAGACAGTGGCGTCAGGAATGAATCTTGGCCCTGGCCCGCCGGCCCTCAAGGGCAGACAGCCCACACGGCCGTAAGTGTGGCAGTCGCGAGGACATTCCTTGACACGATTCTGACCGCCACCCCATACATCGGTTAGCGTGGCGGGTGCAGCTTTCAGAGCGCGTTTGTCTTCGCCGTAAGGTGTTAGCATGGCCCGGCTTCCGATTCGTCGTCCCTCACGTCCCAACACGACGTCGCTCATCGCCATTCTGGTGTGCACGGCGGCGCTGGCATCCATCCTGGCCTGGGATGCCTGGCGCTCGCAGACGTCGCACCGGGAAACGGCCGAGCGAACGCTGCGCGATTACGCCAGCTTTGCAGCCTGGGAGTTCGCCGCAGGCTCCAAGGAAGTGCTGTACAACACTCTTATCTGGGTGTTCGAGCCGCTGGCCCACCACAAGCCGCTCGCGCCGGGCAAGGAACTGCCGCCGCCATCGATTCTCGTTTCCAAGGATCTGGCCGGCCTCCAATGCGAAGCGGATTCACTCAAATTCTTCTTCCGCCTGGACCTGCGCGATGGCGCGTTCACCAGCAGCGGGCACCCTCCGGCGCAAGCGGTGGCCGCCTGGATTCGCGATACCGTACCGCACCACGCGACACGCGATTACACCAAGGATTGGAGCTATGCGGCGATCTTCGGTTCGGTGGACGAGGAACCGCGCGCGTTGGCGTATCAGGTGAAGTGGGATTCGGAAAAGCGGCAGGTGGCGGCGTACGGCTTCCCTCTCTGCCTCCAGCAGTTTGCCGCTCCGCTTTTCACCATGCTGCTGAGAAAGTATCCGCTGCTGCCGCCGGCGCTGACCAAGGGCATTCCTAACGATTCGCTGCTTTCGGTGGCCGTATCCGATGAGCATGGACGGGAGCTCTGGGCCACCGCCATGTCGTACGAGTCGCCATATTCCGGAGACCACGTCATAGGGTCCTTCGGCGCCGCTTCGGCGAAGGTGACGCTCCGCCCCGATCTGGCCGAATCGCTCGTCATCGGCGGCCTGCCCCGTTCGCACATGCCGCTGTTGTTCGGCGTCCTGGGCATAACGATTCTCCTGTCGGGAATCGGCGTCGCCCAGCTCCGCCGGGAAGGCGAGCTGGCCCGTCTCCGCGCCAACTTCGTCGCCGGCGTGTCGCACGAGCTGCGCACTCCGCTAGCCCAGGTTCGAATGTTCGCCGAGACGCTATTGCTCGGCCGGGTGCGCAACGAGGACGAACGGGTGCGGTCGCTGCAGATCATCGATCAGGAGGCCCGGCGCCTGACTCATCTCGTCGAGAACATACTTCAGTTCTCTCGCGCCGAGCGACGGATGGTGACGCTCAATCCGGCGCCGGTGGCGATGGCGCCTCAGGTGCGCGAAGTGCTCGAAGGCTTCGCTCCGCTGGCCAGAGCGCGTCAGGCGACACTCGAATCGCAGCTCGAGGAGGGAGTGGAGGCCGTCGCCGATTCAGAGGCATTGCGTCAGATCCTGCTCAACCTGCTGGACAACGCAGTGAAGTATGGGCCTGCAGCGCAAACGGTTATGGTCAGCGTCCGCTCCGCTGGGGAGTGGGCCCGTCTGGAGGTGAGTGACCACGGTCCGGGGATTCCGGCGGCGAGCCGCCGCCGGGTGTGGGAGTCGTATTATCGGCTTGAACGCGACGCCGGCTCAGCGGTCGCCGGGAGTGGCATCGGCTTGTCGGTGGTTATGGAGCTCGTGCTGCTGCAGCATGGGCGAGCGTGGATAGAGGACGCACCGGGCGGCGGTTCACGATTCATCGTCGAGCTGCCGAACGCGAGAGCACCGATGCCGAAGGGACGAGCGGCTGTAGTGGCCGCGACCATGGAGGAGGCACGAACGTGACTCAGATTCTGCTGGTCGAGGACAATCCCGATCTCGCCTTCGGATTGCGAAACAACCTCGAGATCGAGGGCTACAAGGTCGAGCTCGCCGAAGATGGGCCGACTGGGTTGGCGCGGGCGCGCGAGGGCGCGCCGGATCTGATGATTCTCGATCTGATGCTTCCGGGAATGGACGGCTACCGTGTGCTGCGAACCTTGCGCTCCGATGGGTTCACACAGCCCGTGCTGATTCTGACCGCCCGCGGCGAGGAAGCGGACAAGGTGATGGGATTCCGTATCGGCGCGGATGACTACGTCACCAAACCGTTCGGGGTGCTCGAGCTGCTGGCTCGGGTCGAGGCGCTTCTTCGCCGTACGTCGCGGTCGCCGAATGCGAACGAAGAGTCATGGAAGCGGTTTGGCGACGTAGAAGTCGACCCCTCATCCCGGTCGGTAACGCGCGCCGGCGATCCGGTCAGTCTGACCCCGATGGAACTGGATCTGCTGCTCGCGCTCATTCAACGGGCGGGAGCCGTAGCCAGCCGGCAGGAGCTGATGCGCGAAGTTTGGGGCCACCGGGCGGTGGTGGTGAGCCGCACCGTTGATACGCACATCGCCGAGCTTCGCCGAAAGCTCGAGCCTGATCCGGCCGTGCCGCAGCACATCCTTACCGTGCGGAAGGCAGGGTACCGGTTCAGGGGAGAGTGAGCGGGGGTCGGGGGTAGGGGGTCGGGGGTCCAGATTCTCAACCGATGACGCTCGCCCCGCGTATTGAGGTTCTGAACCAAAGCCAGGAGAAAAAGATCATGTCCCCATACGCGCGCACGTTCGTCGCGTTGCTGGCACTCGCGACTCCGCTTGGCGCTTCCGCACAGCAGGTGGAGATCCAGGAGTGGGAAGTACCATACGAAAATTCGCGTCCGCGCGATCCGTACGTCGCGCCTGACGGCAAGGTCTGGTTCGTGGGCCAGCGTACGCATTACGTCGCCGTTTTCGATCCCAAGACCGCCGAGTTCAAGAAATACGATCTCGAGTCAGGCGCCGGCCCGCACAACCTGATCGTCGATGACGAGGGCGTGGTCTGGTACACCGGCAATCGCGTCGGGAACCTTGGCAAGCTCGATCCGGCGACAGGCAAGATCGTGACGTTTCCGATGCCGGACACCACTGTGCGCGATCCGCACACGCTCATCTTCGGGAACGACGGCCAGATGTTCTTCACGGCGCAGGGCGCCAACTACATCGGGCGGTTCACTCCGTCGTCAGGCGAGGTGAAGCTGGCAAAGGTACAATCGCCGCGCGCGCGGCCGTACGGGATCGAAGTCGATTCGAAGGGCACTGTGTGGGCGAACCTTTTCAACACCAACAAGCTGGCGAAGGTGGACCCGGTCACGATGGCGATCACCGAGATCACGCAGCCTCGCCCTGAGACGCGCGGTCGGCGCATCGCCATCACCTCGGACGACAGGATCTGGTACGTCGACTATGCCGGAGGCTACCTGGGTCGTTATGATCCGGCGACGAAGCAGTTCAAGGAGTGGCGCGCCCCGGGCGCGGCGGAGTCGCGGCCGTATGCGATGACCGTCGATGACAAGGACCGCCTCTGGTTCGTCGAGACCGGACCGAACCCGAACAACCTGGTTGGCTTTGATCCTGCCACCGAACAGTTCTTCAGCGTTACGCCGATCGAGAGCGGCGCCGGCGCGGTAAGGCACATGGTGTTCCACAAGCCCACCGGCACCATCTGGTTCGGCACCGACGAGAACACCCTCGGCCGCGCCGACGTTGGGGGAATGGAAGCGGCGGGCAAGCCGATTCCGTGAGATGGACGGCCACCGCCGCCGCCGTTTTCGTGGCGGCGGCCCCGCTGGTGGTGGCCTC
The DNA here is from genome assembly GCA_964584905.1 of uncultured Gemmatimonadaceae bacterium. GTDB lineage: Bacteria > Gemmatimonadota > Gemmatimonadetes > Gemmatimonadales > Gemmatimonadaceae > JALZIF01. Next base: position 3,614 of record CAZPCC010000360.1, on the reverse strand, counting down.
GGAAGCCCGCTATCGCGATGGGCCACCGCCTGGCTTCACCGGCGATTTCGGCGAGCCTACGTGTGTGACCTGCCACATGGACGCCCCGGTCGTTTTCGACGCACCGGGGCTCGTTCTTCATGGCGTGCCGGACGGATTCGAACCCGGCCGCACCTATCTCATAACGGTGGCGCTCCACAGTGAGGGACTGGCGGCCGGCGGATTCCAGCTCTCGTCGCGCACGACTGACGGTAGCCAGGCGGGAAGCTGGCGGGCGAAGGATGCGCGCGCGCGAGTGGTCTACGACAGTGTGACGAACGTAGCCTACGCCATCCATACTGTAGAAGGAGCGGAGCCGCTAGCACCGGACAGCGCGCGGTGGACGCTGGCATGGACGGCGCCCGATTCGTCAGGCGATTCGGTGGTGTTCAGCGCTGCCGCCAACGCGGCCAACGGGGACGACTCCAGCTTCGGCGATCGCATCTTAACACGGCGCGCCATCTCCAGCGGCCATTAGGCGGCTGTTACAGCCGTCGGCACGGAATCGGTTGCCGCGGGGAGCCATACGGTGAATTCGGAACCCTTGCCCGGCTCGCTGGTCACCGTGATCTCGCCACCCATCAGCCGGGTCAGCCGCCGGCTTATCGTCAGGCCCAGGCCACTTCCACCGTGCGTGCGCGTGCGGCTGTCGTCCCCCTGAACGAACGCGTCCCAGATCAGCGCCACCTTCTCAGGCGGTATGCCGCTTCCAGTGTCGCGAACGGTGACCGTCGTCCACGCCTGTTCCTCGCTTTCCGCGAGCGATGGATCGGGCTGCAGCGCACTGGCGCAAAGGACGTCGACTTGCTCGCCGGGTTCCGAGAACTTGACCGCATTCGACAGCAGGTTGATGATGACCTGCCGGAGGCGCGCCGGATCCCCGCGGTACCATAACGACTCGTCGCAACTCACCGTGATCGAAATCTCCCGCTGCTGCGCCTGCGATTCGACTACGTCTACAGCGTCCTGAACGGCGTTTCTGAGCGGCGCTGGATAGCAATGCACACGCAGCCTCCCGGCCTCGATACCGGAGAGGTCGAGCAGATCGGACACGAGAGCCAGCAGGTGGCGCGCACTCGTCTGCACACGGTCCACGTAGGCACGCTGCTGCGGGCCGATCTGCCCACCGATTCCGACGAGCAGGAATTCCGTGTAGCCGATAATCGCATTGAGCGGCGTGCGTATCTCGTGACTCATGGTGCCGAGAAACCTGCTCTTGGCCGCATTGGCAGCTTCGGCTTCCGATCGCGCCGCATCGGTCCGATTCAGCGCTTCGGTGATGCGGTGCGCCATCAAATCGAAGGTAGCCGCCAGCCGGCCGATCTCGTCCTGCCGGGCCAGGGCCAGGCGCTGCTCGTAATCGCCCGCGGCGAGAGCCTCAGCGGCCTCGGTCACGCGCAGCAGGGGCTTGGTGATCTGCCGGCTGGCCAACCAACCGATGAGCGTTCCTGCCAGTACAATGGCGATGCCGGCTATTACCAAGCGGTTGAACAAGCGCGAGGAGGCGGCGAGGACCATGTCGCGGGGCACGAGAGCCACAATGCGCCAATCGGAGTTGATCGGGACGGACCGGGCTCCGAGCATCGTGCGGCCAGCGGACTCGGTCAGGAAAACGGTGTTGGTGTCGCCAACGCCGAAATCGGGATCCGCCGGTTCTCCACTCGTGCGTATGACCACGCCGCTGCGCGGATGACTCAGGTACACGCTGGCACGGGGGTCGGCTATCCGACGGATAGCTTCGTCGGTCTCTGGTGTGGAGCCGATTCGCGACAATCGTATCAGCGCGCCCTGCACCCGCCCGTTCGCGACGATCGGTGCTGCCGTCTTGGTATAGGCATGTTGTCCAATGATCACCGGATCGCCCGAAACCACCGAATCCTCCGAATCGAGGCCAGCAACGAGCTCGGCAGTTGGCGCCGCAACCGTGTCGGGGTGAGATCCAAGCGCGAGGATCACTTCGCCGGCGGGATCCACAAGCGCTGTATAGCGCCCCTCGACCTCTCCGAAGCTGGAAAGCAGCGCCTGGGCCCGAACGCTGTCGCTCGCGGAGCCGCCCCGGTTCGCGACAAAGGTGCGAAAGACGGGAGACTGCGCAGCCTCGGCGTACCTTTGAATGCTGACGCGAGCAGACTGTTCCACCAGCTGTCCGAGCTGAGTAGTTCCGCTCACCAGCCGGGCGTGGGCCGCCCCGAGCTCGCTGCGCTGCAGCTCGCCGTGGATCGCCAGAAGCAGCGCTCCCACGGCAACGGTGAGAATACCGGCGATGATCAGCGGAAGCCGCCGCTCCAGCGACGGCCCCCCACGCCGCGCTCCAGGTTCCGGGCGCCGCGGCTGCGTATAGAGGGTCGGGTGAAGGTCACTCATTGCAATGCATGACTGTGCAATCCTCAGGCGCGACGCACAAGATACCGCCGATCAGCGTGCGGTGCCTTGCAAGACCGACATACCCTGTTCGAAAACGATGTCCACTGGAATGCCGGCGGTCGCGAGACGGTCCAGTGACCGCTGCAGCTCCGGTCCGATTATTCCCTGCTCCTCCATGAACGTGGTGGCGCCGGCGTAGTCGCCGTCACCCTGCAGCCGCAGAATGTGCTCCGACAGGGCGTTCATTGCCTCGCGCATCTTCGCCATGTCTACTCGGTAGGTGCCGCTCGAATCGCGAGAGAATGCACCCCGCTCCTCGAAGAAGTTGAACCGCGCCATGTTTGCCCGGCCGTGAGCGCTCGAGGCGCCGAAGCGCGCCGAGCGGAAGATGCTGGCTAGAAAGGTGACGTAATTGTCCATCAGCTCCGCGTCGCCGAGCTCTCCCTGATCGTGCAACGTGCTCACCATGTAGAGTCCCAGCACGTCGGCCTTTCCCTCCTCCAGCGCCGACGCGCGCTCCTTCATCGCCTCCCGCACCGTGCCGCTGTTGTCGATCGTGTTCTTCACTCCCAGACCGTGCGCCACTTCGTGGAACATGGTGTTTGCGAAAAACGCATCGAAGGTGACGTTCCGGCGCTGGTCGGGAGCGATCAGCTCGTCGGCGATCGGTACCAGAATCGCATCGAACTTGGCGCGCATCGCGTTCTTCAGCTGCAGGCGGCGGGTGCCCTTGCGCAGCTGTACTTCCTCATCGTTAGGAAGATTGATCGCGATGGTCTTGGATCCGGCGTTCGCGTCTCCGGCGTAGTACACCGCGTCGTAGGCGTTGAGGTCGGAGTCGGTACCGGGCCGCTCGCGTTTGTACTGCGCCGGCACCGGCAGTCCGCGCTGCAGCGCCGGTAGCATTGCCGCGTATCGCGACAGGCGCGCGCTCCATCCCTGGTCCTTGACCAGCACGTACGCCTCATTCGCAGTCTTGTAGCCTAGCAATTGGTCCTCGTAGTTCTCGATCGGCCCGATTACGACCTCGATCGTGTTGTTCTTCATGTCCAACCAGGCGAGGTCGCTTTCCTGGAAGTCGTCGGTTTCCAGTGCGCGAGCCCGTAGCTCCAGGTAACGCCCGAGTCCCGGATCGGTGGCGAGTGCGGCGGACTCGCGCAGCTTCGCCGCGGCACGTTCCACCTGGCCGGCGAACGCGACGTGATAGGGAACTGCCGTGAGCGCACCTGACG
>CAZPCC010000359.1:0-8259 GCA_964584905.1 uncultured Gemmatimonadaceae bacterium | reverse complement strand
GAAGTACGCAATCTCCTTCGGATTCTTGGCGTCGGTCCAGTCGAACACTGAAATTCCACCCTGATACCATGCCTGCACCATCACGTCGCGTCCGGGAATGGGGATCAGCGAGCCGTTATGCGCTACGCAGTTCTCCTGCGGCGTCTGTGGCGCCGGTAGCTTGTAGTAGCTCTCGAAGGTCATCTGCCGGTTCTCGAGCGTGAAGATCGCGTTCGCCCCCCACTCCTTGGGGTCGGTGATGCGGCACTTCGGCGCGCCGCCGCCGCCCCATTCGTCGGTGAACAGGATCTTGGTCCCATCGTTGTTGAACGTGGCCGAGTGCCAGTAGGAGAAGTTGGAGTCCGCCACTGCGGCGACGCGCACCGGTTGAGCAGGATTGCTGATGTCCAGTAGGAATCCATAGCCTTCACACGCGCCGCCCGCCAAACCGATCGCCGGATAGACGGTGATGTCGTGACACTGGGTAGGGCCGGGACGCGGGCCGTCGTTGTCCGTGCCGAACGTGCTGGCGACGATGCCCGGAAGTGCCGCACGAAGCGCGGCGCTGTCGGCAGACGTCGGGGCACCGGTTCCGTTTCGCGCCTTGACGATGCTGTCGAGCAATGCACCTGTGAAGCGGGGCGACATGATACGCTCGACACCCCTCACCGTCGCCGTGAACCTGCCCTGCGAGCGTGCCTCGGCGGCCGCCCTCGCCGCTGCCGCGATTTCCGCGGGTGCCTCGCCATGCCGCGGCGGTGCTACCAGGTCGTTGAAAATGCGCGGCGAGCTCACGATTGCCGCCTGCTCGGGATTCGCCAACGGCACCTTGATGACTTCGATGCGGAAAAGGGCCGTATTCGGATCCTCGTCAGGCGATGCGGCTATGCAGCCGGGAAGCTCGCTGGGGGACCGCACGCCGGCAGAGCCCGAGATGTACACGTACACGTTGGCCGGATCGTCGGGATCGACCAGCACCGTGTGCGTGTGCGATCCACGGCACGTCTGCACGTTGCCGACGTTTCGCGGATTACGGATGTCGCTGATGTCGAAAATGCGGAGACCGCGCAGACGGTCCGAGCTGACGGTATCCCTTACTCCCTGCGTACCGCAGTCGAGCCTGCCCGTAAGCCCCTCGCCGGAAATGAAGAGCAGATTCCGGTAGACCGAGACATCGCTCTGCGAGGCCGGGCAGACGTACGCAGTGGCCAGAGTGGGTTGGCTGGGGTTGGAAATATCCCAGATCTGCCAGCCGTTGTAGTTCCCCTGAATTGCGTAGCGGCCGCTGAACGCCAGGTCGGAGTTCGTCACGCCCAGAAAGTTTTCCGGCGATGGCGTCTTGGAGAGAACGCGCAGGTTCCACACCGCCTCGCCCGCGTCCTGCAATCCCGCGCGCAGGCCTATGCGCGGATCGGGACTCGGCGCCGCCGCGGACATGTTGCCTGCCATCGCCGGCTCCGCGGACATAGAAGGAGAAGCAGAGCTGGCGCAGCCGGCCGCGGACAGCAGTCCGAATGCTACGGCAGCCGCAGCGAGCGATGAAGGGATTCGCGCCAATGAGCGGCGCGCCCGGTACACGGATTCCATTGATGATTCCTCTGAGGGAGCGAAGTAGGAACTACTACCGTTCGACAACGAAATCAGGGTGAGGGATTCTCGAATATGAGATCTATCAGCATCCCTTCCATTCGTTCGATCTCGGTGATCTGATCGACGTTTACATCGGATGCGAACTTGAACACCGTTTCGTCCTGGCCGGCACCGTAGGAGCTGAACAGGTCGGTTACCATCGAGACTGCACTGCGGTGGTGCTGGATCATGAAGGTGAGAAACAGCCTGTCGAACTCCGGTCCCCTCGCCTGGTCCAACTGTCTCATCTGGTCCGGCGTGAGCATGCCCGGCATGAGCACGCCATTGGCCGAATGGTTGTGCTCCGCGCCCATCGAAGAGCCTGCGATCATGGCCGTTGCTGAGGGACGCGGTTCGGGCACAGGCTTCTGCCGGTCACGAAGCCACCGCTGCATGATTTCGATCTCATCCCTCTGGGCATTGATAATGCGCGCAGCCAGGGTTCGCACCGAGGCGCTGGCGCCGTGCGAAGGCGCCCAGGCGGCAATCTCGAGAGCCTGAGCATGGTGCCCGATCATGCTCGACATGAATTTCACGTCCGCCTCCGTATACGGATAGCGGATGCTGTCCGCTCGTGCACGCGCGATCGCCGCGGAGTCAGCCTCGGAATGGGCGGCCTCAGCAGGAAATGGAGCGGTTTCTACGGAACGCGGGGTGCTAATGCACCCCGCCGTGCCAATTGCTACCGCTATGGGTAAGGCAAGACGACGACTTTGAGATCCGGTCATTCTGGTCGGGCTCGGTGTCCGTACGATGGGCGGAGTCGGGCAAAAATGGTTCCGCTCGAACAAAAGTAGGCCGGGAGAGGTCTCGACGAGCCCCCGCCGGCTCGCGTTGATACTTCCCAATGAACGCAAAGGTTCACATCGTGACGTTCAGAAGGCATATGTAGAGCAGGAGAAGCGAGTCGATCGCGCCATGCTGCGTACGACTTGTGATGGCTGTCCCGATACCCGCGCGTCCGCCTCACTTCGCTCCGCTGCCCAGGGAGCGACCACGTTAGGTTCGAACCCTGCCTGAACATTTCAAGGAGGTAACATGACGGTTATCGCAGCCACCACGATCCGGGAATTGACCGATGACGTCGGAGGGCAGGTCGTTCTTCCGAACGACGCTGATTATCCCGCCGCACGCGCCGTATGGAACGCGATGATCGACAAGAAACCCGCGATAATCGTCCGCTGCAGATCGGTATCGGACGTGGTTCGCGCGGTGAATTTCGCGAGGGACAACAGCCTCCCGCTGGCCATTCGCGGCGGCGGGCACAACATCGCCGGCAACGCGTTGTGCGACGACGGACTCGTGATCGATCTCTCGGCGATGAAGGCTGCGGAGGTGGACCCTGCCGGCCGACGCGTCACGATCGAGGCCGGCGCCACTCTGGCCGACCTCGACGCCGCGACGCAGGCCCATGGCCTCGCAACCCCGGTCGGCATCAATTCGACTACTGGTATTGCCGGGCTGACGCTGGGCGGCGGGTTTGGCTGGCTCAGCCGGAAATACGGTATGACCGTCGACAATCTCGAGTCCGCCGAGATCGTGACCGCCAAGGGCGAAGTGGTGCGCGCCAGCGCCTCCGAGCACCCCGACCTGTTCTGGGCTCTGCGAGGCGGCGGCGGCAACTTCGGCGTCGTCACCAAGTTCGAGTTCCGGCTTCACCCAGTAGGTCCGAATGTCCTTAGCGGACTCATCGTCTATCCGTTCGCCGAAGCCAAGTCGGTGCTCCGACAGTACCGGGAATTCGTGAAGAATGCGCCTGACGAGCTTACCGTGTGGACGGTGCTCAGACAGGCGCCGCCTCTTCCGTTCCTGCCGGAAGAGGTTCACGGCAAGGAGGTGGTGGTACTCGCGCTGCTCTACACCGGTGACCCGGCTAAAGGTGAGCCACTCATCGCTCCGCTGCGCCGATTCGGAGCGCCGGTAGGTGAGCATGTGGGCATTCAGCCGTACACTGCCTGGCAACAGGCATTTGATCCGCTGCTCACGCCAGGCGCGCGAAACTACTGGAAGTCCCATAACTTCTCGACGCTGAACGATGCCCTGTTCGACGCCGTCATCGAATACATCGAAAAGCTGCCGTCAACCCAGTGCGAGATATTCTTCGGTGCAATCGGCGGCGCAACTACGCGTCCCGCTCCCGACGCGATGGCGTACGCCCATCGTGACGCCAACTTCGTCATGAACGTGCACGGGCGTTGGGACTCGCCGGCCGAGGATGCTGCGGGAATCCGCTGGGCGCGCGACTTCTTCAACGCATCGGCGCCCTTCGCCAGCAGTGGTGTCTACGTGAATTTCCTCACCGCCGACGAGACTGATCGGGTTAAGAGTGCTTACGGTCCGAACTACGATCGCCTGACGAAGGTGAAGCGGAAGTACGACCCTGACAACCTTTTCTGCGTCAACCAGAACATTAGGCCCGCATAACGGGATAGCGAAGAAGTGCGGAGTGCGAAGGAACAGAATTGCGAATGGCGAAGTGCGAAACGTGAATGTTCTTCGCAATTCGCAATTCGCAATTCGCCGTTCGTCCCTCGACCCTCGACCCTCGACCCTCGACCCTCGACCCTCGACCCTCGACCCTCGACCCTCGACCCTCGACCCTCGGTCTTACCCCGGTTCCGCCATCGCCAGCACCTGTTCCTTCGACAGGTTCATCGAGTGAACTTCCTGCGCGTGGCTCTGAACCGAGCGTACCAGTTCCTCGTCCGTGCTGGCGCGGATGGTCTTCCCGCAGTCGCAGGATACCTTCTTTTCCGACATGAGTCCCCCCTGTTGATACGGTAGGCTGGCGAATCCCGCGTCGTGTGGGCAGAGTATAACTCGCGCCCATTGGGAACTGCTTGGGGGAATCTTGGAACCATCGATCATTCGCGTCTACCTGGCCGGCCGCCTCTCCATCGAAGCGGCCGGCACGCTGATCGGCCCGGACCAGTTTCCGGGGCAGCAAGGGCGCTTTGCATTTGCCTACCTCACACTCGAAAGGGGCCGGCCGGTTACCCGAGCGGAGCTCGCCGAGGCCCTTTGGCGCGACGAGCTGCCGACCGCCTGGGAGTCGGCACTAAGCGCGATCATCAGCAAGCTTCGTTCGCTCGTGGGGAGGCCGGCACTGCGCGGGTCCGTGACGCTCACCAGCGCCCGTGGCTACTACGAGCTACGGCTACCCGGCAATGCATGGGTCGACGTAGAGGCCGCCGCTGATGCCATACACGATGCCGAGGCGGCGCTGCGAGCCGGGGAGCCGCATGGTGCGTACGGCGCCAGCGCGGTGGCGCACCACATCTCGCGCCGGCCTTTTCTACCGGGGGAGCAGGGCGCCTGGATCGAGGCGCGGCGCGACAGGCTTCGCGGCATCCTGCTTCGCGCGCTCGAAGCGCGGACCGAAGTGTACATGTGGAACGCGGAGCATGCGCTCGCTCTGCAGAGTGCCAAGGACATGATTGCCCTGGAGCCGTTCAGGGAGACCGGACACCGCCTGGTCATGCGAGTTCTGGCGGCAATGGGCAACACGGCCGAGGCGCTCAGGGCCTACGAGCATTGCCGCGACCTGATTGCGAGCGAGCTGGGGGTCGACCCGTCGCCGCAGACGAAAGCGACGTACGAGCGCCTGTTGCAGTCGCTGTAGCAGGCATCGGGAATCGGGAATCGCACTACGCACTACGCATCTCGGCGCTCTGCACCGAGCGCCGTAACCGCCTCCTCGAACGATTCGCGATGCCCGCCGCCGCGCACGCGCGCCGTCGCATCGAACCCCACCTGTTCCAGACGCTTCGCGGCGCTGAGCATGGTGTTTACATCGAACGGCACCCCCTCCACCCGCGAGAGATACTCCTCGGCCGCGGTCAGGTATCCCATCATCCCGCCCAGCTCGGTGGGGGCGTATACCTTCTCCGCGTCGCGCAGCACCTTTGCCTGTCCGGGGTCCGGCATAACGAGATTCTCACTGCCGCACACCACTTGAATCCTTTCGTTCACGACGATCGCAGCGACGGCCTCCGGATCGAGCGAACCTCCCGCCGCGTTTACGGCCAGGGCGTCGACCGGCTGGCTCAGAAACTCCAGCCTGGCTTCCGGTGCCCATGAGCGCACTCCCATCCGCTCCAGCTCCGAACGCCGTTCCGCTCGCGATTCGAGCGCAACGATCTGCGTGCCGCACTCCTGCAAACGCCTTACGAGATGCATGCCGATGTTTCCGCAACCGATCAGCCCGACGATGGCGTTCTCCAGCCCGATTTCGCAGGCGCGAAGCATCCCGCGCAGGATCTGGAAGTTCCCCTCTCCGGTCGGCACCGACGTATCGGCAATCACGCTCCCCTTGTACCGCTCGTTGAGGTAGGCAAGCGACGGCGTTGCCCCGTCGTGCATGAGGCCGTGTCCGAGATCCTGTCCGGTGGTAATGTGAATCCCGGCCACCAATTCGATCTTCTGGAAGCAGGCTATCGCAAAGTCGAGCAACTCGGTATCGAGGGGCTCCCCGACTCGCGCTCCTTCGGTGGGTGCGAGCACGCACTTTCCACCGACGATGCGGCCGATGTCACGCATGACAAGCGGCCCGCCGACTCCAATCACACGCGACCAGTGCACCTTTTCCTCCATCCCGATGGCGAGCGCGATGGCTTCCCGGTCGGTGGAAAATCCGGGGGAAGACATGCGCTCGGGAGGCGCTATCCGAAATCCCCCGAGCGAGAGCTGATCGGAGCCGGGCGGCGCGTGGGTAGCCACCGTCAACGTCCAGCCGTGATCCTTTTCGCGAATCCGATAGGCCCAAACGTTAGGATTGCGGCTTCTGGCAAGCGCGGGAACGAGCGCAGCCGCGGCCTCGGGTTCGAGAATGGCTGGATTCATCTGGAAGGACGAAGTGATTTGCGAAGAGGGGCGGGCCGGCGGCACGCGCGGCACTTTCCGGTTCGGTGTTAGCCTCGAATTCGATCCACCTGACTATTCGTCGAGCGCCTGCACCGAGCAGTCAGCGTGGCCGTCGTCGCCGTATGAGACAGTAACTCGCCAGGGCTGGCAGCACACCTGGCAGTCTTCGACGTACTCCTGAAGCGCGCCGCTTCCAGGGTCGATGGCAATCTCCATCGCTTCGCCGCAGTACGGACAGATGACTGTCGCCGCCATGTCGGCGGTGCCATCACCGAGAGGAAACTCACGATCGAGGCTGGTAGCATCGTCCAGCTCGTCAGGCACATCACCGTCGAAGCCGTCGTCGTCAAACAGTCGCATCGGCGGCCCTGGACGGCGAAAAAGGCGGCGCGATCACGATCGCACCGGCGGCTGCGGCACTGGAACCGTGCGCACGAACTCGGCGAACAGCTCATCGAGCACCTTCGCCGGATCTTCGCAGATGCCTTCATGAACCGGAGAGCTCTGCAGCAGATCGGAACGAGGCGCGCTCAGCCAGTGAAAGCGCTCCGAAGGAGGAAGCAGCGCGACCGGACCGCAGGCCGGGTCGCCGCGCGCGATGCCTTCGTGCACGGCGAGATATCGGGCGAGCAGATGCGCATCCACTTCCGGAAAGAGCGCGGCAAGACTGGCCGGGTCGGTGACCGCGCGCATGGCAAGAAACTCCGCCGTTCGGGCGTGGAGCACCACCCCGACGTTGGCGAACTCGCCGCGATGCACGTGAGGTACCACGCGCAACACCGCGAAGTGATAGGTGATCCAGTGGTCCGTATTCACCGGCGCGCCGCCAGCCGTTGCTTCGGATCGGCGAGGAGCTGCTCGCGTGCCTCCAGTGCTTCGGCAACGAAGGATCGTGGCTCTCTGAGGCGATCGCTCAGATAGGATGCATAACGACCACGCGCAGCGGCAGCGGTTGGAAAATCGCCTCCACCCGTGACATCCATCAGCAGGTCATCGGGAACCTGTCGCACGATACCGGCGATCACTTCGTCGGTGACGAGCGCCGAACATTCCACGTCCGCGTCCTGCATGGCGTCGCTCCGGGAAAGGAGAACGTGCTCGCGAATCAGCGGAAACGGCGATCGTGTGCGTGTCGCATCGACTCGTGCCCAGTCGTGGTGCGCGTACAGCGCCGCGCCGTGATCGATGAGCCAGAGCTGATTGCTCCAGAGCAGCAAATTGGGATTGCGGGGAGTCCGGTCCGGATTGGTCGTGAATGCATCCAGCCATACGACTCGCGAGGCGAAGTGCGGCGTGACCAACTCCGACGCCGGTTGCATCGCGAAGTTGAACGCGCCATCGAGGTAGCGCACGCCAACGTTGACGCCGTGGCTGCCGCGGAGCAGATCCTGAATCTCGGGATCGGGCTCGCTCCGGCCGAACTGCGGCGGCACTTCGATTATCGCCAGATCGGGAGTCGGCAGCCCCAGCGTACGTGCCAGCAATCCGACGATCAACTCGGCCACGAGCGCCTTGGCCCCCTGCCCCGCCCCGCGAAACTTCACCACGAACCGCCCCCCGTCGGTGTCCACAACCGCCGGAAGCGAGCCCCCCTCGCGCAAGGGCTGTACGTAGCGGACAGCGGTGAACGTCTGGAGAACGGACAATGGGAAACCGGGCAGCGTATGACGGCGTAGGGACGATGAGTGTCGCAGGGTACGCGTAGCCTAGCCGCCAGAGCTAGTTGAGGCTAGGTATGCCGCAGGGCACGCGCGCTGGCTACGTGGGATTCCCCGCTGGAGAGGATTT
>CAZPCC010000358.1:0-16198 GCA_964584905.1 uncultured Gemmatimonadaceae bacterium | reverse complement strand
GCGTGGTAGCCCTTGTCGCGCAGTTCCGCCGCGGCCGATGATCCCAAATCCGCATTGATATCGGCGACATAGACTATCGCACCCTCCCTGCCGAAGGTCTCAGCGATGGCGTAGCCGATGCCCTGGGCACCGCCGGTGATCAACGCTCTCTTGGTGCTTAGCCTCATAGCCACGTGCCGCAGGAGGAAGGGGAACCGAAACGGAAGTTGCAGCACGTGTTAAAGCCAACCCCCCGTGCTGGTCAATTCAGAGAGCGGTGGCCTAGCGGTGGCCTCCGTTGAGTGAGCTGTCGGTCCATGCCTGACAACGAGGGCTTGACACCACCGATACTGACGGACAAGCGCTACAACGCCGCTTCGGCATTCACGCCGGAGAGCCTGTTGCGCGAGCACGCCGGCAGAAGGGGCCTTTGCCGCGGGGACGGTACCAGACGCCTCCGTTCTTGACCCCGACGGGGATCTGGTGCGTCGCCTGCAAGGAAGGATCGACGGGGACTTCGAGAAGGGCGAGGCAGACGGCACCGTCGATGCGCTGGGCGCCAGGCCGTGTTCCTTCCAGATGTCCTGGACCGTGGAGACCGCCATGCCGGAGGCCTTCGCCATCGCCCTGACCGTCCAGTGGGTCGCCTCGTGCGGCGGCGGTGTCAGCGTCAGGCGAACAACCGCCGCGACCCGATCCTCCGCGATCGGCGCCTTGCCCGGCGGCCGCGTCTTGTCGTTCAGCAGACCGGCAACGCCGGCCTCCATGAAGCGCTCCTGCCAGCGCCACACGCATGTCTTCGACTTGCCGGTGGTGGCCATGATCCGGTTCGTGCCGACGCCGTCGGCGGTCAGGAGAACGATCCGGGCCCGCCAGACATGCTTCTGCGGCGACTTCGGATCAGCTACGATAGCCTGAAGACGCCGGCGATCGGCGGCCGAGACCGAAACGGATATCCCTGTGCGCATGACGCAGACTCGCACGCGCCGAACCCCACGGGAATCCCCCTAGGGACTCTTTCGTTTCGATCAATCCACTAGCTCACCTGCCTGACCTGCTCCGGCTTTTCCAGCCGGTAGCGTCGGGTCGACCCCCTGAGCGTCAAACCGCATTTGATGGTGACCGTTCTGTGAGGAAGCGCGCCGGACTTTTCGAGGCGAGCCGCGAGCACCGCGGCGATGTTGTCCGCCAGGGCTTCCGCGGGTTGTCCGATGGCGGTGATGCCGGGCATGTGCACTCTGAATGCCGGGACATCGTCGAAACTCACCAAGGAGATGTCCTCGGGAATGCGTAGCCCGTTCTCATGAATCCAGGTCAGTGCGCCGATGGTCATATTGTAGTTCGAGCTGTAGACCGCAGTGGGCAGCTGCTCTTGCTGGAAGAACGACACCATCGCCGCGTAGCCGCCGGTTTCGCGCCAGTCCCCCTCGAACACGAGCTTGGGATCCCGCGCCATGCCATGCTTTGCGAGGGCGTCGTAATAGCCGGCGAGACGTTCTCGGCCAACCGAATCCCGCTGGTTGCCGGCGATGATGCCGGTGCGGGGATGGCCAAGCTCGATCAGGTGCTCGACCGCGTGCCGGCTCGCTTCGCGGTTGTCGACGAACACACGATCGGCAGCAAGACCAGCGACGTCGCTGGAGTCTCTACTTGACCGCGCCCATCGTCAGGCCCTCGACCAGATAGCGCTGCATGATGAAGGCGAAGACGATGACGGGAAGCGACACCATGAAGGCACCGGCGCTGATCGTGTCCCACTCGATGCCTTGCGAGGTGCGGAAGCTGAGCAGCGCGACGGGGGCGGTGGTCGTGCGCCCACTGGTCAGGATGAGCGCGAATAGAAACTCGTTCCAGGCGCCGACGAACACGAACACAGAGGTTGCGAATATCCCGCCTCGCGCGAGCGGCGCCGCGACCTTGGTCAGGACATGCCATTCGCTTGCGCCGTCGATGCGCGCCGCCTCCACCAGGTTCGCCGGCATGTCTAGGAAGAAGCTGCGAACCAGCCAGATCGCGAACGGCAGGTTGAAGGCGACGTTGACCACGATCATGATCTGATAGGTGTCGAGCTGCTTCGTCAGGCTGCCGATGATGTAGATCGGCACTACGAGGGCGATCGCCGGGATCATCCTTGCGATCAGCACCGCCAGCAGGAACGCCACCCCGCCGCGGCTGATACGGATCAGCGCGTAGGCCGCCGGCGTCGCGATGAGCATCGTGATCGCGACGCTGCACAGCGTGATGAAGAGGCTGTTCAGAAGGTAGAGGCCGAAGACGCTCTGCCGAAAGACCTTGTAGAACCCGTCGAAGGTGATCTCGAACAGGACTTTCGGCGGGATCGACAACGTATCGACCGGATGGCGGAACGCCGACAGCACCATCCAAGTGTACGGAAACAGATAGATGACGACCAGCACCGTCGCGGCAAGGGTGAGAAGCACCCTCTTCATCTCTGCGCCCCTTCGCGCCCCGCGTTGCGCCCGCGCAGCAGATAGACGATGAGGGGGGAGGTCACGAGCAGCGTCAGGATCGCGATCAACCACGAGATTGCCGATATCTTGCCGATGTCGAAGCCGACGAAGCCGATCTTGAAGGCGTAGAGGCTCATCGTCGTCGTGGCGTCGCCCGGCCCGCCGAGCGTCAGCATGTAGACCTTGTCGAATTCCGACAGCGACCAGATGGCGCGGAAGGCCGCGGCGATGGCGAGGTAGGGCAAGAGGTGCGGGAGCGTGAGGTAATAGACGACCTGCCACCCCGACGCGCCGTCAATCCGCGCGGCTTCGATCGCCTCCTTGTCCTCCGACTGCAGCCCGGCGAGCAGCACGAGCATGAAGAAGGGGGACGATTCCCAGACGTCCATGAGCACGACCGAGGCAAGCGCCCAGGTGTGGCTCAGCCACGAAACGGACGGCAGCCCGATGACGTTGAGCGCGTAGTTGTAGATGCCGTAATTGTGGTCGTAGAGCAGCTTCCAAAACATGCCGACAACGGCCGGCGTGATGACCATCGGCAGGATCATCAGCGTCCGCAGAACGCCACGTCCGGCAAAGTCGCGCCGGAACAGCAGCGCAAGCCCCAGACCGACGAGCGATTCCAGGCCAACGCCGGCCACCGTGTAGATGAGCGTGACCTTGATGGAAGACCAGAACGCGCCGTCGGTCAGAATGTCGATGTAGTTGTCGAGCCAGACGATCTTGTTGCGCGTGTTCAGCTGGATGATCTTCCACCCGGTGAAGCTGTAGTAAGCCGACATCGCCAGCGGAACGGCGAGAACAAGGAACGCCGCGACGGCCGCCGGTATGATGAACAGGATAGCCCTGTTGCTGTCGTCGTAAGCGCGAGGTCTGGAGCGCAACAAGGTTCCGTTCCAATCCTTCAGAAGCCACGACGCGGAGACCGCGTCATGGCGAAAGTGTCAGATATTGAGAGGCCGAGCCCGGCGTCAGTTCCGGATGTCGAGCGAGGCGATGAAGTCCTCCACCTGGTCCTGAACCTTGTCCATGGCGGCATCGGCCGACTGGCCGCCGCCAAGGGCGGAGTTCAGCTCCTCGTACATGTAGGTGACGATCTGCGCCGACTGGGGAACGTTCGGGAAGAGCGCCAGGTTGCCACTCAGCGCCTCGAGGGTGGCCTTGTAGTGGATGCGCTTCTTCTGCAGCTCCGGATCGCCGAGCACCGAGATTCGGGCCGGGGCCGGGGCATCGCGCTGCACTTCCTCCGACGCGAGATACGCCGCCCAGAGGCCTGCGGCCTCCTTGTTGGCCGACGCGTCGTTGACGCCCACGGCCCAGCCGCCCAAGAGCGACGCCTCCGGCGTGGATCGGAAGGCGAGGTTCGCCGCTTCCGCCGACTGATCCGGATCAAGCATGGCGCCGAAGCCGCCCGGCCACATCATGCCTTGCCCTGACGTGCCGGTCATGAGACCGTCGAGCATCTCCGGGAAGTCCCAGGTCAGGTTGCCCTCCGGCGCCAGCGGCTGAAGCTGGTCGACCAGGAAGTTGGCGGCCTTCTTGCCGGCCTCCGAGTTGAACTGCGGCGCGTAATTCGGCCCAAAATACTCACCGCCGTACTTGAAGAACAGGATGATCCACATGATGGAGACCTGCCAGCCCTTGCCGCCCGGCAGGCCGAAGCCGTTGAGGCCGGCTTCCTCCAGCTTGCGGCCGTTGGCGGCAACCTCCTCCCAGGTGGCCGGCGCAGCGGCCGGATCGAGGCCCGCCTGCTCATACTGAGCGCGGTTCCAGACCAGCATCGTCGCATCGCCCAGGATCGGCAGGCCGATCAGCTTGCCGTCGACACGGCCATAGGCGTCGATGACGTCGCCGGGATAGTCGTCGAGGTCCAGCGATGGCGCGGACTCAATCGACGGCACCAGAGCCTCCAGGTCGGCGAAATACGGCGCCAGCTCACCCTTCCACGGATAGGTGTAGACGTAACCGTCGAACGCGTTGGTGCCGGTCGTCACGTCGAGCACCGTCTTGGTGTAGGCGTTCGTGTCCGGCAGGAACGTGTAGTCGAATTTGATGCCGGTCAGGCCGGCAAACTGCTCGGACGACAGACGGTAGGCCTCCCAGGAGCCGCCGCCAGCGCCGAGCATGACGCGAAGCGTGGTTCCAGCGTATTTCTGCGTCAGCTCGGCTGCCCGCCCGATGCCGGCGGGCAGAAAGTGCACTGCGGACGCCGCCAGTGCGCCCTTCAATAGTGTACGACGTTTCATCCTTCTATCCTCCCTCTTTCGCTTCCTCACTGTCCTTCCACGAGGATGCCCCAGGGGCCGTCCTGCAGGACTCGGCGCTCCTCAAATTGCGCGCCGAAACGAAGAGTCGTCGCCCTCCAAACGTGCATCCGTCTCACCATGATCGTCGCGGACCGGCCGTTTAGGTGCCCGCGGATTGTTGGGCGCGTCGCCGAGATCGCCTTTTGAAACGACCTCGGGACGACGCCAATCGCGCCGAGCCGCTTCGCTGAGCACCAGCCCATGCCCGGGCCGCTCCGGCGCAAAGATCCAGCCGTCGCGGATCTGCATCGGCTCGTCGACGAGGTGGTCGAGATTCTGGAACGAGTATTCGAGCCATTCGACGTCGGGCAGCGCGCATGCCAGATGAACGCCGCTCTCCAGGAAGGTGTTTCCGACCGTGATCGGGATGTTGCGTTCGGCGGCCAGCCAGCCGATCCGCATCAGGTCGGTCACCTGCCCATGAACGTTGAGAATGTCGACGCCGCCTGCGTCGAGCAGCTTGCGCTTACCGTCGGCGTCCAGGTATTCACCGGAGTTGATGAGCGTCCAGGGGCAGCTCTGGCGCAGCAAGCGCAGCCCGTCGAAGTCCCAGCGGGGAACCGGGTCCTCGACCCAGAAGACCTCATGGCCGGCGCGCCTGATGGCTTCGAGCTTTGTGACGGCCTCCTTCGCCGCCCAAGCCTCGTTGGCGTCGATCATGACCTTACTGCCGGGCCGGATGGTCCTGGCAAGAACGTCGAGCCGGTGGAGGTCCCACTCAAAGTCAGGCGACCCGACCTTGACCTTGAACGCCTCGTATCCGAGGGAATCGGCGTGCGCGAACAGCGCCGCGAAGTCGGCGTCGCTCAAATGGAAGTCCAGGCCGCTGGCATAAGCGCGGACCTTGTTGCGGCGCGCGCCGAGCAGCCGGTAGAGCGGCAGCTTCACCTGCTTGGCCGCCACGTCCCAGAGCGCCACCTGCAGGGCCGCGCGGAACGGAAGGCCGAGCGGCCGGTCGTTACCGCCGCGCGGCCGCGGGATGTGGTGGACCAGCGCCATGGGGGACTGACCGTCGAGCGCCGGCCAGGCCTCCTCGGAAAAGACGCGCGCGATCTCGCTCTCGGCGGGAAGCGGATGGAACAGGGACTGCACGAAGCCCAGCCCCACGTCGCCGGTATCGGCAATCAGCTCCAACGCCGCTACATTGACCGAATCAACGCGAACCTGGCTGTCGCCGATGGTCCGGTCGCGACGGAACTGGAAGCGCGTGATGCGAAAGTCGGAAATGCGCATCGTTGATCGACTAGCCGGACCGGCATGATATATCACATCAACGATCTAATAGATCAAAGGGGGTTGCGTCGCAAGTGACGAAAGAGCGGTCGGACGGGGCCGTCGCGGAGATCGAAACCGGCAAACGGCAGAGCGATACTGCCTACGGACGCATCCTCGAATTGCTTTTCGAGCGTCGTCTGCCGGCCGGCGCGTTCGTGTCCCAGAACGAACTGGTGCGGCTGACGGGAGTGCCGGTCGCACCGCTACGCGACGCGCTCCGGGTCCTGCAGGCGGAGGGCGTACTGACGATCCAGCCCCGCTCAGGCATTCAGTTCGTTAAGCCCGGGCTGGAGCTGACGAAATCGACATACCAGTTCCGGACGATCGTCGAGCGGGCCGCGGTGCGCGTGTTTGCCGAGGTCGCCGCCGACGAAAGCCTTGCCACGCTGCGGCGGGACCACGACACGCTGCGGAAGCTGATTGAGAAGAAGGGGCTGAACGAGGACGCCCGTGCAGGACTGGATCGGCTGGAGAGCCAACTCCACAACAGCGTCGTCGGCATTCTGCACAACCCGCTGATCGACACGAGCTACAAGCGCGTGCACAACTATCTGCGGCTGGTCCGGCTCGACCGGAATCTGACGGTGCCTTTGGCGTTGCGCTCGGTCCGGGAGCATCTTGCGATCATCGAGGCCTGCGAGGCGCGCGATCCGGATGCCGCCGAGGCGGCGGTGGTCGCCCACTTCACGGCCGCGCTTCAGCGGCATCTTGGCATGTTCTAGGCAGCTGCCGGATCGCCCGAGGGCCCCCTCCCCAAACGGGCTCCGTTCGGCCTTGTCTCGCGGCCGGCACCGGTTTTCCTCGCCCTCGTGCGTTCGGAAGAACGCGCATCGTCCTGGCAAAACTCGACACGCGAATTGACACCCTGCCTGCTGATATATCAAAATAAGAATCTGAGCTATCAATCAGGAGGAATCGATGAGTATGACGATCAGCAGGCGCGCGGCGATGAAGCTGAGCGGCGGTGCCCTGGCGGCCGTAGCGCTCTCGCCGTGGCCAGCCTTCGCCGCGACCTCGATCAACTACTGGCACACCTTTACGAGTCAGTCCGAGTTCGCCGGGCTTGAGGAAGTGATGCGGCTCTTCGCGGCAGCGCATCCGGACGTCTCCGTCACCCAGGAAAATATCCCCAATCCCGAATTCATGGCGAAGGTAACCGCCGCGGTCATTGCCGACAGCCGCCCCAACGTCACGTCCGTCGCCTCGGAGCGGTTCCAGGACCTGCGCGCGATGAACGCGCTGATCGACATCACGGATCGGGTAGCGAACTGGGTCCGGCGCGGGGATTTCGACGACGCGCGCTTCGTGCCGATCACCCACGAGGGGCGCGTCTACGGCGTCCCAGCCTTCTCCTTCGTCGACTGGATCTACTACCGCAAGGACTGGTTCGACGAGGCGGGCATCGCGGTACCGACGACGTTGGCCGAGTTCCGCGAGGCGGCGATCAAGGTCACCGATGCCTCCAAGGGCCGCTACGGTTTTGCGCTTCGCGGCGGGCCCGGCGGCCAGAACCACGTCATCAACATGATGGAGGCCTTCGGTTCGCCCGTCCTCCACGAGGACGGAACCGTCGGGCTCGATCGCGACAAGGCGATCGAGGCGGTCGACTTCTATGCCGGGCTTCTTTTCCGCGACAACGCGGTGCCGCCCAGCGCGCCGAACGACGGATTCCGCCAGATCATCGAGAGCTTCCAGACTGGGCAGACAGCGATGGTCTACCATCACACCGGCTCCTATCAGGACATCTCTTCGATGCTGGAACCCGGCACACAGTTCGGGACCATGGCGGTGCCCTCCGGCCCGGCAAAACGGGTCGCGCGCCTCGCCTACGCCTTCCACTCGATCTCCAGCGAGGAGAACGCGGACGCCTCCTGGGAGTGGGTGAAGTTCTGGGGCGAGCCGGACGCGGCGGTCGCCTTCCTGGAAAAGACCGGCTACTTCCCCGCTTCGAGTGTCGCCGCCCAGGACGAGCGGATCGCCGGCAATCCGATGTATGCGGCCGCGGCCGATACGCTCGGCTTCGGCATTCCGCAGCCGAGCTTCCCCGGCCTCGCGGGATGGGCGGAAGGCACGGCGCTGCCGGCGTTCCAGCGCGTCCTGATCGGGGAAGCAACGCCCGAGGAATCCGTTGACGAGATGATCGTAGCGCTCGATCAGGTCATCGCCGAATAAATGCGCCGGGAGCGGCAGGCGAGCGCCCGCCGCCCCGCCTGTTTCGCCGTACGGTAGGGCCAATGATCGCAGACCTGTCGAAGGCTGCCAGCCCACCGTCCATGACGGTCTGGGAGCGAATCAATCCCGTCCGGCTGATCGGAGAGCTCTCCGAGTCACGCTACTGGATGTATCTGCTGCTGCTGCCGAGCGCGCTGCTCATCACCGCAGTTGTCCTCTACCCCACCGTCTACGGCATCCAGCTGAGCTTTCGCGAGATGCGCCTGAACCGGCCCGACCTCGGCACCGGCTGGGTCATGCTCAAGCACTACGAGCGCATGTGGTCCGACTCTGTGTTCTGGCTATCGCTGCGCAACACCGCGGTCTGGGTGACGTTCTCGGTTGCGATCGAGTTTGTCATCGGCCTCGTCGCGGCGCTGGCGCTCAACCGCGACCTCCGGGGCACGAAGGTTCTCGCCGTGCTGATCCTGCTGCCCTACTTCCTGCCCAACGTCGTCGCCGGGCATATGTGGGCGCTGATGCTCGATCCGAGGCTTGGCGTCATCAACGACCTTCTGGTCAAGCTGGGGCTGCTCGCCGGCTACAAGCCGTGGTTCGCAGACCCGTCCACCGCGATGGCGGCGGCGATCCTCGTGGAGGCCTGGCACAGCTTCCCGTTCTTCACGCTGCTCCTGATTGCCGGGCTGAAGAGCATCCCCGCCGATCTCTACAAGGCGGCCGACATCGACGGCGCGGGTCCCTTGGCGCAGCTGCGGCTGATCACCCTTCCGATGCTGAGGACCATCATCGCCGCAGCCGTGATCCTGCGCGTCATTAGCCTAGTCAATTCGCCGGACCTGCTGCTGATCCTCACCGGCGGCGGACCCGGCCGCTCGACTCAGGTGCTGTCGCTCTACGCCTTCCAGAACGCCTACAAGGACTTCAACTTCGGTTATGCGGGCGCCCTCTCAGTCGTGATGCTGATCCTGCTGATGCTCTTCGCCTGGGCCTACATCCGCCTTTCCAAGGTTAACCAGGACTAGGAGCCAATGGCCGTCACGCTCACCGCCTCTAAGAAGATCTGGGACATTGCGAGCTACGCGGTGCTGATCCTGCTCGCCCTCATCTGCGTCTTTCCGATCCTGTGGACGTTTCTGACGTCGATAAAGCTCGAAGCCGACATCGTGACGAGGGAGATGATCTACTTCCCCACGCGGTTCACGATCGACCACTACGTCAAGCTCTGGTCGCAGTCCTCGTACCCGGCGCTGGTCTTCAACAGCATCGTGGTGACGACCCTCACCGTGCTGATCTGCCTCGCGACCGGCACGGTGGCGTCCTATGCGTTCTCGCGGTTTCATTTTCCCGGCCGCTCGCAGATCATGCTGGGCTATCTCGTGGTGCGAATGTTCCCCGCGGTTCTGATGATCATCCCTCTGTTCGTGTTGATGCGGCAGGTCGGGCTGCTCGACAGCCGAGCTGGGCTCGCCATCGCATATACCAGCTTTCTCCTGCCCCTGTTCGTGTGGATGCTGAAGGGCTTCTTCGACGGCGTGCCGAAGGAACTGGAAAGCGCCGCGCGCATCGACGGCATGACGCGAATAGGCGCGATGTTCCGCGTCGTCATTCCGATTGCCCGCAACGGGCTGGTGGCCACGAGCGTCTTCGTCGCCATCGCTTCCTGGAACGAGTACCTCTTCGCACTGATGCTGACCACTAGCCAGGGCTCGCGCACCTGGCCCGTGGGCTTGCAGCTCATGGTCGGCGAGTTCCAGCTGCCATGGGGCATGCTTGCCGCCGGCGGCATCATCTCCATCGTTCCGGTGATCATCCTGTTCGCGCTGGTGCAGCGCGTCATGGTGGCCGGCATTGCCGCCGGCGCCGTGAAGGGCTAGCGGCATGGCATCTCTCACCATCCAGGGCGTCCGCAAGAGCTTCGGCGCGCTCGAAGTCCTGAAGGGCATCGACATCGAGCTCGAAGACAGCGGGTTTCTTGTCCTGCTCGGCCCCTCGGGATGCGGCAAGTCCACCCTCCTTTCGATCATCGCCGGGCTGGAACCCTCTTCCGGAGGCGATGTCCTGATCGGCGGACGCAACGTCAACAACGTGCACCCGAAGGATCGCAACATCGCGATGGTGTTCCAGTCCTATGCGCTCTATCCGACGATGCACGTCGACCGGAATATCGGGTTCGGGCTCGAGATGCGGAAGGTGCCGGCAGCGGAGCGCCGCGAAGCCGTGCGGAAGGCGGCGGAGCTCCTCCACATCGAGCACATGCTCGACCGCAAGCCCGCCCAGCTGTCCGGCGGCCAGCGCCAGCGCGTGGCGATGGGGCGCGCCATCGTGCGCGATCCGGACATCTTCCTTTTCGACGAGCCGCTTTCCAACCTCGACGCCAAGCTCCGCGGCGAAATGCGCACTGAGATCAAGCGACTGCACGACCGGCTTCGCACCACGATCGTCTACGTCACCCATGACCAGGTCGAGGCAATGACGCTCGGAACCATGGTCGCCGTAATGAAGAACGGAGTGATCCAGCAATATGCCGACCCGCAGACCATCTATGACAGGCCGGCGAATCTCTTCGTCGCCGGTTTCATTGGTTCGCCGACGATGAACTTTCTGCACGGCACACTCGTGCAGGAGGACGCGGCGCTCGCGCTTCGCTACGGCGGGCAGACGTTCCTGCTGCCCGAGGCGGCGCAAGCGGCGCGCGCCTATCTCGGCAGGACGGTAGTTGTCGGTCTGCGCCCCGAGAGCATCCATTCCGGGAGCGGTGCGGCGACGCTTTCCGGCATCGTCGATGTTGTTGAGCCGACCGGACCCGACACCATGACAATCGTCAACGTCGAGGGCCAACTCCTCACCGCCCGGCTCGGGGCACGTGAGCGGCCTGCCCCCGGGCAGGCGCACACCTTCTCAGTGGACACGTCCAACATCAGTCTGTTCGATCCGGAGACCGAGAACCGCATCTGAGCGGCGCCGCCGGCTGCTCTGTCATCCGATCTCGATGACGGCCTTGATGAGGCCCGTCTTCTGAGTCGCCCATTTGGGAAGATCGAGCGCGGCCTTGCCGAGGCTGGTACGATGGGTGATGAGGCGCGCAACCGGCACCTCCCCTCCCCGGATCGCCTCGATGACGCGCTCGAAATCCGCCGTAGTGGCGTTGCGGCTTCCGAAGAGCGTCATCTCCTTGCGATGAAAATCCGGGTCGCTGAAGGTGATCGAATCCTTGACCACGCTGACCAGGACATAGCGGCCTCCGTGGGCGACGAAGTCGAAGCCGGCCTGCATTGCGACCGGGCTGCCGGTTGCGTCGAACACGACGTCGAAACCGTCGCCGTTCGTGAAGTCCAGTGCGGATTGCATAACCGTATCGGTCGCCGGTAGCGGAGTTGCGGCGGTGATTGCCTCGGCGGCCGCCGCGCGTTCCGCATCGCGGTCGTAGATCGCTACCGACGCGCCCGCGAGGCGCGCGAAGAGCGCCACCCCAAGCCCGATCGGTCCAGTCCCCACGACGAGCACGTTGTCGCCGTGCGAAGCGGCGCTGCGGCGCACTGCATGCGCACCAATGGAGAGGAACTCGACCGACGCGCATTCGTCCGAAGAAAGGCTTTCCGCTCTGACGAGATTCGACGCCGGCAGAGACAGAAGCTCCGCCATACCGCCATCCCGGTGCACGCCGAGGACGGAGATGCTGACGCAGCAATTTGGCTTTCCCGCGCGGCAGGCGATGCATCGTCCGCAGGAAAGGTAAGGATTAACCACATAGGTCTCGCCCGGCGTGACGCCCGATCCGGCCGGCGCCTCGACCACCTCCACGGCGAGCTCGTGGCCCATGACCCGCGGATATTCCAGATAGGGATGCTTGCCCTGATAGATGTGATAGTCGGTACCGCAAATCCCGACCCGGCGCGGACGAACCAGAACGGCGTCCGAACCGGCCGGAGGATCCGGCATCTGCACGAGCTCAAGGCTCCCGGGCTGAGAGCAAACAAGGGCGTCCACGCGCTTTTTCCTCAAAGTACGGCGCAACGTGCGGAAGGCAGATGAGGACCGGCCCTGGGCCGGCCCTCGCTTCTTATCCTGTGCCGAGACCTACTGGAACTCGGCCATGTTCTCCTTGGTGACGAGGGCAGCGCCGGAGTCAATCAGCGACTCCACTTCCTCGCCACGGATCGCCTTGACCAGCGCTTCGACTCCGAATTTGGCCATGTTGAAGGGAAACTGCGCCACCGTGGCATCTTCAAGGCCTGCCTCCAAGGCCTCCGCCTCACCGCAGCAGAAGTCGAACCCGACCAGGATCACATGACGATCCAGGTTAGCGTTCTTGATCGCCTGAGCGGCGCCGGCCGCGGGAGGACCACAGGCCGAGTAGATCGCGGTGACGTCCGGATTGGCCGTCAGGATGTCTTGCGCAACGTTGATCCCGAGCTCTTCGGTGCAGTTGGTTGCGCCGCGACCGACAATCTCGACGTCGACACCCTGCAGGCCTTCCAGCATGCCGTTGACCCGATCGTCGAGGGCCGGAACCCCTGGCACACCCTCGAGAATGCCCAGCGTATCGCCGTCGTTCAGGACCGACTTCAGATATTCACCTGCGATGGTGCCGGCATTGTAGTTGTCGGTCGTCGCAAGCGCCGTCTCTCTGCCCCAGTCGGGGATGCTGTTGTCCATGAGGACGACCTTCACGCCCGCGTCGATTGCCTTGTCCAGAGTGGACGCGACCGTCGGATCGACCGGGGTGATGGCGATGCCCTGTACGCCCTGAGTCACCATCGACTCGATGAGCGAGATCTGCCCTTCAATGTCAGTCGCTGATGTGCCCTGGCCAAACACGATCTCGAGGCCGGGGTTCTCCGCGGCATAGGCCCTTGCACCCTCCTCCATCGTGGCGAAGAACGGCACCGGGAACTTGGTGATGAACCCGATCTTGATGTCTTCTGCCGCGGCAGGACTGGCGATGGCCGCGGCCAGGACCAGTCCCCCCAATAAGCGTTTCAATCTCATACTCCACCTCCCTTCACTGGACGGCTCCGGGCGAGCCGCACTTCCTCCACCGCCCTGACGGGCGAGGAATCCCTGTCAGCCTTCCGCTCCCACGATCAGCGAAACCAGCTCCTGCTGGTTCGCTCGGTCCGGCTTCAGCTCCCCGACCTTCCGACCCTGGCGCAGGACGACCGCGCGGTCGGCAAGCTCCAGCACGTGCTCCATGTTGTGCGTGATGAGGATCACGGCATTGCCCTCCGCGCTGAGCTGCTTGATCAGATCGAGGACCTTGCGCGATTCGCGCAGGCCGAGCGCGGCGGTGGGCTCGTCGAGGATCACCACTTTGCGCGCGAATACCGTCGCTCGCGCGACAGCGATGGCCTGTCTCTGGCCCCCGGACATGACGGCAACCGGAGCGTCGAACTTCGGCAGCCTCACCCTGAGGCGGTCGAGCGTCGCGGCTGCCTCTCGATCCATAGCGCGGGCATTCAAGAAGCGCAGTCCCTGGGGAAGCCATTGCGGGAAGGCGATCTCGCGCCCGCAATAGAAGTTCTGGGCCGGCGTCAGATTGTCGAACAGCGCGAGGTCCTGATAGACTGTCTCGATGCCCGCGCGGCGCGCGGCGCCCGGCGAATGCAGCGCCACGAATTCGCCGTCGAGCAGTATCTCTCCCTCATCCAGCGAATGAACGCCGCTGATGCACTTCACCAGCGTCGACTTGCCGGCGCCGTTGTCGCCAAGCAGTGCCAGCACCTCGCCGTAATACGCTTCGAGGCTGACGTCCTTCAGAGCATGGACCGCACCGAAGCGCTTCTCGGCGTGGCGCACGACGAGAACGGGAACCGCCGCGCTCATTGCGCCCTCGCCGCCTGCATGGTCCGCGCCTTGGCTTCAAGGTGGTTGCGGATCACATCGGCTTCGACGGCCACCACGATGATCGTGCCGATGGCGATCATCTGGAAGAACACGTCGACATTGTTAAGGTTGAGAGCGTTGCGGATGACGCCGATCATCAGTGCGCCGACGAGCGCGTGGCCGATATTGCCGCGCCCGCCGAGGAAGCTCGCGCCACCGATGATCACCGCGGCGATCGTGTCGAGCTCCAGCAGGTTGCCGTAGAGAGGAGAGCTGGCTCCGGTGCGCCCCGAGAGCACGACGGCGCCGATGCCCGCGCAAAGACCGGAGATTACGTAGGTGGAGATAAGCACGCCCTTCACGGGTATGCCCATCTCCACTGCTGCCTCAGGCGCCCCGCCGACGGCATAGATCCACCGTCCCCACACCATGACTTTAGCCATGACGAGTGCGAGCACGGCAACGCCGAGCACGACGAAGAAGGAGTTCGGGAGCCCGAAGCCGGTCGACCCGATATAGGTCGTCCCGCCGCCGATGAAGGTGATGGCATCGGGCATGCCGCGCATTGTCGTGTGCCCGGGCGCCAGCTCCAGCGCCAGGCCCTTGCAGATGCTGAGCGTGGCCAGCGTAATGATGAAGGAGTGCGGTAGTCGGCCGAAGACGTAGACCATGCCGTTGACGGCGCCGACCAGTGCCCCGGTGCCGAGCATCGCCAATATAACGAGCGGGCCGGAATCGAAAGTGGCGAATACCAGGCCTCCGATGACGGTGGAAAGCGCCAGATTCGCGCCGACGGAGAGGTCGATCCCACGCGTGAGGATGACCAAGTGCTGTCCGACCGCGACGATGGCGATCACCGCCGTCTGCGCGAAGATGTTGCTGATGTTGACGGGCTTGAGAAAGTTCGGCGTCACCACACTGATGACGGCGACCAGGACCACGAGCACCAGGAGCGGACCGATACTGAGGAGCCTCAAGCCTATGGCAACGGAGGAGACTCTGTCGCCAACGCCACGGTCTTGCGGGATTCCGGCGTCAGTTTCCGCCTCGTCCCTCACGACTCTCGTCACCACTCGTTTTGCCCGCCCTGTTTCTTATAGAGAAAAACCGCTAGCGGATCGTTGGTCAATATGTTTTTTATGGATTAAGTCTCCCGTAAAAAGGACGATGGTCCAAAGGATGAAGACAGACACGCTTTTCAAACGCGCCTTCAACGACGCGCTGGATCTGGTCTCGGAGCTCTCTGACGGTGAGCGGCTGCCGTCAGAGAATACGCTGAGCAAAGTGCTCGGCGTGAGCCGTACGACGGTGCGGAAGATCCTCGCCGCGCTCGCGGAGCATGGCGTCGTTTCGGGTAACGCACCCCAGCGCGTTGTCTACCCAGGCCGCGAGAGGATATCGCGTTTTCCCGAGGCGGAGACAGTGCCGATGTCCGCGCAGGTCGAGAAGCGCTTCATGGAGTGGATGCTGAGGGACAATGCTCGTCCGGGCACAGCAATCAACGAGCTGGAACTGGCGCGACAGTTCGGGGTCGCCACGACCGGTATTCGAGAGTTCCTGAACCGGTTTCAGCGCTTCGGGCTCATCGAGAAGCGCCCCAACTCGGGCTGGGTATTCAAAGGCTTCACGACTGACTTCGCGCTCGAGCTCTTCGAGATCCGCGAAATGTTCGAGCTGCGGTCGGCGCGGATCTTTGCAACGCTACCGAAGGGCTCGCTCCTCTGGGAACAGATCGGGGCGCTTCGTGCAGAGCACCTTTCACTGCTGGAAGAGATTGAGGAGCGCTTCCACGACTTCTCCGACCTCGACAGCCGCTTTCATCGTCTGGTCAATTCGGTCGTGCCCAACCGCTTCATCGACGGCTTCCAGGATGTCATCACCCTGATCTTCCACTACCATTATCAATGGAACAAGCACGATGAGCGCCAGCGCAACGAGGTCGCGATCCGCGAGCACCTCACTTATATCGAGGCGCTGCTCAGCCGCAACGTCACCATGATCGAGCTCGCCTGCCGGGCCCATTTGAGTTCGGCCAGGGAGACCCTACTGCGGTCCACGTTCGAGCCAGAAGCGGAGTGGGCAAGGCCAATCGGAAACGCCGGAAAATTGCCACCGCCTAGCTTCGGCCAGCGACTGCCAGGGCGCCGACAATAATCGCGTCCTTCAGCGAGA
>CAZPCC010000357.1:0-4783 GCA_964584905.1 uncultured Gemmatimonadaceae bacterium | reverse complement strand
AGCGCGCTCAAATGCCCGCCGCCCATCCCTCCGGCGCCGATCAGCCCGACGCGCACGGGCTCGTCGGCCCCGAGCGGGACACGGTCGGCGCCGATCGGGATCGGCTCGTCCTGCGCGGCGAAAGCGCGCGAGCCGAGCGCCACGCCGGCGCCCGCGAGAGCGGCGGTGCGCGAGAGGAGCTCGCGACGGGTCGAGATCGGACGGCCGGCGGCGGCGGGATCGGGAGGCGTCATGGGCAGGCTCTCCTTCGAGAGGGTCCGGGGGAAGGAGCGCGGATTGTAGCCTCGCCTTACGATCCGACGCGTACCCGGGCCGGAGGGCGTACCGATGCTCGTCCGACACCGATCTGCTCGCCCCGCGAGGCGGGCCGTTCTTGCCCGCGGAGGCGAGCCTGCGCGACGTGTGTGCGCACCTGCGTAGCGGGCGACGCTCGTGCAGCCGGGCCGGCGCTCCTCGCTCCCTACGGGACGAGCATCACGCTCGCGGCGTTGCTCGCGAACGTGACGTGCGGCACCGGATCGTGCATCGATCACGAGGTAGGCGTGGTCCAGCTCGAGCCCCGCCCAGGCCGGAGATCCGCCAGACCGGACTTCGAATGCGGGTCCGAGCGCGCGGCCGAGGTCGTCGAGCAAGTCGAACGAGTACCAGGGCGGCGCCTGGTTGGGATTGGTGAGCGTGTGGAACGTGTACTGATCGATGGTCAGCGGGAGCGTCACGCCGTCGATCGGCACCGGCGAGCCGGTCCCGCTCGCCGTTCCGAGGATCAGGTACGGCAAGCCCGCGTGCTCCGGCCCCGCCTCGATCGAGAGGGGCTGGACGCCGCGGAGCGAGACGGAGAGTTGCTCGACGTCGGCGACGAGAGGGACGAAGTCGTAGACGTAAAGAGGTGATGCATGCGGTTCTGCCTCCCTAGCGCCTTGCCGATCAGCGGCGGCCGAAGGCCGTCCGCTGCATCGGATTGTTAGGCGCCCCGTCGAAGAATGTCAAGAAGCACCTCCTGCGCCTCGTCTTCGGTGATTCTCCCGTGCGGATTCATGCGGTGCGCGATTCTATCTCCAATGCCCTGATGTCCGCTTACAAGTAAGCAGCCAGGAAACTGCTCAACGAGTCGGTGAAGAGCATGCCTTTCGTCGGGGGACAGCGCAAAGAAGTCACCCTCGTAAAGCACAACGATCTCCATCTTGTGGCAGATCAGCTCCAGGTAGTTCACGTCTGCCTGTTTGACGTACTTCGCCTCTTCTCCCGTCAGGGCTTGGCCCGCGCGACGCTTCCTGTCAATCGACCCGAAGATCTCGTCTGGTAGGTACCGGTCCTGACAGAGTACCGTGAGCGCATCGCGGACCTTGAGGGCCTTCCGAACGCCCGACTCAGGGGCATGAGCATCCGGCGTTTGGAGTGGGACAACAACTGCGAACGACCGAACGTCCGTCCACCGTTGCGGGAGACTCGGATCGGCGCCAAAGTGCTTCGACCCTGGCGAGACGGGGCCACCTGCCATTGCACGTTCGATGCTTCCGAAGAGCGACTTGGCGACCCCACGCGGTTCCCCGCCGAACGCCCGATCCAGGGCAACCAGCAACCCGCCAATGATGGTCGTGAAAACAAGGTAGTTCCCAACGATCGGCCAGAGGACCAGTCCTAGAACGAGGCCTGTCGTCGCGCCGACGATCGCACCGGCGAGAATCCGGCGGCCTCTATTCATGGCAGTCCTCGTTCCCAGTGCGCCTAACGCGCTGCGGCGCGCAGCGCCGTCAGCTGCATGCTGTTGTTAGGCAGCGGTCCAATGAGGCTCATCGAGACACATCCTATCGCGCGAGAAACATCCAATGGCCTAGAAGGCTTGAGCCAATCGCAACGGTCCAACCAATGACTCCGTAGATGATCCCGAAGATGAGGCCGATCAAGAAGGGAGTCGCCACTTTTTGCCCTGTCGAACCACCTCGATACCACGACGGCGCGCTAGGGTCGGCCTCGTTCACCGCCGTTTGCTTCGCCGACAAGTAGAACCAGTAGGATCCACCGAGGCCACCGACAGTCAGAGCGACCACCCATCTCCAGCCCTGGAGCGCATCGGGCGCGAGGTACGCGACTGCAACAGGTGACGCTGCCGCCCAAACAAGGGCAAGCCAGTCGACAGGGCTCTGGCCGAATTTGCGCATCTACCTGTCCTCTTGCCTCGCTGCCTAACGCCTTGGCGATCAGCGGCGGCGGCGAAGCCGTCCGTCTGTATCGCCTTGTTCGGCAGCCTATTGAGTGAGTACATTCGCTGCCTGCTGTAGCTGTGCAATCATAAGCTCGTAACGAGTCTGCGAAGGGCTCACCGCGTGCACATCACGAAGGTACCCGGCCGGAGTTCTCTGGCGAGGCGGCAATGACACGTTGTCGAGGAACTCGGCACGAAAGCGATCCTGACTGTGTCTACTCCGGTGAGCAATGGCGTTTCGCAGCACAACTGTTGACGCGATCTGGTCCCGGAGCGTGTCCCTCAGACTGGAGAAAGGACGCCCCCCTCGGAAGAAGAGCTTTGCCAGATCCACCGTTCGATCGTACGGGAGCCAATCGACATACTTCGCTCTCCGGCCAGCTACGATCTTGCGCGCGACCCGATGACTCCTTACTGTAATTAGTGGTGTCACGCCAGGAGATGAGAACCCCTGTCCATCTACCAGCAGTCCCAAGAACAGTTCTTCAAGGAAGCTCTCAAAAGCTCGGTGCGCATTCAGGAACAGTCCTTCATACATATGCCCGGTTGCCCTCTGAGAAAGCCGCCTCTGGCTTGCAAGTACATCCACACGCGCCCGGCTCTTCTCCAAAGTGGTCAGGCGGTTGCGTAGTTCTCTGGCCAGCACATTACTCGGCCGAGACATCCTGCATTGCCTCTCGTAGGACGCGTAGACGGCGTTGACGGCTGCCGAGATCCGCTGTCGCGCCTCGGAGCGTCTTGGCTAGATCATCCGGAATATCGCGCGCGCGAAACTGGTCCGAGGCATCGCGCACCGCAGTAGCAACGTGCTTGGGGAGTTTCCGGGCGGATGCCTTGCTGAGGTTTGCCCCTAGGCCGAACATTAAGTCGTAGTAGAAAGAGAACAGTGTGTGAAACAGCGGTCTCCGAGAGAAGACCGTCGTCCGCAGTTCCGTTCCGACCGTACTGTCGATTTGCTCCATAACCGCATGGAAGCGACGCTCCAGTTCAGGTCTCTCTGGAAAATTCTCTTCCCTGGCCTTGTACGCACGATCCAGTACACCCTGCGTCTTGCCATGTTCACCCTCGAGGATGAGGAGCATCGCGTCGCTGGCCTCCTCTACCTCCAGCATTCTGGCGATGTCGTTCTCAGAGAACACTCCCCAGTCCCTCCAACGCTGCAGATGTGAGTATGCGAGCTCATAGGCCTGCTTCTTGAATTCGCCAAAGAAACTCGCATTGCGGAGTTCCTGCCCGTTGAGTTTTGTGCCCGTGGAGTTGAGTCGGGCAAAGATCTGCAGGACATCGCGGTCGTCCGTGTCCGATGGGAGCACATGAACGCTGAATGAGTAATTCAGGATGCGTTGTTGGATTTCCCTCGGGAAGTCTCGAAACGGCTTCCCCGCCAGTTCCTTGTTGTGCGTCTTGAGAATCGTGATGACATCTGTGCCGGAATCGAAGTCCGCCAAGGCTGTGGCTTGGATGAACCCGATTAGTGTGCGCAGCCGTTGTTGACCATCCACAACCTCACGCTTTGGTTCGAGCGAGTCTAGCTCCAACCTCTCTCGCAGGATAATGAGAGGTATGGGAAGCCCTCGGACGACCGTATCGAGCAGGAAGGATTTTGCGGACTTCTTCCACACCGGACGTCGCTGAAAACTCGGACTAAGCACGAGTGAGCCGATCTTCTGCCACGACAGAAAATCGTTCACTTTGTAGGCAGTCTTGTCGATATCGAAGAACTTGAAGGTCATTGTGCTCCGTTCATGAGGCCGATCGAGCCCAGGGCTGTTCATTGTGCGTCATGAGGTCGGTGTCTGCCGAACACGAATTCGACCGACCTGCGTAGCGAGGCCCGGGGCGTTCGACAGGTCAGCATAGCGCGGCCGCGGATGCGCTCTCGGCGCCTTCGTCTCGGTCCTGGTGGGCGTCAGTGCGGCGTCCAGGGGGAGCGCTCCTCTCTTCGACAGGTCTGTATAACGCCGAAGGCTGTGGGTGTCGAGTTTCGGCGAGACGCGCGGCCGCTCAACGCTCCTCGAGCCGATTCAGCAAGAGCGCGTCGCCGAGTGCCCGAGTCGACGGGGCCATCTCCGGGCGAGCCCGCCGTCGCGCACCACCGCCGCCGACTGACGCGGCGCGGGGAGCGCCGCCCCGAGCCGCTCGTGCCCCTCCCCCGGCAGCTCGCGTCGAACCGCAGGCTGCGCAGCGTCGCGAGCGGGCTGGGCCAGCTCCCCGCGACGCTGCGCGTGTGAAGAGCGCTACCGCTCGCGCGGTACGCGCAAGCGCAGCTCGAAGCCCTCGACCGTCTTCCCCGGCTCGAGCGGGGGCGCGTCGACGACGAGCGGCTCGTGACTGGGGTGCAGCACCGCGATCCGCAGCGAGAGGTCCGCCGGGAGCCCCGCGAGACGGAACGCGCCGCCCTCGAGCGCGCGCGCGTCGGCCGCGTACGAGGCGGCGCTGTCGTCCGCCGCGTTGCGGATCTCCTCGTCGATCGAGCGCACGCGCGCGTCCGAGCGCGGGCCGCGGCCGGTGACGACGAGGTACGCGTCGTCGAGCGGGCGGCCGTCGGCGCCGAGCACGCGGCCGGAGAGCACCGCCTCG
>CAZPCC010000356.1:0-12830 GCA_964584905.1 uncultured Gemmatimonadaceae bacterium | reverse complement strand
CTCGGATTCCTGATTGAATCTCTAGTTGAGGCCGGGGGTGAAGGCGTCGGTTTCCGGATCAATCATGCCCAGCATAAGGGGGACGAATTGAACCGACCAGCTCCCGGTTTCGCTCTCCTCGAGTGCAACTACCAGCGCCTCAGATCGACGCACACATTCCCTGGCCCCTAGCCCCTAGCCCCTAGCCCCTAGTCCGTAGCTTCAACAATCCCCATCCCCATTGAATGGTACCCCTTGTCCACGTAGACAACGGTTCCAGTGATTCCGGCGGCCAGCGGGCTGGAAAGAAAGGCAGCCACGTGACCAACGTCGTCCGCGTGCAGCGGCTGAGTGAGCGGTGCGTTCCGGGATACGTAGTCCACCATGGCGCCGATGATGCCGATAGCGCTGGCTGCGCGCGATGCCCAGGGGCCGGCGGAGATCGTGTTCACGCGGATCTTGTGCGCGCGCCCGGCTTCGAAAGCGAGCACCCGGGTGTCGCTCTCCAGCGCCGCCTTGGCCGACGACATGCCTCCACCGTACCCGGGGATTACGCGTTCGCTGGCCATGTAGGTGAGCGACAGCACCGAGGCGCCGTCACGCATGAGTGGAGCGAACCGCTGTACCATGCCGATGAGCGAGTAGGCGCTCACGCTCACGGCCGTGAGATATCCGCTGCGACTCACCTCCAGGAGCGGCTTCTTCACTTCCGGGCCGTTCGCCAGGGAGTGGATGAGGATGTCCAGTGGGCGCTCGCCAAAGTCACTCGTCAGGCGATCGGCCAGCCCGGCGATGGAAAAATCGCCAGTCTCCCTGTACCGCTTGTTGGTCTGGATGTCCTCTGGCGCGTCGGCAAGCGTGTCGTACGCGGCGTCGAGTGGATAGATCCGCTCGAATTCCAGCAACCGTCCGTCGGCCAGCCGTCGCGACTCGTCCATCTTGCCGCGTTCCAGAAGGTTGAGGAAAATGTTGAGCGCCGGCGGCCACGTGCCGACAACGACGCTGGCGCCCGCTTCGGCGAGCGATTTAGCGATCGCGAACCCGTAACCGCCGTCATCGGCTACGCCCGCGACCAGCGCGCGCTTTCCAGCGAGATCGATGTTGAGCATGCACGGGGAATAGCAAGCACGCGTTCGCGGAGCAAGGGGTGCGCGGTTGCCAATTGGTGCCGCCCGCAATTCTGTCAGGGTTTTGTCCGCCGACCGCGATGGCCCTTGCCCGGCGGCCTTCCCGGCCGCACTCTACATATGTAGAGAACGATACTGCCGGAGCTCCCTCTCATGCGGCTCACCACGCCTACCAAGCTCGTCATTCTCGCCTTCGGGATCGGGGCGGGATACGGCTTCGACATCATCGATCTTACCGGCCTGCCGAGCGGTACCGTGTATCCGATACTGAGGCGGCTCGAGCGTGCCGGATTGTTGAAGTCCAAATGGGAGCCGGCGAGAATCGCGCGGCAGCAGCAGCGCCCCCCTCGAAGGTACTACCACCTGTCGGGCGCCGGCGCCACGCTCCTGCACCAGGTCGCGCGAGACAATCCCAACCTCGCGGCGGCGCTTCGTGGCCCGGCCACCGCGCCGTCTCCCGCGCACGCCTGACGATGAGGCGCTCCCTCGGCGCACGGCCACCGGGACACCAGGTCGTTCGCGCCGCCGCCTGGCTCGTGCCCGAGCTCTCCCGCGACGATTGGGTGGACGAATGGCTGGGCGAACTCGCCGCCCAGCACAACGACTTCCCCAGCTCGAGTCCCCGCGCCCGTGCTGCCCGGATCGCCCTTGCCATTCGTGCGCTCGGCGCCATTCCCGACGCGCTTTGGCTGCGCCGTCACCATGGAGGATCCCACGTGCTTCGCGATGATCTTCGGCTGGCCCTCCGCTCCCTCGTCAGGCGACCGGCGTTCAGCGCGGTGGTCATAGCAACGCTCGCGCTGAGCATTGGGGCGACCGCCGCTGTATTCACCGTCGTATCTGCCGTCCTCCTGCGCGATCTGCCATACATCGACGGCGACCGGCTGGTAATGGTCTGGTCGAACGACACGCACCGTGAGGAGCCTCGCGCCGTCGTCTCGGTAGGGGACTATCTGGACTGGCGTGAGCGATCACGCAGCTTCAGCTCCCTCGCGACGTACTTTCCCGAATGGAACTTGACGCTGACCGGAGAGGGACCTCCGGAGCGTCTCGAGGTGGGTATCGTCTCGGCCAACCTGTTTCCGGCGCTCGGCGTCGAGGCAGCGATAGGCCGAACGTTCACCGCCGACGAAGAAGTGCAGGGTGGTCCACGCGCTGTCGTACTCTCGCACGGATACTGGATGTCGAGGTTCGGCGGCGATCCGGCAACCGTTGGAAGGGCCATCACGCTCGACGGAGAGGCGTATATGGTGGTCGGCGTGCTCCCACCCGGTGGCAGGCTGCCCGATGCGTCACCGCAGATATACGCCGCGCTTCCGGTGCTCGGCAGCTTCATCGAACGTCGTCAGGTGCGACTGATGCGGGTCGTTGGCCGGCTGGCGCCGGGAACAACCGTGGATGCGGCGGCATCCGAGTTGGCGTCGGTCGCGCGAGTCCTCGAGACGGAGCTTCCGCAAACGAACGCCGGCTTCGGTACCACCGTCGTCCCGCTCCGGGAGCAGGTGGCAGGCGATGCCAGGCGGCCATTGCTGCTGCTGCTCGGAAGTGCCGTGCTCGTGCTGCTGATAGGGTGCGCGAACGTGGCCAACCTCATGCTCGTCCGCGGCACGGCGAGAGCTCGGGAATTTGCCCTGCGCACCGCGCTGGGAGCTGGCCGGGGAAGGCTCGTGAGGCAGTTGTTGACCGAAAGCGGCCTGATCGCGCTTCTCGCCGGAGTGCTGGGGGCGGCGATCGCGTTCGCCGGTGTTCCCGTGCTGCTGGCAATGGCTCCGGCCGCGCTGCCGCGCCTGAATGACATTAGAGTCGACGGCGCGACGCTCGCGTTTACCGCCTTTGCCGCGTTAGGGTCGGCGATCGCATTCGGGCTCCTGCCGGCGCTTCGTGCGTCGCGAGTGAGGCCGGCGCTGGCGATGACGGAGGGTGGGCGAGGCGGCTCGGCGGGGCGTACGCGAAAACGGCTGCGCGATGGGCTGGTTGTCGCTGAAGTCGCCGTCGCCACCGTCCTCCTGGCAGGGTCGGGACTTCTCATGGCCAGCTTCATCTCTCTCGTGCGCGCCGATCCGGGGTTCAAGCCCGAGCAGGTGGTGGCGATGACGGTATCGCTCTCCCGCAGCGAGTTCCCGGACCCGCTGCGGCGCATCGGGGTTTTCCGGGAGATGGAAGAACGCATGTCCGATGTGCCCGGCAACACCGGCGTCGGTGCGGTGTCGCGGCTTCCGCTCGACGCCGATCCGCTTACCACCCGGGTGTACGCCGAAGGGCAGGCGTCGGTGCCTGACGCCTCGCTTCCCGAGGCACAGCTTCGGACGGCCAGCGCCGGCTACTTTCGCGCAATGGGCATTCCGATCGTTCGCGGGCGCGGGTTCACTTCGAGCGACGATGTGGATTCGGCGGCGGTGCTGGCGGCGTTGGTCACTCGCGCGTTCGCACGCGATATTCTGCATGACGAGAACCCGGTCGGGCGGCGCATCAAGCTCGGCAGCTCGGACGAGAACGAACCCTGGTTCACGGTCGTCGGAGTGGTAGGTGACTTGCGCGATGGCGCGTATCGAGATGCGCCACAGCCCCAGGTGTTCAGGCACGCTCTGCAGGTTCCTTCGACCACCATGACGATGGTGGTGCGTTCGGCGTCGCCGCCGGAGTCGATCGTCGCGGCAATGCAGAGTGCGGCCGGTGAGCTCACGACGTCCGCGCCGGTGCATGACGTTCGCACGCTCGCCGCAGTCGTGTCGAGAGCACAGACATCCGAGCGATTCCTCACGACGCTGATTGGCGTCTTCGCCGCGCTCGGACTGATTCTGGCCGCGATGGGGATCTACGGGGTACTGGCCAACGCCGTCACCGAGCGCACGCAGGAGATCGGGATTCGCATGGCGCTTGGAGCGCGGGGCTCAGTCGTGCTGGGTGAGGTTGTCGGCCGCGGACTGGCGCTGACCGGGCTGGGGCTGCTGGCCGGCGCCGTGTTGTCGTTAGGCGTCAGCAGGGCACTTTCGGGAGTGCTGTACGAGGTGCGGGCGAGCGATCCCCGCTTCGTACTTGCCGCCATGGCGGTGCTCGCGGCGGCGGCAGCGGTGGCGGCATGGCTGCCCGGCCGGCGGGCGAGCCGCGTGGATCCCATGGTGGCCCTGCGCGTGGATTGACCGTTTGCCGTCAGGCACCTCGCCGTTGCCGCGCGGCTAGCGCACGGCGAGTAGCTCCCGAGTTGCTCGCAGCACTGCGCTCCACGCCGGCGCGAGCGGCGCTATCACGTCGTAGTGACCGGCGCCCTCAACGACCGTTACACTGGCGCTGCCGCCTGCTCTCTCGCTCCGATCGGCGAAGGTGCGACTCTGTTCGAGCGGAACGGTAGGGTCGAGCGCGCCGTGTATGAGCCGCACGGGTGCACGCAACGGCACGAGCTCTGTCGGACTGGACGCCGCATAGCGCGCCGGAACCTCTTCCGGCGTGCCGCCGAGCAGCAGCGGAACAGCGGAATTGCAGCTTCCCGGTTGTGCCCCATACGCTCGCAAGTCCGTGATGCCGGCAAGACTCACCACGCCTCGCAATGGAAGCGTCGGCGGAACCGGCATCGCATCGCCCGGCTGGCTGGCGTCAGGCGGAGCGGAGGCAGCCCACAGCGCGAGATGGCCTCCCGCCGAATGGCCCATCAACACCACCCGATTCGTATCGAGCTGCGGGTACCGGGCGGCTAGCGTGGCGACATGCTGCACCCCCAGCGCGACGTCGGAGAATGTCGTGGGCCAACCACCGTTCGCATCACCGACGCGGCGGTACTCTATGGTCCAGCTGGCAATGCCCTGTCCGGCGAGCGCTTCGCCCACCGCACCAACGTACTTCAAGTCGTACTCGGCCAGCCAACAACCGCCATGTATCACAACGGCAATGGGAAACGGTCCGGCGCCGCGCGGCAGTCTCAACTCACCGAACTGAAGCGAGTCTGGCCCATAGCCAATCCGCTCGTCAGGTGGGGCAACGGTGGCCCCGGCGATCTCGGACCACTCGACCGGAGGTGGAAGCGCGTTGGAACTGCAGGCCATTGCCAGGGGGATGAAAGCGATCAAGTAGTATAGGGGGTGCAATGCCATCCGCCGCGAGTCACGATGGCCGGCGTTTGGGGACGAAAGCGGTCTCTCGTTCATTTTCCGTACTTCCATGTCGCGGTTGGTTTCGTCCATCCGGCCGGCACTCGCCACCGTCCGCTATTCTCACCCTCGGCAACGGAGTTGGCAAATGCGGCCTGAGAGGCGGACGCTCGTTGTGATCATTGCATTGGAACCCCATATTCGGACGCCATGCAAACTACCTCATCGGCTCTCATCACCAGCGACGCCGTAATCCTTGGCCTCCTGATGGCTACGCTCGGCCTCGTGTTCTACACGTCGAGCCATTCACACCCGAAGTTGCGCGCGTTCTATAAGTACGTGCCGTCGCTGCTACTCTGCTATTTCATCCCTTCCTTGTACAACACGTTCGGGTTGATTGATGCAGAACAATCGCGGCTGTACTACATGGCGTCGCGGTACCTGCTGCCAGCCACGCTCGTGCTGCTCACGTTGAGTATCGATCTCAAGGGCATTCTGGCGCTCGGACCAAAGGCGCTGATCATGTTCCTGACGGGCACGGCCGGAATCATCATCGGCGGGCCGCTGGCAGTGCTGCTTTTCTCGTACATCAGCCCGGAGACGGTGGGGGGGCAGGGACCGGACGCGATCTGGCGCGGCCTGACGACCATCGCCGGGAGCTGGATAGGCGGTGGCGCCAATCAGGCGGCCATGAAAGAGGTGTTCGAAGTCGATGATGTCGTGTTCTCGTCGATGGTAGCCGTCGACATTCTGGTTGCGAACGTATGGCTGGCGGTGCTCCTGTTCATGGCCAGCCGGGCCCCGGAGCTCGATCGCAAACTAGGTGCCGATACCTCGGCGATCGATGATCTGCGCATTCGCGTCACCGAGTTTCGCGAACGTCACGCACGCATCCCGGCGCTCCCCGATATCATGATCGTGCTCGCGGTGGGCTTTGGAATCATGGGTCTCTCGCACCTGATCTCCGATCCGCTGGCCGCCTGGATAGGGCGCGTGTCGCCGGACCTCGAGCGATTGAGCCTTACGAGCTCGTTCTTCTGGCTCGTTGTGTTCGCGACGACGGCGGGACTCGCGCTTTCGTTCACGCGAGCTCGCGAGCTCGAGGGGGTGGGAGCATCGACGATCGGCACGGCCATGCTTTACGTGCTCATTGCTACTATCGGCATGACGATGGACATAGCCGCCGTCGTCGAGCGGCCGGGGCTCTTTGCGCTCGGCGCGGTGTGGCTTGGTTTCCACGCGATTCTGCTGCTGGTCGTCGGGCGATTGATCAAGGCGCCGACTTTCTATCTTGCGGTAGGTAGTCAGGCGAATGTGGGAGGTGCGGCATCGGCGCCGGTGGTGGCGTCGGCATTTCATCCGAGCCTTGCGCCGGTTGGAGTCCTGCTGGCCGTGCTGGGCTATGCCATCGGCACGTACGGGGCGTGGGTGTGCGGCCAGCTCATGCGCGTCGTCTCGGAATAGGGATTCTGCCTATCGCGAGCGGCCGCCTGGATGGCATCTGCTGCGCTCGTCACTCCCGGTCGATCGGCGGTGTGTCGGAAGTTTCCGGTGCGAGCTCGCTGCGGGCACGTGGTTCCGCGGCGAAGACCTCGAGCTCAGGGTGTAGCGAGCGGGAAGGCTTGTGCTTGCCGCTGAGGAAGCCCGGCAGCCGGCCCGTAAGTCGGTGATACAGGATCAGCCCTGCCCCGACCACTGTTCCGACGGCGGCCAGGCCGAGGAGAAGCATGAGGCCAAACACGAAGAACACACCACCAATCGCGACGGCGGCGATGCCGAGCGCGATTGCGCTGGCGCGATTGGTCGTTCTGATCTGAACAATGCGTAGCACGTTGACTCCTTTGTCCGAAACGACATCTCAGGCGCCTCCGGTTGGAACGATTCCGGATTGTTCCGGCGCCAGCTGCTGTGGATCACTCAAAGGAACACTCGCCGAGGTAGGCGCGTTCACGAATGATCGGTGGTGTCGGTGCATCAGGCAACCATGCCGGTTGCCGTCCTTGTGCGTCGAACCGGGTAGCGGCAGGATAGGTGACAACGAATGAGCCCGCAGCTATCGAGGGACAGCCTTAGCTTGCGCGCCGCTCAACGCGATCCTGCGTTCGAGGTGGAGAGTCATGGTGTGGCGAGCCTAACCGGCTCATCATTGCACACGGCACACGTGTGGTGAGCGATCCCTCTACTCCTGGCACCCCCGCTGACGGGGCGCCTCAGCCCCTCGCCGACCGGAGCCGCGCGCCGCGCCGCCTGGGCGTGCCCCTTCGAGAGTTCATCGCAACGCAGAACGCGAGCGCGGTCGTGCTGCTTGGCGCCACCGTCGCCGCGGTCATCTGGGCCAATTCTCCGTGGTACGCGAGCTACGAACGTTTGTGGAGTACGCCGGTCGCGATAAGCGTCGGACAGTTTGCGTTGTCTCTCGATCTCCGCCACTGGATCAACGACGGGTTGATGGCGTTCTTCTTTTTCGTCGCCGGCCTCGAGATCCGCCGGGAGTTCGACATGGGCGAGCTGCGCGAGCGACGGCGGGTGGCGACGCCGGTGCTCGCTGCAGTAGGCGGCATGGCCGTTCCGGCGTTGATATACCTGGCGTTCAACCTGGGTGAGCCGACCGCGCGAGGCTGGGGAATCGCGATGGGTACGGACACGGCGTTCGCATTGGCGATACTGACCCTGGTTGGAGGACAGTGGGCGCCGCGGACGAGGATCTTTCTGCTGACGCTTGTAATCGTCGACGACATTGTGGCGCTGACCGTCATTGCTCTCGTCTACACCGAGGAGGTGTCGGTTCCCGCGCTGCTCGCCGCGTTCGCCCTTTTCGCCGTCGTGCTCGTTATGGTGCGCGCCGGGGTCAGGCATGGGGTCGCCTATTTCATCGTTGGCACCGGCGTGTGGCTGGCCATGCTCGCCTCGGGCGTGCATCCCACCGTTGCCGGGGTGGCGGTCGGACTTCTGGCGACTGCGTATCCTCCGTCAAGATCCGATCTGCAGCGCGCGGGTGCCTTGTGGCGGCTGTTTCGCGAGGAGCCTACGCCCGAATACGCCAGATCGGCGAGTCGAAGCCTCGTGCTCGCCATCTCTCCGAACGAGAGGCTCCAGCACCTGTTCCATCCGTGGACCAGCTATCTGATCGTCCCGCTTTTCGCATTCGCGAACGCCGGCGTCAGCCTGGACGGCGCCGTCGTTATGCGTGCCGCGGCGTCACCGGGGACGCTCGGCATCGTGGCCGGCCTGGTCATTGGCAAACCGCTCGGCATAACGATTGCAACATGGTTGTTCACCCGGCGCTGGCTGGGCGGGCTTCCCCTGTCGGTGCCATGGCCACCGCTGATCGGAGCTGCAACGGTCGCTGGCATTGGATTCACCGTCTCGCTGCTCGTCGCGGTCATTT
The DNA here is from genome assembly GCA_964584905.1 of uncultured Gemmatimonadaceae bacterium. Classification (GTDB taxonomy): domain Bacteria; phylum Gemmatimonadota; class Gemmatimonadetes; order Gemmatimonadales; family Gemmatimonadaceae; genus JALZIF01. The sequence continues at coordinate 4,254 of CAZPCC010000356.1, read as the reverse complement.
CCCTCGATGGCCAGGATCTGGAGAACGCCAAGATCGGGATACTTGCCGCCTCCCTGCTGGCGTCAGGGCTCGCCTGGGCCGTGTTTCGACTGATGGATCGTTTGCCACGGCGGCTGCTCAATGCCGGGCAGGATCGCATGGCCGCTCCACTCACTGATCTCGCCGAACCCGTCGACCCCACCGTCGATCACATTCGGGGGTCAGAGGAGGGAAGGGTAACGCTCGTCGAGTACGGCGACTTCGAGTGTCCCCACTGCGGAGAAGCCGAGCCGATAGTCAGGCAGCTGATGCGTGAATTCGGCGGCGAGCTTCGGTTCGTCTTCCGTCACCTGCCGCTCGTCGAGGTCCACGAGCACGCCGCACTGGCCGCCGAGGCTGCCGAGGCGGCGGGTGCGCAAGGAAAGTTCTGGGAGATGCACGACATACTGTTCGCGAAGCAGAATGCGCTCGGACTCGCGGATCTTCGAGGTTACGCAGAAAGCCTTGGGCTCGACCTTGCGCAGTTTTCCGCCGACCTCGAGTCGCGGCGGTTTTCCCTGAGGGTGAGAAGGGACCTCGAGAGCGCGGATGTCAGTGGGGTGGCCGGCACTCCGACTTTCTTCATCAACGGACGGCGGCATTACGGCGCGTACGACATTCGGTCGCTCACCTCGGCGTTGCTGCGCGAGGCGCGGGAGGGGCGCTGAGCCGTGCAATGGACTCCGGCGGGCGCCCTGCGAAAACGCCCGCCGATGGGCTGGAGATACCGCACCTCAGTTCAACAGATCTCAGGCAACGGGGCTGGGATCCCGGCGTCGACGGCAGGCTACTATGATTTCGTCGATGGTGAGCGATGGGCCAGCGCCTGCAGCGAGTTCGCCAACCCCTCCATGTCAATCTCAGCAGTTCGAAAACCTAACACGCATATCCGCATCGCATACGACCCATTCAGCCTCGTCGACGAGATGAAGTAGCGCCCATCACTGACGATCGTTGCGAGTGCCGCTTCATTGATTCGGTCCAGTTCCCGGGGATCGTCTACGCCGTCGGGATGCATCCGGAAGCACACAACACCGAACCGCGCCTCCGACATCACCTCCAGGCCGGGCTGCGCGCGCACGAGGCCCTCGAAGTACCGCGCCAGCGCCATCCCACGCTCGATCGCCTGACGAATTTCAGCAACCCCGAAATAGCGCACCGACACCCACACCTTGAGCGCCCGGGAGTACCGGGTGAGCTGCTCCCCGTAGTCGGCAAAATTCACCTGCTCGGCTCCGGTCACATCCTGCAGGTAGTCAGGCATTATCTGGAACGCCGCCTTGAGCCTCACCGGCTCCCGGACAAGAAGGCATCCGCACTCGAACGGCACGAACAGCCACTTGTGCGGATCCAGCGTCACCGAGTCCGCTCGCTCTATTCCTTCAAACTCCCGTTTGCCGTACTCCGTGAGGATCGCGAATCCGCCGTATGCGGCATCCACGTGGAACCACACGTCCTCGCTCGAACAGACATCGGCGATCTCTCCCAACGGGTCCACAGCTCCTGTGTTCGTCGTTGCCGCAGTGGCTATGACGGCCATCGGGATCAATCCAGCCGCGCGGTCCGCTGCGATGGTTGACGCGAGGAGCCCCGGTTGCATGCGAAATCCTTCATCCGATGCCAGCACCCGCACGTGCTCGCGCGACAGGCCTGCGATCCACGCCGCACGGATCACAGACGAATGAGCCTGATCGGTGACATAGACCGTGAGCTTTGCAATGAGCTCCGGGTTCTCACCCACGATTTCGTGGCGCGCCGCAATCAGGGCGGTCAGCGTCGCCTGGGACCCACCCGATGTAAGCAGCCCGCTCGATCCCTTTGGCATATCGAGCCAGCGGCGGAACCAGTCGAGCACCACCAGCTCGATGGCGTTAGGTCCGGCCGCTACCGGCCACACGCCGGCAAAGAAGTTGTATCCGGTGGCAATCCAGTCGCCGAGTACGGCTGGAAAGGTCGGGCAACTGGGCACGTAGGCGATGAACCCGGGGTGCGGCTCGCGCGCCGCGCACGGGAATACGTCGCGCTGCAGGTCGCCGATCAGGGTCTCGAAATCCGTTCCGTGCTCCGGCGGCTCCATCTCCAGCGGCCGAATCGCCTCTTCGCGCGAGCGCGTCGAGTACGCGGGCTGTTCCCGCAAGCTAGCCAGATGCTCGGCCACCAGGTCTGTAACGCGGTAACCGAGCCGCCGCATGGTGGCCAGATCGAGATCGAGGGACACGTTCGAGAAAGCGGGAATCGGGAATCGGGAATCGGGAATCGGAACGTAAGGAATTTGATTACCAAACGGGAAGCACCATGCGTGTGAGGGCTCCGTTTCCCATTTGCCGATTCCCCATTCCCGATTCCCGATTCCCGATTCCCGACCCCGAGGCCCGCAATTGGCAGTGGAGGCGCGGATCGTGCCGATTCCCGATTCCCGCTTCCCGCTTCCCAGGTGCGGATCGTGCCAGAGGCTCTGAGGTTCCGGGCGCGACGAGGTGGTGAGGCTACCTCCCCGGATTCTCGTGGGAGAGGAGTTTATGATCCATCGGCTGCTGGATCGGAATCAGGGTATGGGGGAGCAAAGCGTGCGTGCTGGCAAGCGACCGGGTGCCTCGAGGATCTCGCCCGTGAGATTCACACCGGCACGTATCATCTTCTGCGGGTTTCTGGCTTTCGGGTTGGCAACGGCTCCCGTTCTCGCCCAGCCTGCGGATACGATCAGCAACGACCCGGGACCGCTGCTGACTCGCGGTGACGCCCTTACGGGCGGGATATTTGCCCTCGCCACCGTTGGCGCGTTTCCACTGGACAAGGCGTTCGCCGGCTATGCGCAAGGCGCGATTCAGGAGCGCCGTTTTGCGCGGCAGGTCGCGATCATCGTCGAGGAGATTGCTGTTCCCGGCGCCTACATTATCGGCGCAAGCCTCTACGGCGTTGGGAAGCTCACCAATAACAAGGAGATGGCGGATCTCGGGCTGCACGGCAGCGAAGCGATTGTCATCGGCCTACTGTTCACCGGCGGTCTGAAAGTGCTGGCCGGGCGCGCCCGGCCGTTTCTCGGGCACGATGAGCCGCATAACTTCGGTCTGCTACGCGGATGGAAGAATCACGACTACACAAGCTTCCCTTCCGGGCATACGCTGATCGCCTTCGCCGCGGCCTCGGCCGTCACCGAGGAGACCCGCCGTTTCTGGCCTAACTCGGTCTGGATCGTCGGAACCGCGATGTACGGCGGAGCAGCTCTGGTCGGATGGTCGCGCATGTACGACGACAAACATTGGATTAGCGACGTGGCGGTTGGTGGAGCGCTGGGGATCTTTGCAGGCCGCAAGGTAGTCCGCTTTCATCACACGCGTCCGGACAACGCACTCGACCGCTGGCTGCTTGGCGTTTCGATCGTTCCCGAGGGCCAGAGTGGCTACGGCTGGCGGCCGATCGTAGTGCCGCAACGGTGAGCGGTTCTGCGTGAATGGCATTTTCGTAGTGGCGGAGCTGACCGGACCGGTTCGCGACCGCGTGCACGCCATTCAGCGCGAATTCGATCCCAAGCTGGCGAAGGGCACCCCCCCGCACATTACGATCGCCGGGTCGTCAGGCGTGGGTCCGCTTCCGCTCGATACCCCAGTCGAGCGCATACGCGAGGCTCTTGGCCCCATCGTCTCGTCGACGCCGCCTATCACCATCACCTTCGAACGGCCGCACCGCTACATGACGACGGACATCGTCGTGCTGCCGGTGGATCCGCACGGTCCCCTTCGCGCCCTGCACGAAGCGATAGCGACCTCGGGATTGACGTTCGAGCGCAGCCGCCACCAGTTCAGCCCACACTGCACGATGAACTTCTACAAGACGCTCACCCCGTCGGTGGAACGCCGGTTGATGGCAACCCGCGTGGACGATCCAACAACCATCGACCGTATACAGTTCTACATATCGGTGGACCTGGTCGAGTCGCGGAAGGTGTTGGAGCTGGAGCTGGGGAATAGGAGGTAGGGAATAGGGATTAGGGATCAGGGATTAGGGATGGTGTGCGTCGATTTAGTGGTAGTGGCAACGGGGATCTCGCCATGACCTGAACGCCGATGCGTTTCGTGAGCTCCCGATTCTCGCATTTCAATCGACGCACACCATCCCTAATCCCTAATCCCTAATCCCTAATCCCTAATCCCTAATCCCTAATCCCTAATCCCTAATCCCTAATCCCTAATCCCTAATCCCTAATCCCTAATCCCTGACCCCTGACCCCTGACCCCT
>CAZPCC010000355.1:0-8979 GCA_964584905.1 uncultured Gemmatimonadaceae bacterium | reverse complement strand
CCGCGCACCGTATGCATGTTGCCGCGCCCGCGCGCCTCCCAGCCTTCGACGAGAGCGACCTTCAATCCCGCGCCCCTCAGGACAGACGGAAGCCACGTTAGGGAATAGGTCATGTCAGGCGACCCCTCCTTCCGCCGGCGGCAGGTCCTCGTCCCTCGTCACTTTCGTAATTGGAACGTCGCATCCGTCCTCCAGGCCGGCCGGCTCGGACGGTTCGAAGTCGTTCGCCGCCACGAGCCGTGGAGTCGTCGCCTCTCGCTCCGGGCGACGGCGTTCATAAGCCTCCGCCGCCTTCTCCTGTGCGTCAGGCGCCTTTCGCTGGCGATCCTCCGACCCCTCCTCGCGACTCTTCTCGCGCGGCTTCACCGTCGAGCGGATGACCATCACCTTGTTCAGAAGGTCGAACCAGACCGGCGCACCCATCGTCGCGGCGAGAGCGGTGATCAGCCATCCGAGGATGGGGTTGAACACCGTGTTCCAGACGCCGGCGGGACGCGACTCTCCGGCGACACGCGACGGGTCCCAGCCGATGGGAAGTTTCAGTTCGTCGAGTGTCTGACGCGCTTCGGCTAATCCCTGAGAAAGAAACGCCGTGTCCGCCGCGGCCAATTCCGCTCGCGCGACGATTGCCGCGCGGGCAGCGTCGTTGCGATAGAGATATTCGGCGATCGCCAGCGTGTTGATGTTGATTCCGATTGCCACGACCAGGCCGATCCCGAAGATCAGCCACTGCGTGGATCGCTTGTACCATCCGGCAACGCGGTCCATTGAGCTGTCGAACCACGCCTCGATCTCCCTCCGGGCGAGGTCGAAGTTGCCCTGTGCCGAGTCGATCGCAGTCAGCAGAACGCGCTGCACCGGCTCGTTTTCGAGGTTCAGGATGTTTTCGCGCATGCTTCGCAACGACAGCACCGGCGCGCTGGGATCGCTTGCCACCAGGGGATCCGGACCGCGAGCGGCAATATCCATCAACGCGCTGGCGAAGTTGCCTGCGGGAATGTACGAGGGAAGCGCGCCGCCAGCCTCTGTTATGCCGGGACGTCCGCGACGGCGCCCGGGCGCATATTCGGCGAAGTAGAGGCTATAGATGAGCGGATGCTCGTATACGCTTTTTGCCAGGCCGTCCCCGTCCGGATCGTGGAGCAGCTCGCGAATACCTCGCTCCAGATAGGCAGCGCGTGTCTTTCGCCACGCCTCGATTCCTTCGCGAATCGCGGAGCAGATGATGCTGACCAGCAGAAAGAAAAAAATGATGCCGACGAGTACTTCGAGCATCTTCGATCCGAACACGTTGACCCCTCTCCGAGAGGATTAGGCGAGGCCTACGATACCGCCGCTGCCTGCGGGGTCAAGTCGCAGGGCGCAGCGGCGGGTCGCAATCAGTACTGCAGGTCGCGGACAGAGAACTCGCGCCGGGGCTTCTCGCCCAGGATGCGCCACAACACCGAGTTCAGAGTATCCGGATCGCTGTCGAAGCCGTCGTGCGAATTGGCCCGGCTGAGACTGCCGCGCTTGTTTCCCCTGCCGGCGACCACGAGCGCGGCTCGGCCATCGACATTCCCGCTGAAGAGTTTCTCGATTTCGGGATCCACCGCCACGTCGGTGGCCGTCGAGGCTGACGACACGAACTTCTCCATGCCCAGCAGCGGGGTTTCGCGAGCGCCCTCGAATGCGTTGCTCACCAGATACAGCAGGGACTTGCCGTAGGGGCCAACGTCGTCGTCACGCTCGCCCGTGTCGCTCAGCACGTAGAGAGTCGGTTTGGGACATTTTCCCGACTTGATTCCCGGAAGCACCAGCTTGCGAAAGGAGTCGATGCGAATTGCAGGCGCCATCAGCTGTATCGACCGGAAACGCAGGACCCCGGTCGTGAGCAAGTTCATTGCGCTCGCGGCGAAGATGCTTCCTGCACTGTGACAAACGACGTGCATCTCGATATCGGTCGATCCCCCACCGGTCGCTTGTTCGAGGCACCCGGCAAGGAGCTGCATGGCGCCCTTTCCGGTGGGGTGCTGCGAAGCACTCCGTGCGTTCTCCTTCATCTGCTCCCACATTACCGTTCCGCGCCTGGAGAGCGTCAGCTCGAGGCTTCGGTCCTTCGCTTCCATAAGTTGTCCGCGAAAGCGCTGCAGCCAGTCGCCGACTGCACCCGACGGCCCGTGCGTCGCATCCTCGGTGCGGATCAGATCCGTCAACATGTGCTGAAGCGTGTGCATGGCGCCCGTTTCCCACATTACGTGCAGCGGGTAGATCTCATTCTCCAGGAATACATCTCTGAAAGCGACGATTCGCCTGGCGACAGCGCGCTCATCGTTCAAGCCGGAGTGCATGTACAGCACCAGCCGCCGCCTGGCCCAGGGAAGCATGGCGTTAGGTACCGTCTGCGTGACGAGAGTGTCGAGGTCCTCCTCGGTCGTCCAGTAGTCGCCGGTGTCCGACAACCGGCCGTCGTTGCCTATGTCGATCGCATAAGGGCGAATCTCGCTCAGCGGGATGGAGACCGATGCGCGCTGCAGACCGGCGGTCGTGTCGGACGCTCCCCTGGCCGCCCAGACATCGACGGCGACCGGGACACCCAGCTGCGCCACCCACACGTCGGTCGCGTGCAGGAGGAAATCCTCGTAAGGCAGCAGGGCGAACCCATCCTGGCCCCACTGGGGACCCCACGAATTCTGTACGATGAATCCTTCCGAGGTGTACCCGACAAGAGCGACGGCGTGGCCATCGCTTGCTCGGCCGCGGCGTTTGATCAGAGGGATCCGCCGGTGGAGAGCATTTCCCGAAATGCTGTAGTGCACGTCGACAGCCTTGGCCGCATCCGGAGCATCCCATCCGGAGTGAACCATCAGCGTGCAATACACTATGCCGACTTCCGCAATCGCGGCGTGGACATCGCGAATCTCCGTGTGCGCTACGCGGTAGAACGCGCCGCAGGGCGTGCGGCGCGCGTGTTCAGCGACGCTGCGCCCGTCCTCGAGGACCGACTGCAGATGCGCGACCTCCTTGACACCATCCGGCCACTGCTCGTCGGTGGCAACGCCGTGGCGATGCCACCCTTTCATGCCGCCTCGCGCCGATGATCCCTCGTACTTTTCGCCCGGCCACTCGTCATAACGCCGAGCGAGCTGGTAAAGCATCTTGGGGCTCACAGCTCTCGCAATGTTCCGTCGCCCGAGCAGAAAGTTGATGACCGCGGCCAGTGCAAATCCCGTACAGGCGCCCTCCTGGCCTTGATCGAGAACCCGCGGCACCAACTCGCAGTTCACTACCTGATCGGGAAGTGAGACGAGACCAGGTTGGTACATCCAATCTCGGATGTCCACGCGGTCAGGCGTCGCGTCGAACTTTCGGCCCGTTCCTTTCCTTGCTTTTTCAGCCGGTTCTCTTAGCCGGCGCGAGCTGGCTTCGGGCCGGGTAGTCTTCGGCTGCGATGGATCGGCGTCAGCGGCGCTGCCTGCCTTGCCGGTGCCCCGAGGAGCTATCCGGCGACCACTCTTTCGTGACGGTTCCTTCGCCTTTCGACGCTTCTGCGCTGACACTGGCACCTCCATCGCCTTGATGAGCAGAACTAGAGAGCTGCACGGAGCTCGCTGACAACGGAAATCGGTTTGCCGGCACGCTCGGGCGCGCGACCTCGCATGAATCGAGTGGAATTGCGAGGCGTGCGCCAGAGCCTGGATCGTGTTTGCCCGAGAGGCGGTTCGGCTGGCCGGTGGGATTCGACTGAGGGTCCTCCACCCGGCATGATGGGCGCGTCGAGGCGCCACCGCCACCGCCTAGGGCGCACACCGCTCAATTACGCCCACGCAACGTTTTGGATAATAGTGAGATCAATCGCACAATGGCCGCGTTTCACGACCGGTGCGCGCGCGACGTCGACCTCGCGCGGTATCGCCGCCCCGCTCGATTCGACGAGAGGCGCCATCGGGAGCGGCGACGCACCTGGGAGTCAGGCCAACCACGATCCACGCAAGTCGCGCCGCGCAGTGGCGCCGTGGCGCGCATAACGACCATGCGCATCGAACTACGAAGGGCGAGCGTCGCTTTTCTCGCGATCCTGTGCGCGATTGTACTGCCGATCGGGAGTGCCAGCGGCCAGGGGGACCGTGCGGTCACGATGGAGAGCGGTGCTGGCGATGGGATGGAGATGTGGCGAGTGGGCATTCAGGGCGAGCCGCGCGAGCTCAAGACCATTGGGTCGTGGATCGCGACGCTGGCGTGGGAGTTCCAGCTCGGGAAGTGGAACGCACGCGACGCTCGTAGCGCAGGTCCCCCAGTGTGGGATTTGGGGATCACGCCGCTCGTTAGGTTTGAGGAGGCAGACGGCGGCCGATGGACCGCATTCCTCGAGGGGGCGGTGGGCGCGCACCTCATCAGCAGGAACAAGGTTCACCGACGACTCGACATGAGTAGTGCCTATCAATTTGGTGACCACATCGGCGTCGGCGTGCGGTTCCGGTGGGTGGAGGTCGTCTTTCGCCACCAGCATCTCTCCAACGCCAGTCTCGTCCCGCCGAACCACGGCGCAAACTTCAACATGCTCCGCGTCGTGTACTATCTGCCATGAGGAAGGTTTGGGGAACGTCTGATCACCGGAGAGTGCCGGCACGCCGTCTTGCGCGCTCCTCCCTTCGGACGCATTGTGGGCGCTTGCATTCAGCCCTCTTCGCCAAGGAGGTGCAGATGACCGGTGTTCGCAGCAGGTGCGCGCCCCTGCTGGCGTCGCTCCTGATCGCAGTGGCGGGATGTCAGCCACCACAGCTGAACGCGCTCATCGAGGACAACGGCCCCGAGCACACGCTCGCAATGGTGAGCGGCACCAACCTGTTTGCCGCGAGCATCGTGTGGGACGCCGGCCTGCCCACAGAGACGGTTCTGCCGGGCGGTTTTCTCGGCGCCTATATGTTCTCGGTGCCGCCGGGCGCGTCGCTCGGCCCTCACCCAGTCGCGCTACGCAATAGCCGCGGTACCTCGGGAACCATCGACTTCAACGTCACGGCACCGCTCCCGTTCGGCGCCCCCCGAATCGACCGCGTAATGCTGGTGGGCGCAGCCTTCACGGGCGCCCAGGTCACGCCCGCGCTCTACGTTCAGGGGGCGAACATGGATGTAGGCGCCATCGTTGCCGTCGGCGGCACCGATGTGGCCACGATAGCGCATCGCGGACTCAGACATGACCGGTACGGAACGGACCCTGCCGTGCTGGGTTATCCTATCTACCACTACCTTTCGCTAATAGCGCTGCCCGATACCCAGAGTGCGGGCGGGACGCTGTCGATCACCGTGCGCAACCTCGACGGGCAGGTCAGCGCCGCCTTTACCTACGACCTGCCGGACAGCGCGTCAGTCATGGACAGCGATGGCGACGGCCTGCTCGACGACTGGGAAACCGGCGGCTACGACGCGGATGGCGATGGCACGGTGGATATCGACCTCGCGGCTCTCGGGACGCACCGTTACCGGCCGGATGTGCTGATCGAGGTCGACATCATGGACGGATTGACCAATCCCCCCATCGCAACCACCCCAGGTAATCCGGGTACGTTCGATAATGCGATAGCCATGTTTCAGCGCGCCCCCGTGCTCAATCCGATGGGACAACCCGGCATCAACCTGATCCTCGACACATCGGGAACGGTCCCATTCACGCTGAGCCTGGGCTTCGGTACGATCGTCGCCACGCCGGCGGGCGGTACCGACTTCTTCACACTCAAGAACGCCAATTTTGACAATGCCGTCCGCGACAACGTCTATCACTATGCTATTTGGGGTAACGCGATGGTAGGCGGGTTCAGCGGAATTAGCGACGTGGACTTCGGCGGCTCCGAATCGGGTGACGACTTCCTGGTCTCGTTCGACGATTTTCCCGCGGCATTCCACGCGCTGCGGTCGCAGATCGCTACCTTCGCACACGAGTTCGGCCACAATCTCGGGCAACGTCACGGCGGCGATACCCATAGCAACCGGAAGCCTAACTATTGGAGCGCGATGTCCTACACCTGGCAGCTGCGCGCTGGCTACGCCAATGCGGAGCGAAGGCAGCGTGTGACCTGCGCGCCAATCTATTGGGCCAACGCCGTGGCGACCGAGCCGAACGGAGCAGCACCGGCGACGCCTAACACGATCCTGGACTATTCGCACGGGATGGGTCCCACGGTGGTCGAGAACAACAATTCGTTGAATGAGCCTACGGGCGTCTGTGGGCCGGCCGTCGACTGGAACAACGATGGGGACGTAACCGACACGAACCTCAACACCGATGCCGACGACAACGGCACGGCCACCGAGACACTGTTGGACTTCGGGAACTGGCGGGCGCTCCGCTTCGGCGGCCCGCTGTCAGATGGCAGCCAGGGCAACTGATGGGAGGACCGACGATGAGCCACCGTACATATTGGATACTGGCACCGGCCGCACTGCTGCTGCTCGCCTGTCGCCAGGGCGCGCCCGCGAGTGGCGACGCGGCGGCCGAAGCGCAGGCCGAGTTGGCTACCGACAGCGCGCAGGCCCGGCTCTGGCGCGAGGCGTCGGCCCGATCCTCACTCGACATGCAGGCGCTTCGCCTGGACACCGCCGTCGTGCGGCCTGCCGGGCGCCAGCCGGTGCCCGAAAGCACCGCGCCAGAGCAACCCACCCGCCCATTCGATCAGTCGGTCGACGCCGCCCTCGTTCTCGTGGAAGCACCCGCCATGGATCCCCCCTACTCCGGCCAGGCGCGTATATCCGAGATGTCGGGGGAGCACCTGACGCTGGACCTCGGCGATGGTCGCGCCGTCCGGCTGCACGTCAAATTGGCGGGAAGCCCCCTGCGTGCGCAGACAGGCGGACAGGGGCAGCTCTTCTTCAGCCACCACGGAGATCCCTTCGTCGCCATGGACCGCCTTGCGCTGCGGCTGCCCCAGGACGACCTGGTCTACGCGCTCGTCGGTGACACCACGCTGGTGCGCCTGACGCTGCCGCCGTTCCGGTTCACGGCGCAGCAGACGGAGCCTATCGAGAACAACACGACCGCGGTACGCGTAACAGTCGGAGGAGAGACGCGCACAATGAGACAGGGCGAGACCGCCGTGTTCAGCGCCAGCAACCTCACCGTGAGAGTTCTCGCCAGCGTTGCCGTGCGTGGAGAGGCCGCGAACGCGCTCCCTGGCGAGCCGTTCCGCCTCCATCTGCTCGGCTGGCGCACCAGGCCGCAGGGCTGACGCCGCACCCTCGCATGGAGAGCCACACGACGCGAAGGCCCGGCTTTTCGCCACCGGGAGCGGTGTGAGACGCTACCGCCCTTCGTGGATCCGACTTGCGGCGGCGATTCTCCTGATCGGCGCCTGCGCCCCGGATAGCACGCCGCCTAACACCACGGACGACAGCGCGACAGCCGCTCGAGAGACGTCCTTTCACCTGATCGACTCCACCATCCCGCCGGCGATCGCCGGTGCGGACGGATGGAACTATTACCTGAGCACCGAGGCCGATCTCAATGGTGACGGCCAGTCCGAGCGTGTCGTGCTCACCGCTCGCGTGGAGCTCTACCGCGGGCGGCCAGCCTGGGATGATGGACAGCCGTGGCAGGTGTACGTGGAATCGGCGGACAGTTCACGCCGGTACATTTACGCTCAGAGGCTGCAGCTAGGCACACTCGCAATGCGCGTGGGCTTGGGCGACGGAGCACAACCAGCGAGCATCGTACTTCTCGAGCAGCTTCCACATCAGCTGGGCGTGTACGAGTCGGTTTACTTCGGACCAGACAGCATAGCCACGTCGGTGCGGTTTCTTCGAGAGCTGGATCCGCGCGGGCAGTCGGCGAGCCCGGTGCTTCCATAGTGCCGCCGTCTCGCACATCCGCCGGGACCTGTGCGATGGGCCTACGGCGGGCGCCCAACCCTGAAGGCATGCACCGTACTCATCCATTGGAACAAGGATGCCGTGGCGCCAGGTCTCACGCTGACCTATCTTCGGCGCTCGCCCACAACCCACAACCCGAGTAAAGGCAATGCGAACCCTCAGTAAGCTCCGCTTCCTGTCCGCTGCCCTGGTCGCCGCTGCCGTCGTGATGCCGGTTCAGGTGCAAGGCCAGGCTGCCACGAGCACGAGCACATCCCCCGCTGTAATCGAGGCGCTGTTGCGCGACATCGCGACCCTCGAAGGGAAGCTGGTCGGACTCGTAGATGCGATTCCGGAAGAGAAGTACGACTGGCGCCCCGGCGAGGGAGTGCGGTCGGTGCGCGAAGTGATCATGCACGTAGCCGCTGACAACTACTTTCTGCCGACGTTTGCCGGGATGGACGCGCCGGCCGCCAGTGGTATCAAGAGCGGTGATTACCCGAGCGTGCAGGCGTACGAGAACCGGAAGGTGACGAAAGCCGTGGCGCTGCAGGAGCTCCGTGCATCGTTCGCGCATTTGAAAGGCGCGATGGAAATGGCCGACGACGCGTTCCTGGCGCAAACACTGGACGTGTTCGGCATGAAGATGAGCGGGCTGGACCTGGCTGTCCTGACTACTACGCATTTACACGAGCACCTGGGCCAGGCGATCGCGTATGCCCGTTCGAACGGAGTCGTTCCGCCGTGGAGCCGGGGAGGGTAAGGCCGGGTCGGTCCTGCATCGCCTTTCAGGCGGTTCATCGAACGTTGGGAGAATGCGCATTCGATCCAGCAGCCGCTGATCAGGGATGTCCGGCGGCGGTTGGCTCGATTGGACGAGAAGTCGGGAAGCTTAGGGACATCATCGCTCTCCTAACAATTCCGCGAGGTGCGACCTGACCAGCCGCACCTCGTCCTCCATGGGTCCCGGATCCGGCTGGTCACGTACGGCTAAGTAGTGTCGATAGGCTCGGATCGCCCCGGCCGTGTCACCGAGCAGCGCCGCCAGGCGTCCCTCCTCCCGAAGGTGCGCGGGTAAAACGATGGCAAAATTCGGCTCGTAAATGAACGGCCTTCGGCGAACCGTGGCGAGCGCGGCACGGTTGTCGCCCTGGGCCGCGC
>CAZPCC010000354.1:0-2056 GCA_964584905.1 uncultured Gemmatimonadaceae bacterium | reverse complement strand
GATCGCGATGCTGGTCGGCGACATCCCCACATCGTTCGGCCTGCATCCGGCCGTATCGCTGCCGATCGGACTCGTGCTGCTCTTCCTGCTGCTGCGTTTCTTCGGGAAATCCGCGGAAGAGACGCAGGAGGTGCGGGCGGGGTCCTGATCACGCCCACCACGGGGGCTCATCCTCTGAGAGGCTCGTACTTCCAGGCATGAGAAGGGGGATACCGGCGATGATGGTGATATTGGCGATGCAGCATCGCCATGCTCCGATCATCTCCATTATCTCCTTTTCTGGATGCTTCTTCAACAGCGAGGCGAGCGTACGGCGATGCGGCTGCGCGACCTACTCCTGCCCTTCACCCTTATCCCGCCTCACCCGGAAGAACCCCCTCAGCAGCTGCGCGGATTCCTCTGCGAGGACGCCTTTCGTGAGCTCGACACGATGATTGAGCCTGGAGTCCTGGACGACGCACGCCAGCGATCCGGCCATGCCGGTCTTGGGATCCGAGGCGGCGAACACGAGACGTCTGACTTTCGCGAGCACGATCGCGCCCGCACACATCGCGCACGGCTCGAGCGTGACGTACATCGTGGTGTCGAGCAGGCGCGCTGTGCCGAGCATCCGTGCAGCCCGTCGCAGGGCAACGAGCTCGGCGTGCGCGGTGGGATCGTCGAGTGTGCGGGTGAGGTTATGGCCGTCGGCGACGAGCTCGCCGGCGTGAACGATCACGCAGCCAACCGGAACTTCATCAGCAGCGGCGGCGTCATGTGCGAGCTCGAGCGCGCGCCGCATCCACAGTGCGTCTTCCGGCGCGGACGGGTGGTGGAGCGGGAGGTCAGGGGGCAGGAACGGCGACCACTGCTACGGGTTCATTCATGACCGGCACGCTCAGGCGACGCACCAGGCCCGTGACACGCCCGCGGATCACGCTTGCGGCCTGCCGATTGGTGAGCACCAGGGCCATCTCCCCGCGGCGGACCGGGTCGAGGGACATCCCCGTGCCGTTGCGTACGAACCGTCGTGCAGCGATGGTGCCGCCGGTATGGGCGAGCACCAGGTCACCATTCTCCAGGGCCGCGGTTTCCACAGGCTCGATGATGAGCAGGTCGCCCGTCCGTACGCCGTCTTCGACGAGGTGGTCACCTGACATCGGGAGCAGGAAAGCGCCGTGTGCAGCGACAATGCTGCGGTCCATCTGGATCTGACCGGAGGGTGTCGCGGCGTCGGGCGACTCGTACAGCGGGAGGCTCACGGCGTGCTCGCGCATCTCCACGCCGATCAGGCGCACGCCGCGGGAGCGGGAGGGGTCACGCTCGATCCAGCCCTTCTGCGCGAGCGACTGGAGCAGCTCCGACACCGTCTTCGTGCTCTTGATGGAGAACTCGCGGCCGATCTCACGGATCGATGGCTGGTACGTATTCGTGCGCAGGTACTCGACGAGGTAGTCGAGGACCCGGCGTTCCAGCTCATTGAGTTGATCCGGCATCGTCGCCTCCAGCATCCGCTGTGTCAGACGATGTGGGTACGGGCAGAGAGCGAGAAACACGGACCGCCCGACCGCACGATCGACAGCCCGCGCCCGCCTGCAAATCGAGGAGGAATTGCCCCTCCTGGGCTCGAACCAGGACTCTCCTGATCCAGAGTCAGGCGTGTTGCCAGTTACACCAAGGGGCAGCGCGTATGACCAATGCTATTCCCGGGACCCTCCGCGTGTCAAGCGATTCAGTTGGCCGCACCGGGCGTGCCGGCGGCGAGTGTGACAATCGCACGTTCCATCCGCTCGAGCGTCCGGTCCCTCCCGAGCAGCCGCGCGACCTCGAAAATGCCGGGCGAGTTGCCTGCGCCGGTCAGAGCCAGACGCAGCGGGTGGATCAGCCTGCCCGCGCCCATCCCCTCCGCCTCCGCGCGACTGCGCAATGCTTCCTCGAGCGCCGCCTCCGTCCACTCCGGGAGCGCGCTGAAAGCTTCATGCAGCTTCTCGAGCCGGGCGGCCACAGCCGGCGCGTCCTTCCAGTGCTTCGCGACGGCGGCGGCCTCGTACGTGACGTTGCCGGATGCAAACGGCCG
>CAZPCC010000353.1:0-4613 GCA_964584905.1 uncultured Gemmatimonadaceae bacterium | reverse complement strand
TCCTTTGCCGTGTTCCTCGGATTGCTGCTGTTGCTGGCGATATTCGCGACCGTTACGGCGCCTCTGCTCTTCCAGTACCTGACGGTGGATGCGGGTGCCGCCGAATCAATCCGCAGCGGCGCCGATACGCTCGTCAGGCCGCCGCTGCCATCGTTCGCCAGCTGGCTGGTGGGCGCGATACCGGTCAATCCGATTCGTGCCGCCGTCGACGGTGCCATGCTGCCGCTCGTAGTTTTCGCCCTTCTTTTCGGGCTGGCGCTCGGCCGCCTGCCGACGGCACGCCGCGAACCTGCCTCCGCACTCTTTCGCTCGATAGCGGATGCGATGCTGGTACTCGTAAGCTGGATTCTCGTTGTCGCACCGATCGGAATCTTCGCACTGGCCCTTCCGCTGGCGGCGAGACTCGGTACCGGCGTCGTCAGCGCGGTGGGCTTCTATCTCGCGGCTCATTCAGGTCTGCTGCTGGCGGGAACCCTCGTCCTGTACGTCATCATCGCCGTGGTGTCGCGCGCGCCGTTAGGCCGGTTCGCCCGCGCCGCGCTGGCGCCACAGCTGGTGGCGGTCACCACGCGCTCCTCGCTCGCCGCACTTCCGGCCAACGTGGTTGCCGCCGAACGCGGGCTCGGGCTTCCCAGCGGTCTCACCAGCTTTGCCCTCCCCCTCGCTGTGTCGGTCTTCCGTCTCAATCAACCGATCTCGTGGCTGGCAATGGCGCTGTTCGCGTCCAAGCTGTACGGCGTGGAGCTCGGCGTGGCATCGATCGTTACGCTTGCGGTGACTTCGGTGCTCATGAGCTTCAGCGTTCCAGGAATTCCGAGCGGCAGCCTGTTCATCGTCGCCCCATTCTTCGCCGCCCACGGCATTCCGCCGGAAAGCATTGGCGTACTGATCGCCCTCGACCTCGTACCCGATGTTTTCAAGACGTTATGCAACGTCACGGGGCATCTCACCGCGGTGACCCTGCTGCACGATACGGTTTCGGCAACCGCCGAAAGTAGCTGACGGCGGTGACTCGAGGTTCCGATCGCTGGCTCAGTCCTTTGTGATGCGATCGCGTTAGCAGCGCTTCCGCGCCGAGCATCGCGGCCACTCGTTCGAGATCAGATTGAATCGAGCGACCGGCAGGACGACGGCGGGTCCCTGCGCTTATCTGATGGTGGTTGGGCGTTGATGATGGCAACCCAGCTCACGTGAGCATCCACGTTGTACCGTGCTCACCGCATTCGATGCTCGTGATTCGGAAACATATGCCATCATCGGCGCCGCCATGGAGGTGCACAGGCAGCTCGGCCCGGGCTTCCTCGAGGCTGCCTATCGAGAGGCGCTGAAACTGGAATTCGCCGGCCGCGGAATCCCGTATCTGAACGAAGTACCTCTGGAAATTCTCTACAAAGGTACACGACTCCGGACGCGCTACAGGGCAGACTTCATCTGTCACGACGGTGTGCTGGTGGAGGTCAAGGCGATGCGTAACCTGACAGCAATCGAGTTGGCACAGGTGCTCAACTACCTGAAAGCGAGCCGACTGCACCGGGCGCTGCTCCTGAACTTCGGATCTCCAACACTGGGATACCGACGTTTCGCGAACGGCGAACCGCAGATTTCACAACCCTCGGGTGACGAGGTGGGAGTTCCGCCGCCTCCTGCCTGACAATGCATGCAATCCGTTCATGCCACAGCGACACGACGGAAACTGGCGGTTGCGTACTTGGCTTCTGACCAAGCCTCGGGATCAGGAGTCCAGTTCCGCGATGGATTCATCGGCGAAACCTGCGAAATCGGTGGTTTGCTGTTTTGCCGTTTGCCGTTGAATTACAAGCCCCCCATTTCATTCTGCCGACGGCAAACAGAAGGAAAACCGCCGATTACGCCGATTGCGCAGATTGCCTCGCGACTAATTCAGCCGAAGGATCGGCCTCGCGATGGATCCATCTGCGAAATCTGCGAAATCTGTGGTTGCTGTTTTGCCGTTTGCCGTTGAATTACACCCCCCCCATTTCATTCTGCCGACGGCGAACAGAAAGGAAACCGCCGATTACGCCGATTGCGCAGATTGCCTCGCGGCTAGTCCAGTCGAAGATCGGTTTCGCGTTGGATCCATCTGCGAAATCTGCGAGATCTGTGGTTGCTGTTTGCCATTGAATTACACCCCCCCCATTTCATTCTGCCGACGGCGAACAGAAAGGAAACCGCCGATTACGCCGATTACGCAGATTGCCTCGGGACTAATTCAGCCGAAGGATCGTCCTCGCGATGATCCATCTGCGAAATCTGTGGGGCGGTTTGCTTCTCCGCTCCAGCGGGGCTTTGGCGCGACTCTCGCATGGCTCGGTAGAATCCTTACTCTCACTTCACGGTCGCGATGCGTTTCCACACACGAATTCGCTCAGCCCTCGCCTTGGCCATGCTCGGTACAACGATGGCCTGCCAGTCCGACGCGGATGACGGATCTGCCAACGGAGAGAAGGCCGACTCCCTTTCGCTGGCTAGTGCCGCGGCACGCGAGCTCAACACTACGCTTCGGGAGGCGGTTCTGCGGACCAGTCCCGCGCGCGCCAGGATTGGGCTGGTTCCGGGGCCAAGCTCATGGGACACGCTCCTCACGAACCAGGTGGAACTCACTGGTTCCGATTTCATTGAGGCCGCTAGCGCCTCGGCCAGCGAAGTGGTGCTATCGACCCACGGATTTCAAACGTTGGGAGATACTGCGGCCGTGCACGCCGTAGTCCGAAGCTGCACGCCACAGGGCGAGGAGTTCGCGTTCTTCCGAGACAGCATCGTGCTCAAGTTCATCCATACGGGCGGTAGCGATTCGGCCGCCTGGCGGCTCGCCGGTCCGATTGACTATGACCACGTATTCGGGGTCTGCGAGCCAGTGGTTCCGACGCCAAGCGAGTAAGCCCGAATCATTGAGAAAGCCGCGCCAGGCTGTATCGCCATCGCGCACACCGGTCGATATTTCCGGTGACTCAGAACGGGCGTAAATGGTGACGGCGGAGCAATCCAAGAAAGAAAAAAAGAAGATCGACATGAACCGGGCGTGGCGTGAGGCGGCGGAGCTCGTCTCGCACCACCGCGTATCGCTGGGCATTGGCTTCGCGCTCATGCTGGTGAACCGGCTGTCGGGCCTCGTGTTGCCGGCAAGCTCCAAGTTCCTGATCGACGACATCATAGGCAAAGGCCGCAGCGAGATGCTCGTGCCGCTGGCGATCGCGGCCGGTGTGGCGTCGCTAATCCAGGCTGTCACCTCCTTTGGGATCTCGCAGGTAGTAAGCGTCGCCGCGCAGCGGGCAATTGCCGACATGCGTGCCCGGGTGCAGGAGCACGTGCTCCGTCTGCCCACCGCATACTTCGACTCGACCAAGACCGGCGTCCTCATCTCGCGGATCATGACCGACGCGGAGGGCGTGCGGAATCTCGTCGGTACCGGACTGATTCAGCTGACGGGTGGCATCCTCACCGCCACCATCGCCCTTGCGGTGCTCTTCTATCTCAACTGGCAGCTGACGACCGCGACGCTGCTCATTCTCTCCGTGTTCGGCGGGATCATGGCGGTGGCGTTCAAGTGGCTGCGCCCGATCTTTCGCGAGCGCAGCGTGATCAACGCCGAGGTGACCGGCCGGCTGGCCGAATCGTTAGGTGGGATTCGCATCCTCAAGGTGTACGTCGCCGAGCAGCGTGAGGAGAAGATTTTCCGCGGGGGAGTGGAGCGGCTGTTCGAGAACGTGCGGCGCTCGATAACCGGCACCTCGATGGTAGGCGCCGCCTCCACCGTGATCATCGGCGTGATCGGCGTGGTCATGATCATCGTCGGCGGACGCGCCATGCTCAGCGGCAGCATGACGCTTGGCGATTTCGTCATGTACATCTTCTTCATCGGGCTGGTGGCGGCCCCGCTCGTTCAGATCGCATCCATCGGAACGCAGATCAGCGAGGCATTCGCCGGGCTCGATCGTGTGCGTGAGATCCGCGAAATGACGACCGAGGACCAGGAGGACGTGAGCCGGGAGGCCGTACCGGCGCTCGACGGCGCGGTGGCGTTCGACAAGGTCAGCTTCGAGTACGACGCGGGAATGCCCGTGCTGCGCGACGTCAGCTTCACCGCTCCGGCGGGCTCCACCACCGCGCTGGTCGGATCGAGCGGATCGGGCAAGAGCACGATGATCGGGCTGATCATGGCGTTCAATCGCCCGACATCCGGCCGCGTGCTGGTAGACGGGCGCGACCTGGCGACGCTGCGCCTCCGGGATTACCGGACGCACCTCGGCGTCGTAATGCAGGACAACTTTCTGTTCGACGGGACGATCCGCGAGAACATCGCCTTCGCCAATCCGGCAGCGTCGGACGAGGAGGTGCGCGCGGCCGGGCACGTGGCGCACTGCGACGAGTTCGTCGACCGGTTCGAGCTGGGCTACGACACCATCGTCGGCGAGCGGGGCGTCAAGCTGTCAGGCGGCCAGCGGCAACGGGTGGCGATCGCCCGGGCCATTCTCGCCGACCCCCGCATTCTGCTGCTCGATGAGGCTACCTCGAGCCTCGACAGCGAGAGCGAGGCGATGATCCGCGACGGACTGCGCTCGCTGCGGCACGGCCGAACGACCTTCGTGATCGCC
>CAZPCC010000352.1:0-3147 GCA_964584905.1 uncultured Gemmatimonadaceae bacterium | reverse complement strand
CCGTTTCGGGTGGAGCTGGTGAACCGCGACCGCGATCGGCTCCCGGAACGCGCGACGATTCACAGCCCGCGAACGAAGGAGAGTCAGGTGTGGATCGACCGCAATAACGACGGGTGGGCGGATCGCATCCTGTTCTATCGCAATGGGCGACTCGTGCGCGAGATCAAATAGGGTGTGGTCGGCGACGAGGGCGGGAGAGTCGGTGGGCAGCGTGCGTTACACCATCGCACGCTGCCCATTCATCTTGGCCGTGATGCACGTACACGCTGAGTCTTTCACGTCTTTTGTCTTCGGTTCAGGGCAACAGATGCAGTTCGGGAGTCGACGCGGCAGAATGGCTGGGCTTTTTTGACGCAAAGGACGCAAAGGAAAGCGACAGAACCCAGGGTCCAGAAGGACACCGACCGCGAACGCTCAGCCTAACGTTTACACCATTCGCTATGGCCCGACAACCGATTCAACCTATCGCGCTCGTCTTGCTGATTCTCGCCTGTGGCGCCGATACTCGCGCAACGGTCGAAGCCCCTTCCGGGCCGGTCGTCGGGTGCGACGGGCAATCCTATCCAGCCCAGGCGACGTCACTCTACGTGATTCCGTTGGCCAAAGGGTCGACGTTCGACACTGGACTGACCAACTGCTCCAGTTCCTTTCATGGCGCCGGAATGCCGGATCAGTACGCCTTCGACTTCGACGTGCCAGTCGGAACGCCGTTCATGGCGGCCCGTGCCGGTACGGTATTCAGAGTCGTCGAGGATGCGCCTAGCGGCGGCGGTGGCGCCGGCAACTACGTCGTGATCGATCACGGGGACGCCACGTATGGGCTCTACTATCATTCACCCATGAACGGGATCATCGTTGACGTGGGTAATCAGGTCGATCAGGGAGACATATTGGGGGAAACGGGCCGGTCCGGTCTGGCAGGATATCCGCACCTCCATTTCACTGTCGTATCGGGTGCACCCGATTTTCCCTATGACGGGATCCCGGTGTCCTTCATGAATGTGTCGCCGCCACACGTGAGCCTGCAAAGCCATAGCACGTACACGGCACAGAACTATTGAGGACTTGAGTCTCCAGCGGACGTGGCCAGGAGTACGGCATTCTGCCAGAGTGCAGCCCTGCTCAATCCCGCCTCCCGAACAACTGCTTCAAGATCGCCGCCGCCACCGCCCCGCACCCCTCCGGCAGCACGATCGTCTCACGATTGGTCGATCGGATGCACGCACCCGAATCCCCATCGCCAAGCGTCCGCCCCTCCATCGGACTCGGCCTAACGCTCGGGCCGATGCCGGGCCCGGCCGTGCTGTCGTGAATCGAGAAGTGCAGGTGGTCGAGCACCGACGTGCCGGTATCGTTCATGAACCCCAGCCGCGCGCCGGTTGGCGCCGCCATGCCCGCGGAGATCGGGATCAACCCGGGTCCCGCCATGTGCAGGTAGCGCGAGACGAAGCGCGCGGTGCTTGTCGCCGGATCATCGTGATCGATCTGCACTTCGTTCGGCGCCGACGAGTCGCCGCTCGCCACCGTGGCTCGCGTGAACCGCACGACCCCCGCAGCCGCCGCGAGCACCGATGTCCCGCCAGAGATGTTCAGCAACGGAATGCCGCGCCGATAGGCGGTGAAGTCGATCGCGAAGGCGTCGTTGCCGGAGTGCGTCGGCCCCTGATTGTAGTAGAACCCGCGAAGGCCGTAGCCGCAGTCCGACAGGGAGTAGGCGAGCGCCAGCCCCGCCGCAATCGCGCCACCGAAGAACGGCACAAAGAGCGCCGCCACGATCGAGGCGGACTGCACGCCGAACAGCGTGAGCCCGCCCGCCATGAAGTGGCGGCCCTCGGGCCACGGTGCCAGAAGCCCGAACGGGAGCGGCTGATTGGTGCGCTTCTCGTCAGGCGCCCAGCGCTCGTGCCACGGATGTTCGGGCGCGTTCACGACCAGCCCCTCCCACGCCCACCCGCGTCCGCAGCGCGTGAAGTAGAATCCCACAATGTTCTGGAACCACTTGCCGCGCCAACCAGAGGTCAGCAGGTAGCGCTTGCCGCCCGTGCCTAGCAATCCTCGATGCAGCCGTTCCGGGCGTGACGCGAGGAGATCCGACGAGAGGTGGTCGAGCAGCTCGTCCGTCTCGAACCGGAGGTGACCGCCTCCCGGACCCGCCTGCAGGTGCGTCGCAGAGGCGAGCTTTCGCAGGGCAGCCCCGTCGCGCGCCATCACGGCCGCCTCCACAAGTCCTGCCACCCCCAGTTCGGACGGGGTGAACACACCCTCCTCAGTCGTCAGGCGCTCAGCCGCACGCAGCGCGCACTGCGACTCGTCGTCGGCGTCAGGCGTGCGCTCCTCCGCCGCGATCTCACGATAGAGCAAGGTCGCCTGCTCGAATCGACCCGCGCGCTCCGCGACCACGCCGGCGTGATAAAGCGCCCCGCGCTCGCCGCGGTTCTCGAGCTCGCGGTAGCTCGCGACCGCAGCGTCGATGTCGCCGAGTCGGGCAAGGGCGCCGGCTTGGTGGCGGAGCGCCTCACGCACGAAGTCCACGCGCTCGAACGCCGGCGCCGATTCGGCGGCGCCGAGCACGCCGGCGTAGGCGTCCACCGCCTCACGATCGCGGCCGACGCGGCTGAGTGCATCCGCCTTCCACAGCCGGAACGCCGGCACCAGCGGCGAATCCGGCTCGCTATCCGCCGCGTCCTCGAGCTTTCGGAGTACCGCGGTCGCGTCCCCGCGCATGGCCGCCTCACGAGCCTGCTCCGAAAGATTCCACCAGCGGTGACTGCTCTGGCGGCCGAGCGTCTTCGACATGCGCTCGAGCAGCCGGTCCGACGACTGATCCATTGCTTGATCCATTGCTCCCTCCTGCCGCGGCGTGCGTCAGTGGTGAACATGGCGCGTCTCGGGGCGCTGCGCCATACGACAGCCCCGCGCGCCACCGGCTCACGTGTCGCCGAGCACTCCTGAGAAGAACGAACTCAGATCAATGACGAGAGGAGCCGGCGCACCGATGAGCTCGTAGCGGTTGCCGTCGTCTGGCAAGGCGTCGCGCTTCTCGATGGTCCAGTGTCTCGGCTGATGGGCGGGGTGGCAGGCGGCTGGACCGATTTCTGACCTCCAGGCGTCGCCAAGCGTCGTTGATGTGGGACGCACTGCGGCACC
>CAZPCC010000351.1:0-1618 GCA_964584905.1 uncultured Gemmatimonadaceae bacterium | reverse complement strand
AAATATAATTTTCTTTTGGGTGGGGGGTGGGGGGGTGGGGGTTGGCGGGGGATCCCGCCCGACCCCTGCCCGCCCCCCCGGGAAACCCGCAAACCGTCAACCCATCACGGAGGTCTCTCCATGAAGCGTATTGCCACGCTCACGCTCGTCGTGTCTCTGTTCGCAACGGCCGCCTTGGCGGCGACCGAGGGTGCCTGGACCGCATCCATGGATGAGAAGCGGCCCGACCGCTTCCACATCAACATCACTCGTGGCCGCACCCACAACATGGGGACGACCATGCGCCTGGCCGCGTTCAGCGGCCTCTCGGCGGCTCAGATCAACTCCGCGACGATGACGCCGGTGCAGTTCGAGATGCGTCGCGAGGCCGGCACCGCGGTGTTCGAAGGCACGTTCCGCAACGGCAAGGGCGCGGGGCAGTTCACCTTCACTTCGAACCCGGCCTTCCTCGATACCATCCGCTCGATGGGGATCGAGACGAAGCGCGAGAAGCGCCGTCACCGCGACTGGGATGGTGAAGAGGAGCTCTTCGCCCTCGCCATCCACGACGTCTCCACCGCGTTCATCAAGAGCATGATTGCCGAGGGGTATCGCGTGACGCTCGAGGAGTACCTCACCATGCGCATCTTCGACATCACGCCGGAGTACATCCGCGAGATGCGCAACCTCGGCTTCAAGGACATCTCCCATGACGAGTTGGTCTCCTCCCGCATCCACAAGGTCACGCCGGAGTATGTCCGTGAGATGCGCGCCGCGGGATGGGATCTCTCGCTGGATGATCTGCAGTCGAGCCGCATCCACGGTGCGACGCCGCAGTTCGCGGAAGAAATGCGCAAGCTCGGCTACGGCGACCTCGATCACGACGATCTCGTGTCGTTCCGCATTCACAAGGTGACCGGGGACTTCATCGGCCAGCTGGCGAAGCTCGGCTACCGCAACGTACCGGCGGACAAGCTCGTGTCGATGCGCATCCACCGCGTGACGCCCGAGTACATCCGCGAGCTCGAGGCGGCCGGCTACGCGAACGTGCCGATCGAGAAGATGATCTCGATGCGCATCCACGGCATCGACGCAAAGTTCATCCGCAAGATGGCCGATTGACGTTTTGAAGTGCGGTGGCAACACCGCCGCTTTCCGACCGGACCGCTGGCGTCCCGCCGGCTGACGCGCGGGCGTCTCGCCCGCGCGGGTGCACGCGGGACGCGTGCACGTCAGCCGCCGAGACGGCGTCGGTCCGCGGGTTTGAGACACTCCACACTAGAACTAGGAGCCTGCGCGGCAGAATCGCTCTTAGTTCCGCTCGCCGCGCGAGCTTCATCAGAACGCTACCGCCCGCGTAGCGGGCAAGAGAGAATAGCCCCCGGCTTCAGCCGGGGGACTTGTGCATTGCGTCCAATCCAGCCCGCGTAGCGGGCGACAGGACTCTGTCGCCCGCTACGCGGGCTGACCAGGACACCGCGCCCCAACCCCGGCTGAAGCCGGGGGCTATTCCCTCCTGCCCGCTACGCGGGCGCATGCCGGCTAGCGCGCCGCTTTCGCGTAACGTGTCATCCTGAGCCGCGTAGCCGGCGAAGGACCTTCTCCGTTGCGTGCTGGAAGGTCCTTCGCTGTCTACGCA
>CAZPCC010000350.1:0-4221 GCA_964584905.1 uncultured Gemmatimonadaceae bacterium | reverse complement strand
TCGGGCGGATCGTTATGTGCGGGAATGCCAGGGAGCAACACACGCGGGCTGACGATCGGTCCTCGCCGCGCCGCCTCCCAAGCACGTCGCAGCCCGCGCTATGGAATACCGCGGAAGAGTTCAGCCAGATCGATTTCGAGCAGCTCCGGCATCGCCACCGGCTGCCAGGCCAACCGCTCCGTGTGCCTGACGTCGCGCTCCTGGCCGCGGCACGACATGAAGGTCGCGCGCTCGTCGATGGCAACGCTTGTCGCCTCCGCACCGCGATGATAGTGTAGCGCTCACCGTACACCGCCGCGCTGGGGAGAGCGAATTGGACGATCTGGAGCACCTCAAGGGCAGCTTTGCGGCAGCCGGTCGTTACAGCATCGAGCGCGAGATCGGAGCCGGAGGAATGGCCACCGTCTACCTTGCGCGCGATGAGCGATACGGCCGCCCCGTCGCCATCAAGATTCTGCGGCAAGACCTCGGCAAGGCTCTCGGCGCCGAACGTTTTCATCGGGAGATCCGCATCGCGGCTGCCCTCCAGCATCCCTGCATAGTTCCACTGTACGATTCTGGCGAGGCGGACGGCCTTCTCTACTACGTCATGCCGTTCGTCGAAGGCACTACGCTGCGGCACAGGCTGGAGCAAGGAGGCGAGATCCCGATCGCGGACGTCGTCCGCATTCTCCGCGATTCCGCCGACGCGCTGGCGGCGGCGCACCGGCAGGGTGTGGTGCATCGCGACCTGAAGCCGGAGAACATCATGCTTTCCGGCCGCCACGCGCTGGTGACCGACTTCGGCGTGGCAAAGGCGGTGACCGAATCGGCCGACCAGCCATCCCTGACGACGATAGGCGTCGCGCTCGGCACTCCCACCTACATGGCGCCGGAGCAGGTGGCCGCCGATCCGCAGCTCGACCACCGCGCTGACATCTACGCATTCGGCGTCGTCGCGTACGAGCTGTTTTGCGGACGGCCACCGTTCAAGCGACCGACGGTGCAGGAAGTGCTCATCGCGCATATCACATCGAACGCCGAGCCGGTGACGAAGTACCGGGCGACGGTCCCTCGCGGGCTGGAGCTTCTCGTAATGCGCTGCCTCGAGAAGAAGCCCGAGGACCGCTGGCAGACAGCGGCAGAGCTGATTCCGCACCTCGAGGCCGAGCTCGGACACAGCGGTGCGTCGACATCGCCGGCGGCATGGTCACTGTACCGACGGGCAGCCATTGACGTTAGGCGGCGGCCTGCAATCTGGATCGGCGGCGCGGTGATGGTCGCGGGCCTGGCGTGGTTTGGCGTCAGCCAGATCCCGCGTAGTGAGAGCTTGCCACTCGATCCCGGACGAGTGGTGGTGCTGCCTTTCGAGGCGCAGGGAGACACCTCCGATCTCGGCATCCTTCCGCAGGTGCTCGAATCGAGCATCGCTCAGGGCCTCCATCGCACGGGGCGCGCGCGAGCGCTCGAGAGCCGAGCGGCGATCGTTGAGGCGGGCTTCACCGACACGGCCGTCGGCGCCCTCTCCACCACGCCCGTGGCGCTGAATCTCGGCAACGCGGCCGGTGCCGGACTCGTCGTCGTCGGGCGCATTCTGGTGATCGGCGACACCGCCCGGATCGAGCCTCGACTTCTCGCCACGTCCACCGGAGCCGAACTGATCAGGATTCCGGCCGAGTCGGGACCGACGTCGGGGGCCACCGAACTGGTTGAACGGGTCAGCCAGCGAGTGATGGGCGCGCTCATGGTGCATCGCGACCCGCAATGGGGATCGGAGCTTCCGGGCACCGGTGCGCCGACTTACGCTGCCTATCGAGCCTTTCAGGAGGCAGTGGATCAGGTCAACCGCGGGCAGGTCGCCGCTGGTGCCGCACAGCTGCGCCGCGCGTGGGAGCTCGACACCACGTTCGTCATCGCCGCCATGCGCCTTGGCTACGCGCTGTTCAGCCTCGAGAGATTCGAGGCGGTGGATTCGCTGGGTGCGGTGCTCGATACGAAGCGTGCCGGACTGTCGACCTTCGAAACGCAGTATCTGAACCGGTTGCTCGCCTGGAACCGCGGCGATCTGCAGGCCGTCTACACCGCGGCGCAGGAGATCGGCAGGATGGCGCCCCGCTCCACCTTTGCGCGGTACACTGCCGCAAGGTCGGCAATCTTCGTGAACCGAATGGACCAGGCGCGGGACGGTCTGCTCGCGCTCGACTTCGACAGCCCCGATCTCGGGGGAATTCAGGGAGGATACGGAGACCTCACCGATGTAATGCATTTGCTAGGCGATCACGAAGCAGAATTGAAGGCGGCCCAAGAGTGGAGCGCCCACCCGCGCAACCAGCTTCCGTTGCGAGCCCGCGGCGCGGAAGCAGTCGCTCTGGTGGCGATGGGCAGGTTGCAGGAAGCAGCGGACATGTTCCCGCACTTCCTGACGACCCGCCAAGAGGGAAACACCCGGCCCACTGTGTTCGCGATCGCGATGATCAGGGAACTGCGCTGGCACGGCGCGGATTCCCTGGCAACGCTCCTCAGCGGCGCCGCGCTGGAGCGGCTTGGCGATAACCTGACAGCTAATGAACGGCTGATCCTTCTCTTTGGCGCGGGAGAACTCGATGCCGCTTCGACACTGGCGGACTCGTTGCTAGGCATGAATCCGGGCAATACCCAGGCGCGAGGATGGCATGGAGCGCTCGCCGCCATTCGTGGCGACCGAGGCACGGCACTCGCCGATGTCGAACGGCTCGAGCGGAACGTGCCGCGCTACGACCGCGGCGACCGTACCGCAAATCGGGCAAGCATCTTCGCGTTGCTTGGAGAACGCGCGCGAGCCGTCGAGCTTCTGCAGCAGGCGCACGCGGAAGGTGCGTCGTTCCAGTCCAGCGCGTTTCACGCGCGCATCGGTCTCGAGCCACTCCGAGGATTCGACCCGTTCGAGGAATTCGTCCGGCCAAAGTGAGTCCGCGCGAATGCGGGAATCGCCGACAGAGAACGGCGGGAATCCCGGACAGATGTAGTCCTCCTCGATTGCCATCTTTCTCGGCACCCCTCTGACGTACAATCCGGTTCGAGTCGCGACCCGGCCTGCCAGATAATCGGAGATGACCGATGCGCCTTTTCTTTCGTTCCATAGTGGCCGCCACGGATCTGGGCGAGGCGTCCGATAACATCGTCCGCGCGGCGGCGATCCTTGCCGGCAGGAGCGGAGCAGAGCTCCATCTGCTTCACTCTCTCGAACTGACCCGCGACTCATCGCGACGAAGCGACACGGATGAAGGATCGAAGGCCAAGGCCCGGCGTGCCGAGGATCAGCTGCGGGATCAGGTTGGGCGTGTCATGCCGGAGGGAGTGGTCCCGGCGACTCAGCGCGTGGTAGCCCATGCAGCCCACAAGGCCATTCTGGAATGTGCGGAGGAAGTTTCGGCCGACCTGATTGTGGTGGGACCGCATGCCGGGGGAGCGGTCGGTGCCCACTTTCTGGGGACCACCGCCGAGCACGTTATCCGCGGGGCGGAGGTACCCTGCCTGGTCGTGCGCGAGCCGCTTTCGCCCGCGGTGCGCCGGATCGGAGTGCCTATCGACTGCTCCGATCCAGCGCAGGGCGCCCTTCAGGTGGCATTCCGCTGGGGAGAAGTACTCGGAGCGTACGGAGAGCCACCCGAGGTGTGGGTGATGTACGTGGGCTGGAAGGTTGAGCGGATCGACAACCCCACGATCGAGCAGGAGCGCCACCGGCCCGAATTGCAGCGACAGATCGACACCGCGACGAAGCAGGTAGCCGGTGCCGTGTCGCTCCAGACCCACGTGGAAGTCGTATGGGCGGCCAACCCGACCGAGGCCACCGTTGCCTGGGCGAAGGAGCGGAAGATCGACCTGCTGGTTCTGGGCACCCGTGGTCGCGGCGGTCTGAAGCGAGCGATGATCGGAAGCGTGGCATCCGGCATGGCTCGTCAGGCACCTTGCGCGGTGCTTCTGGTACCGCCGTCACTCTGGAGTGGCGAAGCAGCGCCATAACCGTGCACCCCTCAGGGGGTGTTTCGGCCCAGTCGCCTCTGGCGCACCTCGAGATCCGGCGCGGTGAGCCGTCCAGCACTGAAATTCCGCCTCTCCAACTGTGCCCGGCGTGCGCTTGCCGATCCGAACCGGTACACACATGTTGGGGCCATTACCGGGTAGCGGCGACCGCAGTGCTCGCATCCCGGCCGCGGCGGAGACGGCATGGACCAGCCCGGAGACATCACGCGGCTCCTCGGA
>CAZPCC010000349.1:0-3733 GCA_964584905.1 uncultured Gemmatimonadaceae bacterium | reverse complement strand
GCACTGGGCGTCGTAGGTGAGATGCTGCAACTGGCATCCGCCGCACTTGTCGCGCTCGTAATGCGTGCACGGCGAACGAATGCGTTGTGGAGATCCCCTTGTCACCTCGCGAAGGCGGCCCTGCGCGAACCGCCCCTTGGGGACGATCTCCGCCCGCACACGATCTCCGGGTGCCGTGCGCGGGACGAAGACGACGAGCCCCTCGTGCCGCGCCACGCCATCGCCCCCGGCCGCGATTGCGGTGATGTCGAGATCAGCGATCATGGGATCAATACGCTCCGTTTCCCATTTCCCGTTCACGTTCCCATTCCCATGTCCGTTCCCCATTTCCCATTTCGCGTATCCGGTTTCCGCCTCTTGACTACCGCATCCCCTCGCGTCGCGCGGCGATCGTCCACGGCTCGACAGGCGGGCGACGATTGATCGGCGTGCGCGGTGTGACGGGAGGGCTCGTTCGGTCGCGCTCGGCGAGCAGCACGGCGGCTATGGCGGCGGCGCGCACACCCGCGTCAGGCGGCCCCCGCGACAGGAGCGAGGGAAGGCGGCGCTCCAGCCACTGGATGTCGATTGCGCCGCGCCGGAATTCGTCGTCCTCCATCACGCGCAGGTGAAAGTCGCGCGACGTGTCGACTCCCTCGATGGTGAGCTCGAGCAACGCCCGGTGCATCCGGGCGACCGCCTCCGCTCGCGTCGGCGCCCAGACTATCAGCTTGCCGAGCAGGGGATCGTAGTGGAGCGTCACCTCGCTGCCGATCCCGATCCCGCCATCCCACCTGACGCCGGGGCCGCCAGGCAGCCGGAGGTAGCGGATCCGGCCGGTGGAGGGGAGGAACCCACTCGCCGGGCTCTCGCTCGTGATGCGGCATTCCATCGCCCAACCGTGCGGCTCGATATCGTCCTGGAGAAAAGGCAGCTTTTCGCCGGCGGCGATGCGAAGCTGCCATTGTACGAGATCGATACCGCAGGTGAGCTCGGTAACCGGATGCTCGACCTGAAGCCGGGTGTTCATTTCGAGGAAATAGAACTGCCCGTCCGGATCGAGCAGGAACTCGCAGGTGCCGGCGTTCACATAGCCGGCAGCCCGCGCGGCGCGAACCGCGGTCTCGCCCATCCGGCGGCGCAGTTCGGGTGTGACGGCTACGCTTGGCGCTTCCTCGATCATCTTCTGGTGCCGCCGCTGCACCGAGCATTCGCGCTCGCCCAGCCAGAGCATGGTCCCATGGGTGTCGCCGAGTATCTGCACTTCCACGTGACGCGGCCCGGCAATGAACTTCTCGATGTAGACGGCATCATCGCCAAAGGCATTCCGCGCCTCACGACGGGCTGCATCGAGGGCCGAAGCGAGCTCGCTCTGCTCGTGCACCACCCGCATCCCCTTCCCGCCCCCGCCCGCTGCCGCCTTGAGAAGAACCGGATAGCCGAACTCCCCGGCTATCGCCGACGCTTCCTCTGCGTCACGCACGGCGGTGGTGGTACCGGGAACGACTGGCACGCCCGCCGCGACGGCGAGTGTCCGCGCGTCCGTCTTGCTTCCCATCGCGGCGATCGCCTCGGCCGGCGGACCGATGAATACGAGCCCGGCGTCCCGAACGGCGCGCGCGAACGGCTCTTGCTCGGCGAGAAATCCATATCCGGGATGAATGGCTTCGGCACCGGTGCGGCGCGCCGCTTCAATGATCAGATCCCCTCGCAGGTAGCTCTCGCGCGACGGTGCGGGCCCCAGCCGCACGGCGTAATCCGCCTCACGAACATGGGGCGCATGCGCATCGGCATCGCTGAAAACGGCCACGGACTGCACGCCCAACTCCTGACAGGCGCGCACTACGCGCAACGCAATCTCGCCGCGATTAGCAATCAGAATGCGACGGAACATTACCAGGAGCGAAGGGAGGACCAAGTGCGAAGTGAGGTCCAAGTGCGAATTGCGAATTGCGAAAGGTTTCGGGGTCGAGATCCCGACCTTCGCACGCCGCTGTTGAATCGACAGGACGTTTCTCGCAATTCGCAACTCATTTCGACTCGATGCAAGTCGCTACAACGGGATGTTCCCATGCTTTTTCGCCGGATTGCGGTCGCGTTTGGTGCGCAGGGTGTCGAGTGCGTCGATCAGGCGGGGGCGGGTGTCGCGAGGATCGATGATGTCGTCAACGTAGCCGCGTGAGGCGGCAATGTAGGGATGGGCGAACTTGGCGCGGTACTCCTCGATCCTTTCATCCATCGCCGCCTGCGGATCGTCGCTTCCCTCCAGATCCTTGCGAAAGAGGATCTCCGCCGCGCCCTTTGGGCCCATGACCGCGATCTCGGCGGTCGGCCAGGCGATGTTGAAGTCTCCGCGGATGTGCTTGGAGCTCATGACGTCGTACGCGCCGCCGTATGCCTTGCGGGTGATGACGGTGAGCTTTGGCACCGTTGCCTCGCAATAGGCGTACAGCAGTTTGGCGCCGTGCTTGATGATGCCGTTATGCTCCTGGGCCACGCCGGGCAGAAAGCCGGGAACGTCCTCGAACGTGACGAGTGGAATGTTGAACGCATCGCAGAAGCGGATGAACCGTGCGCCCTTGAGCGAAGCGCTGATGTCGAGCACGCCGGCAAGCACGGCCGGCTGGTTGGCAACGATGCCGACGCTGGTACCGCCGAGGTGGGCGAAGCCGCACAGGATGTTTGCGGCGTAGTCCCGGTGCACCTCGTAGAACTCCCCATCGTCCACCACGTGCCCAATTACCTCGTGCATGTCGTACGGCTTGTTCGGATTGTCAGGCACCACGTCGAGCAGCTCGGCGGCTCGCCGGTCACGCGGGTCGCGTCCGGTGCCAGCCGGTGGATCGGCGAGGTTGTTCGAGGGGATGTAGCGGAACAGCTCCCGAATCGCACCCAGCGACGCAAGCTCGGAGTCGTGGGTGAAGTGGGAGACGCCGGATACCGATCCATGCGTAGCCGCGCCTCCCAGTTCCTCCATTGACACATCCTCGTGCGTCACCGTCTTCACTACGTTGGGTCCGGTGACGAACATGTAGGAGATGCCGCTCACCATGTAGATGAAGTCGGTGATCGCCGGCGAGTACACCGCCCCTCCGGCACACGGCCCGAGGATGGCCGATATCTGCGGCACCACGCCTGACGCGAGCGTATTGCGAAGGAAGATCTCGGCGTACCCGCCGAGCGACACGACACCTTCCTGGATGCGCGCGCCGCCGGAATCATTGAGCCCGATGACCGGTGCGCCGTTGCGCACGGCCAGGTCCATGATCTTGCAGATCTTCTCCGCGTGCGCCTCCGAAAGCGAGCCGCCGAACACGGTGAAGTCCTGGGAAAAGACGTAGACGAGCCGCCCGTCGATGCGGCCGTAGCCGGTTACGACGCCGTCGCCGTAGATCTTCTGCCTATCGAGACCGAAATCGGTCGACCGATGGGTGACGAAGCGGTCGAGCTCCACGAACGTGCCATCGTCGAGCAGCACGTCGAGCCTTTCGCGCGCCGACAGCTTGCCCTTTGCGTGCTGGGCCTCGACTCGCCGCTCTCCACCACCGAGCTCCGCCTGCGCTCGCTGCCGGTCGAGATGCTCGAGCTTTTCTCTCATGGACATGGCGGGGGTCGGGGGTCGAGGGTCGAGGGTCGAGGGAAACCTGAAATGAGAAGTGCGAGTTGCGAAAGGGGGACTTCGCACCTCGCACTTACTCTTCGCAACTCGCAATTCGCAGTTCCTTTACGCCCCGCCCCCCGACCCTCGACCCCC
>CAZPCC010000348.1:0-2631 GCA_964584905.1 uncultured Gemmatimonadaceae bacterium | reverse complement strand
GCTGATTCTGCCGACGCCGGTCGCGTCGGAGGCGCAGCGTACCCCGTTCGCACCTGCGCTGTCTCCTCTTCGTGAGGCGCCGCCATGGTCCGCGCCCGGAGCCGGCGCGGAACGCGCCGCACCCCGCGCACAGCCGTGGGCAAGCCGCACCCCCACGCCCGCGCCAGTAGCCGCGATAAAGCCGGCCGAGGCAACTCCTGCGGCTCCGCACCCTTTGGTAATTGAGTCCAACGCCGCTACGTTGACTCCGTCGTTCGTTCAGGCGCCGCTCATCGAGCCGCTCGGAGCTTCTGTGACGCCGGCAACACCAATCGCAGCCGTGCCGCGGCCGCTGCCGGCAGCGCCGGCCTGGCAGCCGCTGGCGCCACCCGCACCGCCGACGAGCTGGCCAGGAGCGCGAATTGAAGCCGAGCCGGAGCTCGACGCCGAGCCTGACGAGTACGTCCAGGAGACCCGGTTTCGTGCAAAGAGAAACTGGAGGCCGATCGCGACCGGCGCAGTGGCCGTTGCGCTCGCTGGAGTGGTCGCGGTTCTGGTAATGTCGCGTCCTGAAACGTCCGCGAGCTCCACCGGCCAGGTGGAGGCACCGTCCGCCATTGCGGCGCCGCCCCCAGAGTCTTCGATCGGTC
This sequence comes from uncultured Gemmatimonadaceae bacterium, assembly GCA_964584905.1. GTDB lineage: Bacteria > Gemmatimonadota > Gemmatimonadetes > Gemmatimonadales > Gemmatimonadaceae > JALZIF01. The sequence goes on along the minus strand of CAZPCC010000348.1, from coordinate 2,002 downwards.
CGATCGACCGTACGGTGAAGGAAGCGATGGCGATCGGGCTGGCAAATCTGGAGCAGGCGCCCGTCAGATCTCAGTTTGCACCGGAATCGTCGGATGAACAGCCCGTTACGGCGGGAGCCGAACCGACCATCGAGGGCGGCACGGAGCCGGGCAGCATAACGAGAAACGAGGCGCCCTCCGACCCGCGGCTGCGCGTTGCATTGCCAACTGTGTCGCTGGCCAGGGTCAGCGATTCGATCGAGTCGAGGACGCAAGCCAAGGTCGATTCGGTCGCGCTGGTGAATGACCAGACCGTCATTGAGTACAAGGGAAAGAAACCGCGGCAGTAGGTGTCGGTCCTCCCAAGCCGAACCGCGGACCCCCGCCTCCACCTGGAGCGCGGGGGATTTCTTTTTGGGCCCCTCGCTATTCCGGGTAGACTGCTGGGCCGGCATGAGCCGAGTGGAGCTCTGGCGTCGTACGCTCAGAAGGTGAGGTCAACAACGTTTTTACCGGAGAGGACGCAGAGAACGCAGAGAACTGCAGAGACAAAGGAGAGAACTACTTTTGTGTATTCGCGCATTGAGCTAGCCGCATCCGCCAAGTTTCCGGCGGTGCTCTACGATCCTCCGCGTCCTCTGCGTACTCTGCGGTAAAAATGCGAAGCTTTGAACCACACACCGAGGCTAGGGCAACGGCAGTAAATATCGCTCGAACCAGCAGCGAAGAGCCTCTATCTTCGGGTCTTCCGGCTCATGGGTGGACGGTGCGAGCATTGTAAGCTCCACCGCCCTAAGGCAAGTTGTTGGAATGAGGTGGATCGAGCGGACGAAGCCAGATGGAGAACAATGACGACCACGCATAGCAACGTCCCGCCAGGAGCGTCGAATGACGCGTCCGCGGCCGGGGATCCGATCGCCCGGTTCGCGACGCTGCTCGAGGCTGCGATGGCGGTGGACCGCGAGCAGCTGCCCGAGCCGACGGCAATGACACTGGCCACCGTCGGCGTCGATGGCCAGCCGTCTGCACGGGTAGTTCTCCTCAAGAGCGTTGGTCCCGACGGGTTTGTGTTCTACACGAATCTCCGCAGCAGAAAGGGAAGCGAGCTGGCGCACACCCCGCGAGCCGCTCTGTGCTTTCACTGGCAGCCGCTCGAGGTTCAGGTGCGGGTGGAGGGCGCGGTGAGTCTCGTGCCTGACGCCGACGCGGATGCATATTTTGCGACCAGACCGCGGATAAGCCAGCTCGGCGCGTGGGCATCTGATCAGAGTGCGCCTCTCGCCGATTACGCGGAGCTGGAAAAGCGGCTGCGTGCAGCCGAGGAGCGATTTGCCGGGCTCGACGTTCCGCGCCCATCCCACTGGTCCGGATATCGACTCGAGCCGCAGGCTATCGAATTCTGGCGCAATCGCCCTTTCCGGCTCCACGAGCGCGAGCGATACGAACGCGGGCGCCACGGCTGGCGGATGACTCTCCTGTATCCCTGATCTCGTGGCGTAGGGAGTGCTAACATGACGGCCGATTCGCCGCGAGCGTCCGTAGCGCTACCTTATCGCTGCGACGCGGCTGGCTTCGCGAGCCAGTGCGCTCATCAGAGGGCATGAGTCGCGCGTACGATCTCACCTGCGGCCCGGCGCCGCACTCACGTTTCGAGACCGAGCGATGGCCACAAGAGTTCACGACAGGAAATCTGAGGAAACTGCCGTAGAGGAGATCTGGACGGTTGAAGACTCACGGCAGCTGTACAACATGGAAGGGTGGGGAATCGGATTCTTCGATGTGAACTCTGCGGGGAACGTCGTCGTGCGTCCGGATCGCGCACAGCCCGATCGCGAGCTCGATCTGTTCGAGCTGGCGCGCGACCTCGAAGCTCAGGGGGTTGGGCTGCCTCTCCTGCTCCGTTTCTCCGACGTTCTGCGATCCCGCATAGCGGCGCTGAGCCAGCGCTTCAAGATCGCGATCGAGGAATTTCACTACGAAGGCAAATACACTCTCGTCTATCCGATCAAGGTCAATCAGCAGC
>CAZPCC010000347.1:0-3115 GCA_964584905.1 uncultured Gemmatimonadaceae bacterium | reverse complement strand
CTCGCATCTGGAGCGCTACCGCCGCGAGCGGCGCGCGGCGATTCTCCTTGCTTCGCACAACATGCCGGAGGTGGAGCGGCTCTGCGACAACGTGCTCATGATGAAGGCCGGCAAGATCGTCGACCAGGGCCCGCCGGCCGACCTCATTGCCCGCTACGGGCGCGAAACGATGGAGGACGTGTTCCTCGACGTGGCGCGCGGACGCCGCCGCGACCGGGAGGCTGCAGAGTGAACGCAGCCACCGCTGCCTACCACGCCTACTCGACCAGGCGCATCGCCGCGATGGTGCTGCGCTACTGGTACCTCTTGCGCTATTCCTGGCCGCGCATCGTCGACCTGATCTACTGGCCGACGGTGCAGATGCTGATGTGGGGCTTCCTGTCGATCTATCTTACCGAGCACACGGGCATGCTCGCCCGCGTCGGCGGCGCCTTCATCGGCGCGGTGCTCCTATGGGACATTCTGTTTCGCGGCCAGATCGGATTCTCCATCTCGTTCCTCGAAGAGATGTGGTCGCGCAACCTCGGCAACCTGATGATGACGCCGCTGCGGCCGCCGGAGTTCGTCGCAGCGCTGATGGTCATGAGCGTGGTGCGGGTGCTGATCGGATTGGTGCCCGTGACGGTCATGGCGATCCTCTTCTTCGGCTTCAATTTCTGGCACCTCGGCTTCGCCGCCGCCGCGTTCTTCCTCAATCTCATCATCACCAGTTGGTCTATAGGGCTGATCTCCTCAGGGTTGGTGCTCAAGAAGGGGCTGGGCGCGGAAAGCCTCGCCTGGAGCATGACGTTCCTGCTCTTGCCGCTCGCCTGCGTCTACTACCCGGTCTCGGTGCTGCCGGAATGGCTGCAGTGGATCTCGCTCTCGCTACCGCCGACGCACGTGTTCGAGGGCCTGCGAGCGCTGCTTCTGGAGAACCGCTTCGACGGCGCGGCCATGCTGACGGCGCTCGCCCTCAACCTCCTCTACTTCACGGCGGCGGCGATGGTCTTCGCCCTGCTGCTGCGCTCGGCGCGCTGGACCGGCTCGCTCATGCAGACCGGCGAGTGACGAATTCTCGAAGGTTAACGACTCCTTACGAATTTAGTGCAAATGCTTGAAACTGCTTGTCACGCGGGTTTCATGCACTAAGTTGCGGTGCAATATCGCTTCTGCATCGCACAAAAATCAGGGCATGGCTGAGGGGCAAACAACAGGTGTCGTTTTACCAGCTTTATGAATTGAACCACGCGGCGCTGGCCCCGTGGCGCGCCATGGCGGACGCCACCCGCCTCACCTTCCAGAATCCGCTCAATCCCTTTGCCGTGACCCCGTTCGGGCGGTCGGTCGCGGCGGCGGCGGAGCTCTTCGAGCGCACGACGCGCCGCTACGGCAAGCCCGAGTTCGGCTTGAAGGAGACCGTGGTCGACCGTCAGGCGGTGGGCGTGAGCGAGGAAGTGGTATGGCGAAAGCCCTTCTGCTCGCTCCTTCATTTCCGCCGCGACCTGCCGGAAGACCGTCCGGCCGATCCGAAGCTTCTCATGGTGGCGCCGCTTTCCGGGCACTACGCCACCCTGCTCCGCGGCACCGTCGAGGCCATGCTGCCCAACCACGACATCTACGTCACCGATTGGACCGACGCGCGCATGGTCCCGCTCTCGCAGGGGCGCTTCGACCTCGACGACTACATCGACTACGTCATCGATATGCTCCACCAGCTCGGTCCAGGCACGCACGTCATGGCGGTCTGCCAACCCTCCGTGCCGGTGCTCGCCGCGGTCGCCCTGATGTCGGAGGACGGCGATCCGAATCTGCCCCCATCGATGATTCTCATGGGCGGTCCGATCGACACGCGGCTTGCGCCGACCGAGGTGAACAAGCTCGCCGAGACGCGCGGCACCGACTGGTTCCGCCGCAACGCGATCATGACGGTGCCGTTTCCGCATCCCGGCTTCATGCGTAGCGTCTATCCGGGCTTCCTGCAGCTTGGCGGGTTCATGAGCCTCAACCTCGACCGGCACGTCACCGCTCATCACGAGTTCTTCATGCACCTCGTCGATGGAGACGGCGACTCGGCGGAGAAGCACCGGGAGTTCTACGACGAATATCTCGCCGTCATGGACCTCACGGCCGAGTTCTACCTGCAGACGGTCGAGACCGTGTTCGTCCGGCACGCGCTGCCGAACGGGCAGATGACGCATCGCGGGAGGCCCGTGCGGACGGAGGCGATCCGGCGCACGGCACTGCTGACGGTGGAGGGCGAGCGCGACGATATATCCGGCGTGGGACAAACCAAGGCGGCGCATACGCTCTGCACCAATCTCGCCCACGACAAGAAACAGCACTTCCTCGCCAAGGGAGTCGGACATTTCGGCGTCTTCAATGGATCCCGCTTCCGCGCAAACATCCTACCGCGCATCACCGACTTCATCGCAAAGCACGACATCGCCGAGAAACCGAGCGTACCCGCTCCTGCGCCGAACGGACGCCGTTCGGCGGACATCGAGAAGCGCCTCGCCGATGCGACCGGCCTGACCGCGCTGTCCAACAAGAGCCTGCCGGAGATCACCACGGGCATCGCCGAGGAGCTGACGGAGATCGTCGGGATCGGGCCGAGAATGCTAGAGAATTTGAACGACCTCGGCGTGTTTGAGATCGTGCAGCTCTGCGAGATGACCGATGACGCTATGCGGGCGCTCGACAAGCAGTTGAACGGACGGCCGACCCGCGAAGACTGGTTCGCGCAGGCGCGACGGCTGATGCGGCAGGGCCACTAGTGTCCCGAATCCGAAATCCGCTTCATTCTTCGGGGCGTGTCGCACGGATTTCGGATTCGATCAGGACACTAGCAAGTTAATGATTCTAGTGTGGTTTTCGGATCTGAAATTCGTAACGAGACCTCGATCCGGAATGAAACGAATTTCAAATCCACCACACTAGCGCGGCCTTTGCCGCGCCGGATTTCGCGGCGGACACCCGCGCTGCTGTTCCTTCCTTTCGATTTCGCTCAGCCGGCCGCCGATTTTTCTTGAACCGAGATTTTTCGCTCCCCATGTCCGATTCGTCTTAGGAAAGGGAGACCCATGAGCCACACTGCTACCGCGACCCGCGCCCCTCATCGTGGCCGCTGGACGGC
>CAZPCC010000346.1:0-11120 GCA_964584905.1 uncultured Gemmatimonadaceae bacterium | reverse complement strand
CTCGCATCCCTTCCTTGTGCTGCTCGACCCCTCCGAACGCCATCAACGCACGCCGCCGTGCCTCGGCGGGTGGCACGCCATCCATGACGAGGTTTTCGGTCTCCATCTCGATGTGGAACCGGAATTCCTCGTTCAATCGCGACTCAGCGTCGCGTGACGAGAGCAGAAGGCGCAGCCTCGCGCGGAGACCGTCCAGCCATTGCATGGCACACTCCTCCGGAAGTGTCAGGCTCTGCAGTTGCGAGGGTTCAGGTGGTCCGCAACACTGCCTCGAGAGCCGCCGCGAAACGCTTCCAGTTCGCCAATTCGTTTCCGAGCTCGCGACGTCCGGCGTTAGTCAGTCTGTAGTAGCGCGCCCGGCGGTTGTTGTCCGTCGTGCCCCAGTCGCTGGCAATGAGCCCTTCCTTTTCGAGCCGTTGCAGAGCGGGGTAGAGGGATCCCTGGTTCACTTCCAGCACGTCCCTGGAGAGCTGCTGGACCCGTTGGCTGATCCCCCAGCCGTGCATCGGCTCGAGGGAGAGGGTCTTGAGCACGAGGAGGTCGATCGAACCGCGAAGGGCGTCGGTCTGAGTTCGTGGCGCCACGTGTTCGCTCCGGGCAGAGTCTTCTGTCGCTGTCCAGAGGAACGGTAGTTCAGCCTCCTGTAGCTGTCAATAGGAGGGTCGCCGGGACCTCGCCATTCACCCTCATCGTGCCCCGCTCGCGCCCACTGCCTCGCTAACCAGGGCCTCATCGAACAGTTCGAGGATGCGCCGGTATTCGTCCGCCCACGACGATGGCCTCACGAACGCATGGTCCTCGACCGGATAGACGGCCATCTCCCAATCGACCTTGCCCAGCTCGATCAGCCGCTGCGCCAACCTTACCACGTCCTGGAAATGCACGTTGACGTCCACCATTCCGTGGGCGATCAACAGTGGATCCTCCAGCCCTTCGGCAAAATAGATAGGCGATGACTGCCGGTAGGCGAGCGTGTCCGCTTCCGGAAGGTTCAGGATACGCGATGTGTACCAGTGGTTGTAGTGCGACCAGTCGGTGACTGAGCGGAGTGCCGCGCCCGCGCCGAACCACTCGGGCTCGGTGAAGAGGGCCATGAGCGTGATGAAGCCGCCATAGCTCCCGCCGTAGATCCCGATCCGCTCGGGATCGATTCCGAACTCGGCTTGCAGGTAGCGCGCTCCGTCGACGTGATCCTGCAGGTCGCGGCCACCCATGTGACGGTAGACCGCCGTCCGCCAGTCGCGCCCATAGCCGGCGGAGCCACGGTAGTCGATGTCCAGTACGACGTAGCCCTTGCTCGCCAGCAGGTGGTTGAACATGTACTCTCTCGAATAGCTCGACCACCACTCATGGACGTTATGCAGGTAACCGGCGCCGTGCACGAAAATCACTCCGGCGCCGTTCGGCTGGGCGCCTACGTCGGCCGGACGGTAGATCCTGGCCGGCACGCCGACGCCGTCCGATGCGGGAATGCGGATGATCTCCGGCTGGATCCAGTCGTGGGAGAGCCACGCCGCAGTCGGCGAGGTGGTGAGCTGCACCGGCCGCGCATTGTCCGCGACCCGGGTCAGAAACAGCTCCGGCGGGCGGTTGGACCGGGAATGCAAGTCGGCCATCAACTGTCCGTTCGGCGACATGGTGACCTCGTGCGCGCCCTTGACCTGCGTTATGCGGCGTGCGGCGCCGCCGCTCACCGGCATCCGGTAGAAGTGCCTCTCGAACGGCGAGACCTCGCTCGTGTGAAGCCAGAACTCACGGCCGTCCGGGGACAGCTCAGCGCCCAGAACCTCGTACTCGCCGCTGGTGCGCTGGCGGCGGTCGCTTCCATCGGCGGCGACGGTGTAAAGGTGCGCGTATCCATCCGCCTCGGACACGAACCAGGCTCGGCCATCCGGCAGCCACCCGCCGCACGTCAGGCAGGGCGCCTGGATCCACGCGCTGTCGCGAAGGGTGTCGATGGTGCGCACAGTTCCCGAATCCGCCGAGATCGTCTGGAGGTATCTGGCCTTCCAGTCGCGCGCAGCCGCGTAAAGGAGAGCCGTGCGACCATCGTCGCTCCAGCCCAGCGACGTCACCATCGCCGGGGGTCGCGTCGTGTCGCCGGGCACCGCGGTGAGCCATCGCGGTGTGCCGCCGGGCAGGCTCAAAAAGGCCACCCGTCCGCCATTCTGCTGCTCGCCCACCTTGGTGCGCGTACGAATGTCCTCGGTGAAACCGGACGCGGTAACCCACCGCGGCACCATCGTCGGTTTGGTGTCGTTGGCATCGATGGTGGTCAGAAGGAGTAGTGCCTGACCGGCAGGAGACACCGAAAGCGAGCTGACTCGCTCCCCCTTTTTCAGGTAGAGAGGCGTCAGGCGGGCCGCCTCACGAGCCTCACGTTCCGCCTTCTGGATGCTGTCACGCGCCACCTGGTCGCGGACCACTTCGAACAGCTCGCGCTGCTGTGCGGCCAGCGTACCCCGGTAACCCTCGGGCGGCTGCGAATCGGCCGGCGCGGGGCCGGGCCGGATGTCGGTCAGCTGCCGAACGAATCCGCCATCCAGTTCGAGAGAGAATACGTTGCCGTCGCGAATGAACATCACGCGTCTTTCTGCCGCGTCGAAATGCGGATCGCGCTCCATCGCCACCGTCTGCGTGAGTCGGCGCGCGCTGTTGGCACGAACATCCAGCAGATAAAGGTCGCCTTCGTAGTCGACGATTGCCTGACGATGATCGCGCGTGTAACGGCGGGGGGCGACCAGTGGACCCGCCGTGTCCATGTGGACGTCGCTCACCCGCTCCGGTTGCGATCCGGCCCGGGCACCCACCCTGAACGACTGCGGTGGCTCCCGCCAGTCGGTGCCGGGTGGCAGCCATTGGAAGTAGATCCACCGGCTGTCGGCCGACCATCGCACGTTGTTCGGTGCACGCCCGTACACCTCCGGGCCGCGCATGATGTTGGGTACCGTGAGGTCAAAGGCGCCGGAATCCTGTGCGGCGGCCGACGAAGTCAGCAACACCGCAAGCATCCCGAGGTTCGCGAGGCGCATCATTAGAGAGGATTTGGGATTGGAATTCGCAATCGACCGTGGGGAGGCGACTTCACTCTTCGCGCACCCGGCATGACACTGCTCCCAAGATGGCCGTCGAGATACCCAACTGAAAGCCCGCGCCGCGCATCCGGCGTGTCGGGTCGCGCGCCGCGCACCGCCTCCGTTACCTTGAGCCTTGCCTATGCGAACATACCGCACGTCCTCAACTCGATTTTCCAGCGCCCTGACCGCGCTCGCGCTGGCGCTCTCAGCGCTGTCTTGCGCACAGCGACCCCCGGCCGAGTCACTGCCACCCGCCCCAGTCGGTCGTCCGCTTGCGGGGATGTCGGAGCAGCCACTTATCGTTCTGCCCACGAGGCTTCTTCGGGCCGCAGATTCGCTCGGTTGGGCCTCACAGGTCCCCGATGAGCGCGAGTGGCTCGCCAACGTGGACTCCGAGATTGCCTTTGCGCTCAGCGAGCGCGGCATTGGCAGGCGCTGGACGCTCCCCGCGGAGCTGGCGCGATCCGTCCGCCGCAACGCTGCGTTCGCTCCCGACCCGGCGACCATCGCCGTGCAGCCCATTCGTCCCGGCGCTCGAGCGCTGCCGCCGCGGGTGCCCGAACCGCTCATCTCGCAGCTTCGATCCCTGATCGCTCTCCGGGATGGGGTGCGCTTCGCGCTACTCCCGGTGGAAGTGCGGTTCGAGCCGGTTTCAGGTGAGGGCGGAAGGGCGGTGCTCAATCTGGTGCTGGTGGACGTGCGCGCATCGGAGATAGTGTGGGCGCTTGATGTCGCGAGCGAGCCGGCGGCGGGGTTGAGTCCCTCGCTCGCGGCGAGCCTCGGTTCGCGATTCGCCGACCTGATTGCGGCTCCCTGAGCCGGGCTGGAGGCACACTACATGGCACGTACGGTCACGCTGATTCCGGGAGATGGGATCGGCCCCGAAATATCAGATGCGACTGTCAGGCTGCTGGCGGCCGCCGGCGCGGACATCGATTGGGATCGGCAGCTTGGCGGGGCCTCCGCGGTAAAGGGCGCCGGCAACCCGATGCCTGACGAGACGCTGGCCTCGATAGCCCGGACGCGGATGGCGCTCAAGGGTCCGCTGGAAACCCAGGTCGGTGGCGGATATCGATCGGTGAACGTTGCGTTGCGCAAGGAGTTCGACCTGTACGCGAACGTGCGTCCTGCGTGCACCATGCTTCCCGGCGGGCGGTTCGAGAACGTGGACATAGTCCTGATCCGCGAGAACACGCAGGGGCTCTACAGCGGAATCGAGCATTACATAAAGATCGGCGACGATGAGCGTGCGGCGGCTGAGTCTGTCGCACTCATTACCCGCGATGGATCGGAGCGGGTAATTCGTTATGCATTCGAGTATGCAGTGACGCGCGGACGGAAGAAGCTCACGCTGGTTCACAAGGCGAACATACTCAAGTACTCGCAGGGTCTCTTTCTCGACGTGGGGAAGGGCATTGCGCGGGAGTACGAGGGGCGCGTCCAGTTCGAGGAGCGCATCGTCGATGCGATGGCCATGCACCTCGTGCTCCGTCCGGAGCAGTTCGACATGATCGTCACCACGAACCTGTTCGGCGACATTCTGTCGGACGAGATCGCGGGCCTGATCGGCGGCCTCGGACTGGCACCCGGCGCCAACATCGGGCGGCGAGCGATGATTTTCGAGGCCGTGCACGGCACGGCGCCCGATATCGCCGGTCAGGGAGTCGCCAATCCCGGCGCGCTCATACTCGCCGCATGCATGATGCTCAGCGAGATGGGCACTCATGAACTGTCACAGCGCATCCACAAGGCGTTCGTGGAGACGGTTCGGTCCAGGGAGGTGCTCACGCGGGATCTGGGAGGGAGGGCGACGACGGCGGAGTTCACCGACGCCGTCATCGCGAGGTTCGGTTGACGCGGATACTGCACGTTTCCGATCTGCATTTCGGCAAGCCGGCCGTTCCCGAGCAGATCGAGGCGATCGAGGTGCTCATCCACTCGGCGAAGTTCGATGTCGTCGCCATCTCCGGCGATGTTTCGCAGCGTGCCCTCTCCGGTGAAATGCAGCGCGCTCGCGCCTTCATTCGGGATGCCCGCCGTGTGAGCGAGGTCATCGTCGTACCCGGCAATCACGATGTGCGCTGGTGGATGGCGCCTCTTGGCGTGGGGCCCCGCAAGCAGATGTACGAGACCTATCGGACGTACATCGATCCCGACCTCGAAACCGTGATGCGAGTGCCAGGCGTGACTATTGTCGGGTTGAATACCGCGCACGGGGTGGCCTTTCATACACTCACGTGGAACTGGCGCGACGTGAGCATCATCGGCGACCTGCGCGAGAGTCAGATCGAGTACGCGCGGCGGCAGTTCGAGGCTTCCGCCCCCGAAGATGCACGCGTCATCGTAATGCATCACAACCCGATGAAGGGCGAGCTTTCGAGACGCCACGGAGTGGTGAATACCAAGCGCATACTCGGGGCGTTCGCAAAGCTGGGTGTGGACCTGGTCATGTGCGGGCACGATCATCAGGAGGCGATCCACTTCGTCGAGCACACGAAGAAGGGTACGGTCATCTCGACCGCCGGCACCGTCTCCAACCGTTCGCGAGGTGCACGGCCGTCGAGCCTGAACATCATCACTCTCGGGAAAGAGGCGATCGAGATCAATACGCACATATGGTCCGATGAGGAGGAGGATTTTTCGCCGGGCCCCCACCGCCGGTTCGCGCGATGAGCGGCCATCGGCGATCGGAGCGCTCCCTTTCCGACGCGTACCAGCTGCCACTCGCGCTGGATGCGTGGCCGCAGTCTGCCGGCGAGCTCCTTGTCCGGCTGCAGGCGCTGGGCTTGCGGGGCATCACGCACTGCAGGCTCACCGAGAACCGCACAGTGATGGTGAGCTTCAGCGGCAGCGAGCTACGCGTGCATCGAGGATATCTGGAAGCGCCGTCGGAGGTGCTGCAGGCGATCGCCAGATTCGTCTCGGGCCGCACGCGGGCCGAGCGTCGTGAGGCGCAGCGCATCATCGTGACTTTCCCGATTCGCCAGCGCAGGAGTCCGGTAACGCGCCGGCGCGAGCGCCCAGGAGTTGAAGACCATCCGATTGTCCAGGAGCTGCGGCGGCGGCACAGGGAACTGAACCGGCGGCACTTTGGCGGCGCGTTACGCGAGATCGAGATTCGCATCTCCCATCGCATGCGGAGCCGACTGGGGCAGTACACGGCGCCGTCGTCGGTGGGGGACCCACCGGAGATAGCGCTGAGTGTGGTGCACGTTCGGCGGCACGATCCTGACGAGGTGATGCACACGCTGCTGCACGAGATGGTGCACCAGTGGCAGGCGGAGCAGGGACTCCCGATCGACCACGGCCGCCAGTTTCGGGACAAGGCAGTCGAAGTCGGGATTGAGCCAGCGGCGCGAAGGCGGCTGCCGCGGAGCGACCGCCGAGGGCGGGTGCTCACCCACATCGAGATGCGGGCTGCGCTTAAGGGTTAGGAGAGAGCGGGCGGGATTCGGGAGCCGGAAGGAATAGTCGCCGCATCGTGAACTGGCGCGAGAGTCCCGGGCGGACCACCCGGATCGAGGCGCCAGATTGACCGCATCCCTCCCCGTCGCCCCTTCGGCGCGCGTATCTTTCTCGCGCCATGACCAATGACTTCTTCAACATCGATAGCGCGCTCTCCGAAGAAGAGCGCGCGGTTCGCGACAGCGTTCGGCGCTTTGTGGATGAGCGCGTTCTTCCCATCATCGGTGACTGCTACGTCGAGGGGCGATTTCCGAAGGAACTGATCTCCGAAATGGCCGGTCTGGGCATGTTCGGCGCCAATCTGCCGGAGGAGTACGGCTGTGCGGGGCTCAACAACGTCGCGTACGGCCTGATCATGCAGGAGCTCGAGCGCGGAGATTCCGGCGTGCGCTCCTTCGCTTCGGTGCAGGGTGCGCTCGTAATGTATCCGGTCTTCGCGTTCGGCAGTGAGGAGCAGAAGCGGCGCTACCTGCCGAAAATGGCGTCAGGCGAGATCATCGGGTGCTTCGGTCTGACCGAGCCCGATTTCGGATCCAACCCGTCGGGCATGCTCACCCACGCGCGCGAGCAATCCGATGGAAGCTGGGTGCTCAACGGCTCCAAGATGTGGATCACAAACGGGTCGACCGCTCAGGTGGCGATCGTCTGGGCCAAGACGGGCGACGTTCGCGATGATGCCTCGATTCGCGGCTTCATCGTGCCTACCGACGCCAGTGGATTCACCGCGCGCGACCAGAAGGGGAAGCTCTCGTTGCGTGCCTCGGACACGAGCGAGCTCGCGTTCTCGGATGTGCGCCTGGGAGCGGACGCGCTTCTGCCTGGCTCGGGCGGTCTCAAGAGTCCGCTGATGTGCCTTACGCAGGCTCGTTATGGAATATCCTGGGGCGCCATCGGCGCGGCGATGGCGTGCTTCGAGGAAGCGGTGAGGTACGCGGGCAATCGCGTAATGTTCGACAAGGTCATCGCCGCCTTCCAGATCCAGCAGGCGCGGCTCGCCGACATGCTCACCGAGATCGTCAAGGCACAGCTGGTGTCGCTGCACCTCGGAAGGCTGAAGGATGCGGGCACGCTCACGCCTCAGCAGGTGTCGCTCGCCAAGCGAAACAACGTGAACATGGCGACCGATATCGCGCGCGAGGCACGCCGTCTGCTCGGTGCCAACGGCATTCTCGCCGAATACTCCTCCATGCGGCACATGGCCAATCTGGAGAGCGTCTACACTTACGAGGGCACGCACGACGTGCACACGCTGATCCTGGGACAAGCGATAACGGGAATTGGAGCTTTCAAGTGAAGATCGCCGTCTGCATTAAGCGCGCGCCCGACATGGAGCAGCGCTTCAAGGTGGCCCCGAACGGCACGTCCGTCGACGAAGCGGGGCTCAAATTCGACATGAGCGATTTCGACGGGTACGCCGTCGAGGTGGCTCTCCAACTGACCGAGAAGGCCGGCGCTGGCGAGGTGGTCGTCGTATCTCTCGGGCCGGACAACGTTCAGGAGACGCTGCGCAAGGCACTCAGCATGGGCGTGGCACGAGGGATCCAGCTGAAGGCCGATACGGTCCCCGCCGACGCGCTTTCCATTGCCCAGGCGCTGGCTGCGGAGCTCGAGGGGGGAGGGTATGACCTCATCATGTTCGGCAAGATGTCACTCGACGCCTCCAATGGATCGGTCGGGCCGATGGTCGCGCAGCTTCTCGGGCTGCCCTGCGTGACTGCGTGCTCGAAGCTCGACATTGGCGACGGACGTGGTACGGCGCGCCGCGAGCTCGAGGGCGCGGCCGAGGTGCTGGAGTTCCCATTGCCGGCCGTGCTCACGATCGATGAAGGGATTGCTCGGCCACGGTATCCGGCGCTCAAGGGCATCATGGCGGCCAAGAAGAAGCCGCTCGAGGTGAAACCGGCCGCGCTGGGCGAGGTGCGGGTTACGGTCGAGGCGATGGCGCTTCCGGCCGAACGACCGGCGGGAAGGATCATTGGCCAGGGGCCGGAAGCCGTGCCGGAGCTCGTCAGGCTGTTGCAAACCGAGGCAAAGGTACTCTAATGGCGAACGTGCTGGCATTCGCGGAATCGCGCGGCGGAGCGCTGCGCAAGGTGGCGCTCGAGACGGTGACCGCGGCGCGCGCGCTCGCCGATTCGGCCGGAGGCGAAGTTCACGCCATGTTGGCCGGTGCGCCGGGAATCGGCGAGCTCGCCGCGGAGTTAGGCGCCGTCGGTGCTGACCGCGTACTGGTGGCCGAGCACGAAAAGTGGGCGCGATACGACGCCGAGTCGATGTCTGCGACGGTGGTTGCCCGTGTGCGCGAGGGAGAGTATCGCGCGGTGCTGTTCGCCGCATCGGCGCAGGGTCGCGATCTGGCACCGCGGGTCGCCGCGGCGCTGGGCGCCCCGATAGGCGCGGACATCGTGTCGGCTGAGCTGGACGGAGATTCGGTTCGCGTGAGGCACCCGGTGTATACCGGCAAGCTGATGGCGACCCTGTCGATAAGCGGTTCGCCGGTGGTGCTGTCGGTGAGGCCGAATGCCTTCACCGCCGCACCGGTGGCCAGGCCGGGCACAGTGGAGCTGCTCGCACCGGCGGCAGATCCGTCTGCCTCACGAGCGGTGGTGACGGAGATGGTCGCGGGAGACCGTGGCGCGCTCGATCTCGCCGATGCGCCTGTGGTGATCAGCGGCGGGCGCGGTCTCAAGTCTCCGGACAACTTCGCTCTTCTCGAGGAATTGGCGGCCGCCTTTGGCGGGGACGCCGCCGTAGGAGCGACTCGTGCCGTCACCGACGAGGGATGGCGTCCGCACAGCGATCAGATTGGCCAGACCGGACGCCTCGTGAGTCCGGATCTTTACCTCGCGATAGGCATCTCCGGTGCCATTCAGCACGTGGCCGGCATGCGCACATCACGGACGATAGTAGCGATCAACAAGGACAAGGATGCGCCGATCTTCAAGATCGCCGACTACGGAGTCGTCGGGGACGCACTCGAGATCGTTCCCGTGCTGACGACGGAGATTCGCAAGGTCCGCGGCACGGGGGATCGGTAGGGGGTTCTTGGCTGAGGCGCAACTCGCCAGTTTGACAGATCCCGCGGGGCGTACAGTCTTTTGCGGCCGTCGTGACTCGGCTGGCTGCCGGCAAGCTCACGGAGTCCGCGCTTGCCGAGTGGGTGCGAGCCCCCCTCGAGAAGCTTTAGCGGCTTTGCAGGCCGCTACGATTCTTCTCTTGCTGCAAACAGGAGCGAACGCGGAAGCGGTGGCGTGGCTCCGGGAAGCGAACACACGAATGCAGCTATGGCATTCGCGCGGCGGTTTGCCTCAGTGAGCGAAGCGCCGCGCAGGAAATCACAGACTAGCGCCGCTGTGAATGCGTCCCCGGCACCAACCGTGTCCACCACGCTGCCAGCGGTCGCCGGCTCGACCGACTCCTCATCGCCGGCGACCAGAATCGCACCCCGTGGTCCGCACGTCAGCGCCACGAGCTGCAGACCGTACTGACGCGCCAGCGCCTTGAGCGTGGCGGGCGTCGTTGCCGGACGAATTCCACACAGCGAAGCCACGACAGGCAGCTCGTCCTCGTTCAGTTTCACCGCAGAGGCCAGCTCCAGCGAACGCTCGATCATCTCACGGTCGTGAAAGTGCTGCCGCAGGTTAACGTCGAACATCCGCAGCGCCGACGGACGCGTTTCTTTCAAGAAGCGGTGTAGCGTCTCTCGCGACACGGGCGAACGCTGCGCCAGGGTTCCGAAGCACACGGCGTCCGCCCGGCCGGCCAGCTGCTCGAGACCGTCGCTCCACGGAATGTGGTCCCACGCGGCATCGGTCGCGATCTCGAATGTGGGCCGCTGCTCGGCATCGAGCGTGACGTTCACGCGACCCGTCGCATGCTCGCGGTCCCGCGCGATGTGGTCCACGCGCGCACCGCCCCCCTGCGCCCGCAGCTGCTCCACCGCGCGGTCGCCCGGCTCGTCCGAGCCTACCGCGCTAACGATCCACGCCTCGGCGCCGAGTGCCGCTGCGTGACAGCCGAAGTTCGCCGGCGCGCCGCCCAGGTGCGCGCCGTCGGGATACACGTCCCATAGCACTTCGCCGATGCCGACCACCACCGGCCGCCGCTCGGCGACGCTGGTCATTGGCTGACGCCGAGCCGGAACTGCAGCGCCTCGAGCGGGACGCCCTTCGTCTCAGGCACCATCGTCCGCACCCACACGAGCTGCAGCGCCATCATCCCGCAGAAGAAGAGGAAGATCCAGCCGGGAGCGAAGGCGCTCACCATCGTGGGGAACGCTGTCGTGATCAGCGCCGCGAAAATCCAGTGCGTCGCGCTGCCAAGCGACTGTCCCTCGGCCCGATGCTCGTTCGGAAAGATCTCGGCGATCAACACCCAGATCACCGTCCCCTGACCCACCGCGTGCGACGCGATGAACGCGAAGATGCACACGGGCACGATCGCATACGTCTGCGTGAAGAACGCCCACGCGCACAGCCCGAGGGAGGCGATGTAGCCGAACGAGCCGATCGTGAGCAGCGCCCGCCGCCCAAGGCGGTCGATGAGCCAGAGCCCGACGAAGGTGAAGACGAGATTCGT
>CAZPCC010000345.1:0-2016 GCA_964584905.1 uncultured Gemmatimonadaceae bacterium | reverse complement strand
CGCAGCGCCACCGTCACGCTGCCGGGCGGCGACCTCCTCATCGAGTGGGACGCGCGCGACCACGTCTGGATGACCGGCCCGGCGGACCTCGAATACGAGGGCGCCTTCGACCCGGAGACGGGTGAATTCACGCGCGAGGGCGTGGCTGCGTAGCCCGGGCGAAGGGGCGAAGCCCCGCAATCCGGGACGCTATTCCGGGATCGGGGCCGGCAGGCGCCTTACGCCAGCGTGCGGTCGCAGGCGCGCGTGACCTGCCTGGTAAGCTCCTCCGGCACCTGGAAATCGGCCAGTGCCGCCGCGACCAGTGCATCGCGCTGCTCGCGGTTCTGGTAGCCCTTGAGCGTGGCAAGGTCAGTGCTCCGGGAAGCGGCGATACGTTGCGCGTTGGCCGAGCAGAGGCTCGCCAGCGTCTCGACCCGTGCGTTCTCCACCGCCGTGTCGCGCGCGCTGCTCGTCGCGACCCATCCGGCGCTGAACGCGACGATGGGCGCCGCGATGACCCCGATAACGAAGCCGACGATGTAGGGCTTGGCCGCTGCTGCGCGTTGCTCGAACGTCATGATATCTCTCCCTCAAATCGGTGATGATCGGGATCGATACGAGCCTGCGCTCGGTTCTGAAGCCAATAGCGATGTCCGATAGAATAGTATGCGCGCTTTTTCCAAAAAAAGCAAATGTCTGTTGAAATTGTGATCGCTTGACGCCAGGATTTTCCCGCGCCTCAGACAATGAAATACCGCAAGTGCTTTGATCTTATTTCACGCGATCGCGCGTTGGGCGATTGATTGCACTAGCCAGGCGGCGGCGCTTCGTCTTCCGTGACCGCATCGGCTTCGCCGAGCAGCCGTTCGAAGTCCTCCAGCACGTTGGCGATCAGCGTCTTGCGCCGCGTGTCCTGCGCTTCCGAGGTCGCGGAGAGGAGGGTGATGAGATAGCGAGCCTTCTCGGCCGCCTCGGACCAGTTCGCGGACGGCGCTGCGATCAGAAACCGTTCGACCTCATCCTGGCGGGCCTTCAGCTTTGCCTGGTCGGCGGCAACCTCGCTGACCAGCCGGCGCAGATCGGTCGCCTTTTGCGCCGCCATGCCGCGGTGCATGTCAAGCTCGATGGTGCGCTCGGTCACGACCGCTCGCCCAGGACGCCGGTGGCATTCAAGGTATCGATCGCTCCACTCTGTACTGCGAGCACTGCAAGCCCGAGCATGAACAATAGCGTAACCGCAATGACGATATAGGCACGCGCGGCGTCCGGGTCGAGGCTCGAGAGTCTCTTGTCTCTTCGGGTCAGGAGCACTCGCCCTCCCCGGCGCTGCGTCTCGCAGCCCGCACCAGCGACGCCTCGATACGGGCGAGTTGGCGGGAGTGCGCTACGCCGTTAGGGAGCGGAAGCACGATCGACATCGATACCGTCCGATAGGCCAGGAAGGAGAGCCCTTCGATCAGCTGCTCGACGGTTTCGACATCGTATGTTCCCGCCCGCTGCTCACGACCTAGCCCTTCGACGAAGAACGGCGCGGTGAACGTGACGGGTGCGCGGCTGATGCGCTCGATCATGACGGGGAGAGCGGTTTGTAGCCAACGTCCGACAGCCAGCAGCTGACATCGGTCCTCGCCCGCTCGCGCGGCAGGCCGTAGCGCTCCGCGACGGCCGCAATCAGCTCATCGATGCTCTTGATCCTCGCATAGTCGGAGGCGGTCAGACGCTCCCATCTGGCCTGTGCGGCGCTCAGGTAGCGCGAACCGATCACAAGCGCGCCGCCTGCTCGCGGCACTCCGATGTCGAGCATCTCTTCCTCCTCGATGCGCCGCCTGCATGGCAAACGGCGGAGACCGCAGGCCGCCATTGGCCGCCCGTTCAGCCCGGGCAATCCGGACAGCGGTATTCGCTTTAGTGAGTATCGAGAGGCCGGTCGAGCAGAAGATTCAAGTCCGTGAGTAACTCTCGGTCGCCAACTTCTTCTCATTTCTTCTTGTTATCTTGCGATATGATTCATCGCCTACCGCCCAATTCTTGAAT
>CAZPCC010000344.1:0-4889 GCA_964584905.1 uncultured Gemmatimonadaceae bacterium | reverse complement strand
CCGGAGTCAGCCGCCGGCCGGACGTCAAGCAAGTGCATCTACCGCGCCCTCATTGACGGTAACTCCCGACAGCCGCTCGCTCATCGCCCAGCGCAAGGCGTTCGGCAGCGGGCGCTGGCGGGCGAGCGCCTCGTTGCATACCGCTCGAATGAGCGCGGCGTAGTCCATTCCGGCCACTCTCGCCATTCGGGCAAGTCCGGCGTCAGGCGCGATGTCGGGGTTGGCGTTGACCTCGAGAATCCAGGGCTGGCCATCGCCGTCCACCCGAAGATCCACGCGGCCGTAGCCCGATCCCCCCACCGCCCGCCATGCGTCGAATGCCACGTGCCGAATCCTCTTCGCCAGTGGCCCATCGAGGTCGGCCGGGCAGCACGGCACCGTTCCGCGATCCTCGTCGGAGCCGGTATCCCACTTGGACCGATAGGAGACGATATGCCACTTTCCGCGAGGCATGTCGTCGAAGCGGATCTCGGCGATCGGCAGCACCTCGCCGGCCACAATTCCAACATTGATCTCCCTGCCGGCGACGAACCTCTGTACCATCACGTCCTCCCAGCGCTCGTGCATCTCCGCGAGGCGGCGGCGAAGCGCGCGCCCGCTCCGAACGACCGACCCCTGCTCCACGCCTAGCGACGCATCCTCCTCCGCGGGCTTGCAGATGGCCGGGAACTCGATTGCGGGAATCGCGCCGCCGCGGCGAGCGACGCCGTATCCGGGCACAGGAAGCCCCGCCCGATCCAGAACCGAGTTGGTGAGGTGCTTCCGCAGGCAGAGTGCCGTCGTCCAGCTCGAGGCCCCGGTGTATGGCACGTCCAGCAGTTCGAGAACGGCGATCACCGGCGATTCCATGGTCGCCTCGCCGTCGATTCCCTCGCACATGTTGAACGCGAGATCGAACTTGCCCCGGCGAATGCGTTCCACCCACCGCGCGTCCTCGTGTACGGGCACGCGCACCACCATGTGCTCGTCGGCAGCCAGCACCTGCTCTATCGCTTCGACTGTGTCGAGGATGAGCAGGTCAGGGCGCGCACCGAGCGCGGAAGCTCCATCAAAGAGCAGCGCGATCTTCATGGCAGGGTCAGGAACGAGGAATCAGGAAAAAGGAAACAGGAAACAGGAAACAGGAAACAGGAAACGGGAAACGGGAACGAAGCGAAGAGTCCCAGAGAGGCATTCGGTTCGGCATTCGGCTTGGCAACCCACAGTTCGACAACTCGTATTACGCACGGGGCGAACCAACGTTTCGCGTTAGGCTTGGGCCGCCCTGCGGGTCCTGCGCGCGGTTCAGCCGGTCGAGAGCGCGCCGGCTGCCGGCGCGACCTCGGGTAGCGGAATCCGCTGGCGTTCCGCGGCCGCGCGCAAACACGCCTGAATGAGCTCGTCGTAGCTCATTCCGGCAGCCCGCGCAGCTTTGGGCATACACGAGTTGTCCTTGGGATCGGGGAGCACGCCGGGTAGCGGATTTGCCTCCACGACGTTGGGTATGCCGGCGGCGTCCAGCCGCACGTCGATCCGCGACCAGTCGCGGCACCCCAGCGCGTGATAGGCATCCAGCGTCACCCGGACGATACGGCGCTCCAACGCCGAGTCGATCCTTGCAGGACAGTCATAAAGTTCGAGCTGGTGGTCCGGTCCATCCCAGAGCCACTTCGACTCGAAGCCATAGATGTGACGCGCGCCGGGCGGCAACGCGTCAAAGCGCATTGCAATGATCGGAAGAACTCGCGCCTGCGCGCCGTTGCCGAGCACCGCACATGTGAACTCCAAGCCTGGGAGGTATTCCTCGACGAGCACCGGCTGCCTGTACTGCTCGAGCAGCTCGTGTGCCCTGGTCTCGAGATCGTCGAGCGTCTCGCACAGATTGCGCTCGGTGATCCCCTTCGAGGATCCCTCGTGTATCGGCTTGACGAATAGCGGCAGGCGGAGCAACGCGCGGCCATACCGAGCATGATTGCGGACGGCGGTCGAGAGCGCCGCGATGTCCGATTCGCACTCCACCACTGCGAACGGGGCCGTGGGGATCTCGTGATAGGCGAGCGTCTCCTTGGTGCGCCTCTTGTCGAGGCAGAGCGACAGCGTAAAGGGATCGCTGCCGGCGTACGGCACACCGTAGAACTCGCAGATGGCCGGCACGTGCGACTCACGGTTGGGACCTCTGAGCCCCTCCGCCATGTTGAACACGATATCGGGCCGCGCGCGACGCAGCCGATCGGGAAACTCAGGCGTGGCGTCGAGCCGGATGACCTGGCCAAATGCGGCGAGCGCGCTCTCCACGGCGCTGACCGTATCCTCGCTATCCCACTCGGCGAATTCGTCGCTTAGTGCGAGTAATTCAGAACGCGTCAGGTGCGCGGTGGCGGAAGCTGGCGCGCCAAGGGAGGGAGGCTCGTCCTCACCGCCGGTCTCGTCATCGACGAGCGTGGCAGCGTCTGTGTCAGGCTTCAGATTGAACGCGAAGCCGATTCTCGCCATCTACTCCCGCCGAGCGCAGAACGCACTCTGTTGGGGGCGACTCCCGTGGAGTCGGTCGCGTCGCCAGGCGAGCCCGCCCAAAGCGGGAGTGAAGCGCCAGTCCGTCACGATTGGCGCGCAAGATAAGAGCGAGCCGTCAGGCGCGCAATGATCCGGGAGGGAAATCGGTGGAGAGTTCCCGGACGAAATGCGAAGTGCGAAGTGCGAACTTCGTCCGCTTTCGCAACTCGCACCTCGCACTTCTCGTCACCTGGCTCTGCGCCTCACACTTTATGGTACTCTATCCTCGCCGCTTCTCGCCGATCCTCTCCCTCGTAAATCTCGAAGTCGGAGAAGAAGCCAGGCGCTTCGGACTGCAGCAGGCGGATCAGCAGGACGGCGAGCCGGCGGATCTCCAGCTCGGCGCCCTCGCTCGCGCGCAGTTCGAGCATCGTCCGCCACGCGCGTGCATTGCCAGTGACGACGATCTTGGTTTCGGTCGCGTTGGGCAGCACTGACCTCGCGGCTTCACGGGCCATCTTCCGACGGTGCACCTTGTCGGCCACCCATGCGTACCGTTCCATGAGCTGCTCGACCATCTGCACATACGCGCGCTGCGCTTCGTCGATCTGCTTGCGCCACGCCTCCTCGAGCGCAGGCTCGCCGATCACGGCGGGAGGCACCACGTAGTTGGCATGGGATTCATCCACGTAGCGCTGGCTGAGCTGTGAGTACGCCCAGCCGGCCCGATGGCGAATGAGCTCGTGGGTGAGCGATCGGCTCACTCCCTCGATGAGCAGGGAGTAGTTAGCGTGCTCCAGAACGCTGCCGTGTCCCTGGCGCTTGATGTTCTCGAGATACTCCCGCGTCACGCGTTTAGCCGGATTTCGCTGGCTCATGTAGCACAGCCGGCCGGCGAACTCCGCCAACCGCTCGCCGTCGGTACTCTCGCCCAGCCATTCCACCTTCAGGTGCTCTGGCTGCGTGAAATGCGGCCGGGAAAGAATCGTAAGCGTCGGCGTGGTGAGATAGTTGGTCATCGAGCGGGGAGGCTGATCGGGTCGAGAGTCAGGAATTCGGCCGGCAAGCGGCCTGTGGAGAAGATAGGAAGATAAGGAGGCTCATCTGATCTTCGTGCAAGTGAGAATGAGATGTCGAGTGATTGCCGCGAAAAGGCGTTTGCGAGAGGGCGGATTTTCCCGCGGCTCGCGCTCCCAACGTGAAAGCGCGCGGACTGCTCAGCCTTCATTGATGAGTGACAATCTGAACGTCGAGTAAGCGCGGTGACGATCGATATGGTCCAGCGCAGCCCGCGCTCCTGCATGAAGCGGGTGAATCGAGGGATCGTATTTGATGTCGCCCAGCGAGGGCTCGCCGCTTGGGATTTTGACGCCAGGGTTGAGTATGGCTGCTGGATCGAGCGCCCGCTTCACCTCCGCGAACCCTGCCATCGCGTCTGCTGTCCAAACCCGGTTCATCAGCGGCGTTCGGATCCGGCCATCGCCGTGCTCGCCGGTGAGCGTGCCGCCGAGCGAGGCGACGAGCTCAGTGACCTCGTCGAGTACTCCGGTTATGTGCTCGCGCCAGTCGGAGCGTCGCAGATCGATCAGAGGATTCACGTGCACGTTGGCATCCCCGGCATGACCGAATATCACGCCGCGAATTTCGCGCGAGTCGAGCGCCGCACGCACTCCGCGCACATACGCTGGAAGCGCCTCCGGAGGTACGCACGCATCCTCGATGAACTGCATGGACACGAGCGCGGGGTCGAGTCGGGCGAGCATGGGGCTCGCCGCATGGCGCAGAGCCCACAGTGCATGCTCGGTTGCAGGCTCCAGCGCGAGTTCTACCTGGTCGGCTCCCGCCTTTCGGCATTCCGCGGCGATCGCGTTGATTACGGCGCCCGCCTGTGCGTGCGAGTCGCCCTCGGCTTCGATGAGCAGCACCGCCTCCACGTGCGCGCTGATGTGAAGAGGCGACGCGGCGGCGGCAATCTCCAGAAAGGTCCGGTCGAGCAACTCGCAGGCGCTTGCGCCAAGCTCGTGCGCGCGTGTTGCGGCGAGTGTGGCGTCCTCCAGCGAGCCAAAGGCGGCAAGGGCGCTCGCCGTCGCAGCGGGAACGGGCAACAAGCGCAGCTCGAGTCCGGCGAAGAAGGCAAGCGTCCCTTCGCTGCCCACGAGAAGATCGACCAGATCACCGGAGTTGGCGGCGCTGGCAAGCGCATAGCCGGAGCTTTCCTTGCGCACGGAGTGGCGAAGCCCGGCGTGTCCGCGCCAGCGCGGCAGGACCTCACTCGTTATGCGGGCGAGCGCGCAACCTTCCGGTGGTGAAGCTCCGCGCAGCACGGTCGCCGGAGTGCCATCGGCAAGCACGCACTCCAGAGACTCGATCCAGCTGCGGGTGGCGCCGAACCGCAACGTGCGCGCGCCCGCCGCGTT
>CAZPCC010000343.1:0-22380 GCA_964584905.1 uncultured Gemmatimonadaceae bacterium | reverse complement strand
AACTCGGCTTCAGAAACCGCACCTGGCGGACGATCTCATCGCTCGTGCGGTCGGTGCCGTACCAGAGCAGGTCGCCGCGCGCGAGTCCGCTGCGATGCGAGAGCAGGTCGCGCACGCGCATCTCGCGTGTGGCGTACGGATCCGCGAGCTGGAAGCCGGCCAGGTGCTCGGTAACGGGATCGCTCCACCGGATCTTGCCCGCATCGACGAGCATGGCTACGAGCGTCGCCGTGAACGCCTTGGAGGAGGAACCGATTGCGAAGATCGTATTCGGATCCACCGCCTCACTCTTGCCGAGCGTGCGGGTGCCGTATCCCTTCGCGTACACGACCGAGTCCCCTTTCACGATGGCGATGGCCAGCCCGGGTACTTCCCAGGTGGACATGGCCTTTGTGATGTACGCATCGAACCCGGCGAGTTGAGCGGGCGGCCGCTGCGCCGCGAGCGGCGGCGCTAGCAGGGCGAAAAGGAGCGGTGCGGCGAACGGCGTTGTGCGCATGATGTCACTCCGTGGAAAACGAATTCGAGCGGAGGCGATTCCGACGTAACGGGAGCCAGACCTGCGGGCGTTTGTGGCTCATGTATGGCGCGGCGTCGCTTGCCGCGCGCCCCGAGCGTCCATTAGCCTTCGGTACGATGCCATTCGGACGGCGGCTTGTCACCATCCTCGCGGGCACCGCCCTTCTGCAGCTGATGCTGCTGGGGAGCGGCGTGCCGTGCGTGACGCCGATGGTCCCCGCCGCACCGCATGCGGGGCACGGTGAGGAACACGCGAGGTTGGCGCACGCCTCCACGGCTGGCGACGAGGCGCACGATGCCGATCACGGCGACTCGTCCGCGCAGTGTGAGCTGCGTGCCTGCACCGTGCCGCCGCTCAATGCAAACGGCGACCTCGCGCTGGCGGCCGCGCCGCCGATGCCGCAGGGCCAGTATCCGCCGTTCGACGAATCGCCACCGTCCCCAGCGCGTTCCCTCGATCCACCCCCGCCGCGCGCCTGACCGCGCCCGCAGGGTGCGGCGTCCCGCTGCCTGACGCCGGCACGATGCCACATCCCCGCGAACCTTACGCGCCGCGCCACTCCGCGCGGGCCGATTCGTTTCGCATCGTCACCGATCGAGGATCGTCATGTCTGCTCTTCAGTTTCAGCCGCGCGCCCCGGACAGGGGTGCCCGGGCACGCCGCCTCCTGATTGCCGCGACCGCGCTCGCCGCAATCGCGGTTTCGTCGCGCGCACAGGCGCAAACGGACTACTACAACACTGATGCTGGACGACCCGTCCGTATCGAGGATGCGTATCCGACAGAGCGCTACGCGTTCGAGCTCCAGCTGGCTCCGCTACGCGCCGAGCGCTCGGTCGGTGGCGTCTACGCGTGGGGTATTGAGCCCGAGGTCGCGTACGGGATTCTGCCGCGCACGCACATCGAGCTCGGCGTTCCACTCCTGACGATCGATGCGCCGGGCGCGCCGGGTCGATCGGGCGCCGCTGGCATCGAGCTCTCCATGCTGCACAACCTCAATACCGAGACGGCGGGCCTGCCGGCCCTCGGCATCGCGGCACATGCGCTGCTGCCGGCCGGGGCGTTCGGCCCGGAGCGCGTGATCCCCTCGGTCACCGGGCTAGTGACGAGGACCTTTTCGAGTGTCCGACTGCACGTGAATGGACAGTACACAATCGCGAATGCGGCCGATGCAGGCGCTGCGCTCGAGCTGTCGCAGTGGCTGGCGGGCGTGGCGCTCGACCGGACGATGCCGCTGCGATCCATGCTCGTGACGGCCGAGGCATACGCGGAGGAGCCGCTGCACGGCGACGCGCCGATCGCGTGGACCTTTGGCGCAGGCGTGCGAGCACAGCGATCGCCACGGCTCGCGTTCGATGCCGGTCTCGGCCGGCGCGTCACGGGACCGGAAAGGGGATGGTACGTTACCGCGGGCGCGGCGTACGCGTTCGCGATCCGTGCACTCATGCCAGGAGGTGGGCGATGAGCGGCGCAGCGCACGATACCCTCGTTATTCAGGATCGCGGCTGCCTCGTGCCGCGGGTTCGCCGAACGGTGCATGCCGCACTACTGGCGGCGTCCCTGTTGGCCGGCGGGGGGGATGCGCACGCCCAGTGGTCGCGGACGTACGAACAGACCTATCTCCCCGCGGAACACAACTGGGTGTTCCGCGAGCAGTATCGCGTCGCCGACCGACTGTTCAACGCCTTCGACTATGGGCACGCGATCCTGTACGAACTGCTGCTGACCCAACCCGGCGCACCGGCATCACGGCTGGAGGTCCGCGAATACGACTTCATCACAAGGAAGCTGCTCGTCAGGCCCCCGGCGATTCCGCTGGAAGAAGCGGCGATCGAGGTCCGGTACGCCAAGCTCGTGCCCGAAGCCAAGATGATGTTCGAGTGGGCGCACGTGCTGCATCGTCAGGTCTACGACGTGTGGGCCGACGAACGCATCTCCCTCGCGGAGAAGGATGCGCGCATCGCGGAGCTGCTGCGCTACTATCGGACGCGCGGTGATCTCGCGTTCAGCGCCGTGCCCAAGAGCATGGAGCTGATGGAGGGGCAGTACTATTCGGGCGCGTTCCGCGAGAAGTATCCGAAGTTCAACGGTCTCATCTGGGGCTACCACTGGCTGCAGGTTGGATTGTACGAGCCGCTCATCGATGGGGTGAACGTGGACGAGCGGCAGACTGGCGTGCTGGCGGCGGTCTCGCGCTTCTGGCAGATGCTCGAATCGCCGCCGCAGAGCATGCCGCGCGTGATGCCGATGACGGCGGCAGTGGCACCGGCGTTCGCGGCGCGCTATCCCGAGATCGCAATCATCTTCGACAACCTGCACGCGATGCACGACGTGATCTCCGACATCCTGGCGAGCCCCGAGGTGCCGAAGAATCGGAAGCGCGCCGAGATCCTGCTGGCGGCTGAGCGCTACCGTGACGACACGTCGTTCGCGATGACGCGAGACGAATGGCTTGCGATGTCGCTCGCGATGGGCGCACAGAACATGGGAGGGGTGGCGTCAGGCGTGATCCTCACCGGGTTGCCGGAGCCGACGCTGCCGGTCGGAGCGACGCACGCTGCCGCGATGCGCTCCGGCGGCGCAGGGCACGAGGGGCACGACGCTCCTGCAGCGGCGCGACCGGACACGGCGGCAGCCGGGCACGAAGGGCACGACATGGCGGGGATGGGTGTCGATTCGGCGGCGGTCGACTCAGCAGCGATTGTCGCGGTCATGCGACAGTTCCGCGACGCGCTCATTGCGGGCGACAGTACGGCGGCGCTGGCGCTCCTGCATTCTGATGTACGGGTGCTCGAGAGCGGCGGGATCGAGACGCGTGACGAGTACGCGGCGCACCATCTCCCGGCGGACATGGCGTTCCTGCGCGCAATTCCCGGCACGCAGGATCTCGTCAGGCTCGACGTCCGTGGCGACGTCGCATGGGCCGCGTCCGTGAGCTCGCAGCAGGGCACCTTCCGCGACCGGCAGGTGAACACGCGCGGCGCCGAGTCGATGGTACTGGTGCGGACACCGGAGGGATGGCGGATCGCGGCGATCCACTGGTCGTCACGCAACGTGCGGATGGG
Organism: uncultured Gemmatimonadaceae bacterium; assembly: GCA_964584905.1. GTDB lineage: Bacteria > Gemmatimonadota > Gemmatimonadetes > Gemmatimonadales > Gemmatimonadaceae > JALZIF01. The sequence goes on along the minus strand of CAZPCC010000343.1, from coordinate 18,796 downwards.
GCAATGAAGACGCCGCCGGACGTGCACGACGAGCACGCAGCTCACGGGCGGGCGGGCGGAGACGCTGCGCATGCGGAGCACGGCGGACGCGATGCCCATGCTGCGCACGATGATCACGCTGCGCACGACAAGCACGCGGGACACTCCGTCGCGATGTTCCGCGACAGGTTCTGGCTGTCCCTGGCGCTGACGATCCCGACGCTGATCTGGAGCGAGCTGTTCCAGGAATGGTTCCGCTACACGGCGCCGGATTTCCCCGGCGCCGCGTACCTCTCCGCCGTCCTCGGCACCGTCGTGTACTTCTACGGCGGCTGGGTGTTCCTGCAAGGCGCCGCGCGCGAGCTGCGCGTGTGGCGGCCGGGGATGATGACGCTCATCTCCCTGGCAATCACGGTGGCGTTCACCTACAGCCTCGCCGTCACGTTCGGCGCGCCGGGCATGGCGTTATGGTGGGAGCTCGCCACGCTCGTCACCATCATGCTGCTTGGACACTGGATCGAGATGCGCTCGATCTCGCAGGCGCAGGGTGCGCTCAAGGCGCTGGCGAAGCTCCTGCCGAGCACCGCCGAGCGGCTCGGTGTGGGCGGACAAGTGGAGACCGTCCCGATCGCCGACCTGCGGGACGGCGACCTGGTGCTCGTCAGGCCCGGCGCGGCAGTTCCCGCAGATGGCGCCGTTCGCGAGGGCTCGAGCGACGTCAACGAATCGATGATCACCGGCGAGTCTCGCCCGGTGCGCAAGCAGGCGGGCGACGACGTGATCGCCGGCACAGTGAACGGCGCGGGGTCGCTTCGCGTCGAAGTGACCGGGACCGGCGATCGAACGGCGCTCGCGCGGATCATGCGCCTCGTCGCGCAGGCGCAGGGCTCGAGGTCCCGCGCGCAGGCGCTGGCGGACCGCGCTGCATTTCTCCTGACATTGATCGCAGTCGGGTCCGCGGTGATCACGCTGGTCGTGTGGCTGCTGGTTGGCGCGGAGCTGTCGTTCGCCATCGAGCGCGTCGTCACCGTGCTCGTCATTGCCTGCCCGCACGCGCTCGGCCTGGCCATTCCCCTCGTCGTGGCCATATCGACGACGCTCGGAGCGCAGTCGGGGCTGCTCGTGCGCGACCGGCGAGGACTCGAGGAGGCGCGCAACGTGAACGCCGTCGTGTTCGACAAGACGGGAACGCTGACACTGGGCGAGCACCGGGTAGTCGAGATCACGACGGCGAACGGCGTGGCCGAGGAGGAGGCCTTACGATTCGCGGCTGCGGTCGAGCGCGATTCGGAGCATCCGATCGCGCGCGCGGTGGTGGCCAGCGCGACGGAGCGCGGCCTGGAGATCCCGACCGCGCAGGGTTTCGAGGCGATCGCGGGGAGGGGCGTGCGCGCGTCCGTGGATGGGCGCTCGTTCATCGCCGGTGGACCGAATCTGCTCGCGGAAAAGCGCATCGAGGTGGGCGAGAGGCTGACGGCTGCTGCCGAGCGCGCCGCGGCGCGCGGCGAGGCCGCGATCTACCTGCTCGAGGACGGTCGGCCGCTCGCCGCCTTCGCCATCGCCGATGCGATTCGTCCGGAGTCGCGTGAGGCAGTCGACCGGCTGCATCGCGAAGGGATCGAGGTGGTGATGATGACGGGGGACGCGCAGGCGGTAGCGGACGCCGTCGCCGGCGAGCTGCGCATCGACAGGGTGTTCGCACAGGTACTGCCCGAGCACAAGGCGCAACGCATCGAGGAGCTGCAGCGCGCCGGCAAGCGGGTGGCAATGGTCGGCGATGGCGTGAACGATGCGCCGGCGCTCGTCACGGCCGACGTCGGCATTGCGATCGGCGCGGGCACCGACGTCGCGGTGGAAGCGGGAGACATCGTCCTGGTGCGCAGCGATCCCCGCGACGTACCGCGCATCATCGCGCTCAGCAAGGCGACGTACCGCAAGATGGTTCAGAATCTCTGGTGGGCCGCCGGCTACAACATCGTGGCGCTGCCGCTGGCCGCGGGTGTGCTCGCGCCGTGGGGCATCCTGCTGCATCCGGCAATGGGGGCCGTGCTGATGTCGGCGAGCACGGTGATCGTCGCGCTCAACGCGCAGCTCCTGCGGCGAGCCAGGCTGTGAGATTTTCGTCGCGGGCCCGCATCCCGCTACTCGTTGCCATGCTGCTGCTCGCGGGGCCCGCGATGCTGCTCGCGCATCAGTCGCTGCGCCGCTCCGTTCCGGAGAAGGACGCCCGCCTCGACGCCGCGCCGCGCGAGCTGCGCTTGACGTTCAACGAGCCGGTGGACTTCGGCCTCACGCGCATCGTCCTGCTCGGGCCGGCCGGTGATACGGTGGCGCTCGGGCCGCTCGAGCGGCACGCGGACAGCACGACGGTCGTGGTGGCGGCTGTCCGCGGACCGCTCCGGGCAGGCGCCTATCGAGTCCGGTGGATCACGGCAGGGTCGGACGGCCATCCGACCAACGGCGACTTCGCGTTCGAGATCCTGGCCGGCGCCGAGGGGCTCGGTCCGACGGCAGAGTCGTCAGGCACCGGCGAGGGAGATACGAGCGCACATCGCGCTCCATCGGTTCGCGATGCCTCGGGGCACGAGGACTTCGACACCTCGTCCCCCGCGTACGTCGCGGTGCGCTGGCTCCTCCATCTCGCGATCGTGCTCGCGGTCGGGGTAGTGGCGTTTCGCACGCTGATCCTCGGCCAGCTCCGGCGGGGATCCACTTCGACCCCACGGTGGCTCGCGCACGCCACGACGCGCGCCGCTGGCCTGGGGCTCGGGGCGGCCATCGCGCTTCTCGTTGCCGCGTCGCTCCGGCTCTGGGCGCAGGCGGCGGCGATCCGGGGCGCCGGCCTGCCCCTCGATTCCGATCGCCTGACGACGATGCTGACGTCCACCAGCTGGGGCACCGGATGGATGCTGCAGCTCGCGGCCGCGGCGCTCCTGCTGTTGGGGTTCGCGCTCGCGCGGCGGTCGGAGGCATCGCCCGGTTGGGCGCTCGCCGCAGTGGGCGCGCTACTCGTGTGCGTCACGCCGGCCCTCTCCGGTCACGCGGCAGCCGCCGCGCGCCCCGCCCTCGCGATCGCCGCCGACGCCCTGCACGTGCTCGGCGCCGGCGGGTGGATCGGCAGCCTGGCGGTCGTCATGCTGGCGGGTGTGCCCGCGGCGCTCTCCCTGCAACGCGAGGAGCAAGGTCAGGCCGTCGCCGATTTGATCGGCGCGTTCTCGCCGGCGGCGCTGGCGTTCGGCGCGCTGATCGCGTTCACGGGCCTGGCGATGGCGTGGATCCATCTGGGCGACGTGACGATGCTGTGGATGAGCGACTACGGCCGCGTGCTGCTCGTCAAGCTCGGCGTACTGCTCATGCTCGGCGCGACCGCGGCGTACAATTGGCGCCGAGTCAAGCCGCGGCTGGGCGTCACCGCGGGCACGCAGACGCTGCGGCGCAGCGCGGCGGCCGAGATGGCGTTCGCCACCCTCGTGCTCCTCGTCACCGCGGTGCTGGTCGCGACGCCTATCGAGCCTCCGGTGCCGTAGCCGCAGCCAGCCCTTCGCCCGCGGGCCCCGTCGCCATCGACTGGATCTCACCACGGAAGAGTCCGGTGGCGGGACCCGTCCCGTTCTTCCGTTTGTGGTGATACGCCCGCAGTGGCGCTACGCCGGAGGTGATACATGAAGATCGGAACGGTGCTGTTGGTGAGCGCAGTGAGCGTGCCCGCGGTGGTCGCGACCGGGCTCGTCGCGAGCAGGACCATCGTTGCACTCGTCGCCGCCGTGCCATCGGTGGGCACACTCGCGGACGCCCCAGCCCCGACGAGCGACGCCACGGTCGAGTGGTTCTGGGCCCTCAACGGACCGGTCTCCGCCGACGCGGGCGTCGACCTGTCAGTGGACCGGGAAGGCAACGTGTTTCTCGCCGGCAGCCACGGTGGTCTCGACATGGATCGCGACGGGGTCGTGGATCTTCCCTCGCGGGCGACCGCGTATGTGGGCGCCAGGAATCCGCTCTTCATGAAGCTCGCGCGAGGCTCGTCGGCCGATCGCCTGACGATCCACTGGGCGCGATCGCCCGGCACCCCCGCGGACCGCAGTCAGACCAGAGTTCAGGCGGATGGCCGCGGCGGCGTCTTCGTCTCGGGTGCGTTCCAGGAGTCGTTGGCGTTTGAAGACGGGCCCACACTCAAAGGCGCGGGAGGGAACGACGCGTTCATCGCCCGTTACGACGGCGAGGGATCGGTGATGTGGGCGCGGGCCTTCGGCGGGCCGGGCAGCGATGGCGTCTACGGCCTCGCCAGCGACCGCGAAGCAAACCTCTATATCGTCGGCACGGGGAGCGGGACGTTTGCGCTCGACGATCGCGGGGCCGAATTTCGCTCGGCCGCTCGCGCAGCCGTCCTCGTTTCCTATGACGCGGAAGGGGCGTTCCGGTGGGCGAGGATGTTCGGGGAGGATGCGCCGCTGGTCGTCGGAGTCCGAGTCGCGCCTAACGGGCACGTCTACGTGACCGGGGAGCTGGTGGGTGCCGCGGACTTCGACGGTGACGGCACAGTCGATCTGCCCGCGCCGAAGGATCGCGACGGGTTCGTGGCGAGCTTCGATCGCGACGGTGCCTTTCTCGGCGCGTGGGCGGTGCCGATGCCGGCTATGCCGGCGCTCGCTCCTAACGGCGACGTCATTCTGGGCGGGGTGATGGGGGGCCCGGTGGCGGACCGTTACGGGCCAGCCGACTTCGATGGGAACGGAAAGCCGGACATCGAGCTGAAGGGGGGCGGACCGACGGGAGCGTGGTTGGCGCGCTACTCGGCGAAGGGGGCATTGCGCTGGGTTCGCTCGTACGCGCTGGAGCAGCTCGCGGACCTGGAAGTGCGCGGCGATGTCATCGCGATGTCGGGCAACTACAAGGGCGTGCGGGATCTCGACGAGGACGGTGAGGACGAGCGCGTGGACCGCACAGTGGATCCGTCGCTCGAGAGCGACCTGGCGATCATGCTCCTGTCGGCGGAGGACGGCCGACCGGTGCACGTCTGGATCGCGCCAGGCCCCGGCAACGACTGGGCGAATGCGGTTGCGTTCCTGCCGGAGAGCCCATCGCTGTTAGTCACGGGGGCGATCCAGCTCACGGCCGATTTCACCGGCGATGGCGAGTTCGGCGAGGGCTGGATCGTCTGCGAGAACCTCGGGGACATCTTCGTCGCGCAGTACCGGCTGCCCGAACGGCTTACCGAGCGCGTTGCGGAGCGCCGCGAGCCACCGCACGAAGTCAGGTTAGAGGTATCGATGGTGGAGCGCGAGGGAAGGCTGCGGGCGAGCCTCACGTGGTCGGGAGCGAGAAGTGACCGGATCGACGTGTACCGGAATGGTGAGCGGATCGCGACGGTGGCGAATGACGGGTCGCACGCCGACGAGATCCCGCGAGAGCGGTTGTCGCCCCCCTACCGGTACCGCGTGTGCGAGGCCGGGAGCACGACGTGTTCCGCGATCTGGAGCAGGCGCCACTGATCGCTCGCTACGCGGCAAGTCCGCCCACCAGCGAATACACGAGGCATCTGCGGCAGTATTGACAGTGTGACGTAATTCTGTCATATTGTCCACATGAAACCGGATTCAGACGACCTCGACCTCGACCTCGACCTCACCGAACTTGCCGAAACTGCCGGCGTAACTCCGCGCACAGTACGGTATTACGTGCAGCAGGGATTGCTTCCATCGCCTGGAACCCGCGGGCCTGGAACCAAATACGACCGCGCCCTCGTCGACCGGCTGCAGATGATAAAACTCCTTCAGCGGGAGCACTGGCCGCTCGCCAAGATCCGGTCGCATCTCGAGACGCTCGACGACGAAGGCGTGGGGCGCGAGCTCGAACACCCCCCGGTGCTGCCATTGCCGCGAGTGTCAGACTCGGCGCTTAGATACCTGCGCGGAGTACTCGAGCCCGATCGCGTGGCTGCCGAGCTGACCGGCGTCAGGGAGTCGAGTCCCTTCTACGCCCACCTTCCACCCAGCGCGATGACGGCCGGCGCTGAGGCACAGGCGTCACACGGCAAATGGCAAGTAACGAAGTCCACGTGGGAGCGCATCCGCCTCACGCGCGATGTGGAGCTGAGCATCCGCCGTCCCCTCACCCGCGAACAGAACAGGTTGGTCGACCGCCTTCTCGAGGCGGCGAGGAACATTCTCTCTGAGGAAACCTGAAGTGACCCTGTCCATTCACACCGATCGCCTGCTCATTCGCGCCGCCGCGGAGAGCACCCGCTATGTGCTGGCCCGCATCACCGCACCGCATGCACCGGCGCTTGAAACGCGCCTTCCCGTGAACGTCGGATTCGTGCTGGACCGGTCGGGATCCATGGGATCCGATCGGAAGTTTGGCCTTGCGCGTGAGGCAGTGGAGCAGTCACTCGGAAGGCTGCGGCCGGGAGACCGATTCTCGCTTGTCGTCTACGACAACCGAATCGATGTCATATCGCCGTCCGCCGTCGTGACGACCGAGTCGAAGCGCCGGGCGCTCGACGCGCTACGCAACGTGGGCCCGCGCGGCGGCACTAACCTCGGGGGCGGCTGGCTGCGCGGGTGCGAGCAGATCGCCGAGTTTCTCGACAGCGAGCTGGTAAGCCGGTGTCTGCTGTTGACGGATGGTCTGGCGAACCAGGGTATAACGGATCGGGACGAGCTCGCTCGTCATGCGGGCGAGTTGCGGCGGCGCGGTGTGTCCACGTCGACCTTCGGCGTAGGCGCTGACTTCGACGAGCGTCTGCTGCGCGACATGGCGCACGAGGGCGGCGGCAACTTCTATTTCATCGAAGGGGCCTCGCAAATCCCCGAGATGGTGACGGGCGAACTGGCGGAGGCGCTCGAGGTGACGCTCCGGGACGCGTCGCTTCGTGTGGCGCTTCCGCGCAGCGCCACGGCGAGGACGCTCAACCGCTTTCACCAGACGCGGCCGGACGACGGCAACGAGCTGCGTGTGGAGCTTGGGGATCTCGTGTCCGGACAGGAACTGGATGTCGTCGTGGGCATCCACTTCCCGCGTGGGACTCCAGGCGATCATGCGGTGGCCGAGCTTGCGCTGGCCTCCCGTGGCAGGAGCATCCCGCGAAGCGCGTGCCGACAAACCTGGACGTACGCCACGCATCATGAGAACGACGCACAGCCGCGGAACGGGGACGTGGATCGCGCAGTGGCGGAGCTGTATGCCGCGCGTGCGCGGGCCGAGGCAACCGAAGCGAACCGGGAAAGACGTTATGACAACGCTCGGCAAGTTCTCGAGGCAACTGCGTCCCGGATTCGACAGTACGCCGGGGATGACGTTACGCTCCAGCAGCTGGCGCGGTCGCTACGCGACGACGTGCAGGTCTACGCGGAGGCGCCGATGTCGTCGGTGGCGCTCAAGATGTCGATGCGCGTAGCGGAGTCGGCGGCGAAGGGGAGGGATGGATCGGGCTGGGCGCGTCGCACCTGACGACGCGTTCTCAAGTGCGCGAACCCTGCCGATGAAGTACGCGCTTAATTGAGCCAGCCACTACAGAAACGGCCGCCGGAGGCGGCCGTTCCTGTAGTGGCGCAGGCCGCGCAACGCCCGCGGTGACTCAGTCCCTGTACCCCGCTCCCCGCACCGCCATTCCCGGCCTTGCTCCGGTATGCCGCCCACCCCGAACGACCGCCACCCCATTCACGAATACGTCGCGAATGCCCGTGCTCAGCTGATGCGGCGCCTCGTAGGTGGCGTTGTCGATGACCGTCCCGGGATCGAAAACTACCACGTCGGCGTACATCCCCTCGCGCAGCACGCCACGATCCTGAATGCCTAACCGCGTTGCAACGGCCGAGCTCATCTTGCGAATCGCCTCCTCTAGCGACATCACACCCTGCTCCCGCACGTAGCGTCCGAGTATTCTCGGGAACGTTCCGTACGCGCGTGGATGCGTGAGACGGGTCGCCGAGTCGGGATCCATGCCGCTCGCGTCCGTACCGAACTTGATCCAGGGCTGCTGCATCTGGAGCGCCAGGTTCTCCTCGCGAGCCATGAAGAAGAGAGCCCCCAGCCGTCCCTCTTCCTCGATCGTCAGATCCATTACCGTCTGTATCCAGTCCAGGCCACGCATCCGGGCGATCGAGTCCAGGCGCAATCCCTCGAGAGGCTCGTTCGCCTCGGCCTTGAATCCTACGACGCTCACGTTAGGCGGCGTGCTCAGGGAGCACAGATTCTCCCAATCGCTCGTGTCCGCGAGCACCTCCGTTCGAATGCGCATCCGCATCGTCGAATCGCGGATGTTGTCGAACAGCTTTCCATCGGCCGCCACCCAGGGCGGCAGGCACGCTGCCAGGCCGGTCCCGCCCGCCACATACGGGTACATGTTCGCCTGCACGTCGAGTCCCGCAGCGCGTGCCGAATCGATCTTCGCGATCGCCAATGCTGCCTTTGGATGGTTGCGCACCCCGGCAGCCTTGAGATGGTAGATCTCGACAGGCACTCCTCCGCGCGCGCCGATCTCCATCGCCTCGTCGACCGCTTCGAGGAACTGGTTCGCCTCCGAGCGCATATGAGTGATGTACACGCCGCCAGATGGCGCCATGGCCTTGGCCAGCTCCACCAGCTCGTCGGTCGATACGTAGTTCCCCGGCGGATAGATGAGCGCGGTGCCGATGCCCAGTGCTCCATCGTCCATCGCCTCCCGCACGATCGCCCGCATCGTGTCGAGCTCGGCCGGCGTCGCTTCACCCTGTGCCATGCCTTTCGCGTACATTCTTACGGTCGTTGCGCCGAGGAAGGAGCCGACGTTGACGCTCACACCCCGCTCCACCATGGCGTTGAGCCACTTTCCGAAACCGCCGGGATTGGTGAAAGCGGAGTTGGCGCGGGCCCACGCCGTGTCGCTGAGCGAGTCAGACGCAAGGGTATGAGCGTTGGCCGGCGCGTTCGACTCGGCCTCTCCCATGATCTCCGTCGTTATGCCCTGCGTCACCTTGCTCACCACCCGCCCGTCGCCGGTGATGAACGCTTCGCGCGAATGACTCTGGATGTCGATGAACCCGGGCGACACGACCATCCCGCTGGCATCGACAGTATCGCGGGATTCGAGCCCGCCGAGCGCGCCCGCAGGGGTGATGCGGGCAATGCGACCGGCACGGATGGCGAGATCCCCGTAGAACCAGGCGCTCCCGGTTCCATCGATGATCCGTCCGTTGCGGATAATGGTGTCGTAAGGTGGGTCTGTTCCGCGCTGATCGACTACGCGGCAGGCGGTAGCGAGGAGCGCGAGAGTGAGAAGCGACGCCGCGAGGCGACGCCGCCGGATGGGAGAAGGCGAAAGCATCGGGTAGGATCTTCAGTATGGGAGAATACAGCGGGATAAATCGCAGGCGGGCGGCAGACCGAAGGTGCGTCCGGCGATGACGGCTGTCCAGCGGGTTCCTGGAACACGTATGGCCGGCCTATGGCCAAGTGTCCACTCAAGGTGACACTTTCCCACCGCCCCGGATAGGATGGATGCACATAAACAGTTGACATTAAAGCGCTTATGAGGATCGACGAGAACGGCTTGGTTTGGTCCCGCTGTTGCCTCCTGTAAGAGCATACCTTCAGTCGAGAGGCAGGACCATGATGAAGCAAGCCGTCTTAATGAGCGCATTCGCCCTGACGATAGCGGCCAGCCCCTCCGAGGCGCAGCAGCCTCAGGAGACCTGCAAGTGGAATGACATGGAGTGCATCCGCGGGCAGGAGTCGCGACGCGAGCAGGAGTCACAACGCAAGCCGGAGGCGCAGAGCTGCCGTTGGAACGACATTGAATGTCTGAAGCGCACGCGCGATCGCGAGCAGGCGAGCGCTGAGCGGAGGCCAAATGGCGACTTCGATCGCGGTGACGAGCGTTCGGGTCGCGCCGATGCGCGATGCGTCGAGCGGAAGCGCAACGGCGAGTGCGCGCTATGGGAGCGAAAGGGTAACGACCGGGATCGCAGGGACCGCGACAACCGCGCATACGGCGCCTTCCCGCGAATGGCGAGTGCACTGGCGTTGCGGAACGGTCGTGGGGTTCCCGCTGACGCACGGCGCTGGTTGGGCAACGGCCCATTCCGTGTCGAGCTGGTGAACCGCGATCGCGATGCCGTACCCGAGATGGCAGTGATTCACAGCAGGCGGTCGAATGAAAAGCAGATCTGGTACGACCGGAATAACGACGGCCGTGCCGACCGGATCGTGTTCTACCGCAACGGCCGGGTGGTGCGCGACGTGAAGTGAAGAATGGGAATCACACGGGGTGATCGGGGCTTGTCGCTGAAGTTCAATGCGCCAAGCCCCGTTCGCTATGCGCCAGCGAGTTGTCCGGCGTGATCAGGCTGAATGGCCGGGTTGGCGAAGTATTCGTCCAACGCCCACTTCACTATCGACTCCAGCAGCTCGACGTGCGGATCCTGGCTGACCGAGGATGTCCGGGAGGGCGCGTGCGCGTCAGGGCCAGCCACGGTGCGCTTGAGGAAAATGATCAGACGCTCGATAGGCAGCGATGCCATGAGACCGTCGCGAGTCAGCAGGCGGACGTGCTGCTCCAGCGTGATGCGCGCTTCAGGCCGCCCGTCGAGTGAGGCGACGAACTCATCGCGGATGAGGGTCGAATGCGACAGCGTGAATTCTCCGTGAGCATTGTCGACCCCTCGCATCGGCACGTCCTCAGGCTGGCGTTCCATCATGGCGCTGCTGCTAACCGCGCGATGCACATGTATTACTCGACCAGCGCTTGGGTGCGCGGAATCACAATCACGGCTCGTACACCCTGCTGAGACGTGCTCTACGCCTTTAGGCAAGAGACGTTCCCGGACAGGGCGAACGGCGGGACCTATATTCCTCGTATTCAGAGCCTTGAACCCAGAGAAACGACTGGACGTCGATCATGTCGCGCAGGTTCAGATCGGCCAGATCACTGCGGACGGTTTTGGCGAGTGTGAGGGCTGTCAGACCGGGCTTTACATTGTCTCATCAGTGCACACGACACGACGTTCCGGTGTGAGAGCCTGAACGAGCGGCTGTCGTTCATCCTCAAACAGAGTTCGCTACGTCCAAGACCAAGCGCTGGATCGATCTGCTCGCCGCCCTGCTCGTCAGGCGATACCCGGCTACCTTCAGCGAGCTTGCGTCCGACGTTCCAGCGTACTCGGTGCCCGGACGCTCGCTGCCCGCGCTGATGCGCATGTTCGAGCGGGACAAGGACGAGCTGCGCACATTCGGCGTGCCAATCGAGACCCTCGAGGACGAAGAGGGCGAGCGCGCTGCGTACCGGCTCTCACCTCGCAACTTCTACCTGCCGTATCTCGCCATGGCGGGTCCGGACCGCAACGCAACGAGGCCGTCGCGCCAACTCGACCGGTTCGGCTATGGAGCGCTGACGACACTCCTGTTCGAGCCTGACGAGTTGGCCGCCGTGTCCAGCGCCGCCGCGCGGGTACGTGCGCTCGGCGACCCGCTCCTGGCCGCCGACGCGGAGTCGGCTGTACGCAAGCTGGCAATCGATCTGCCGGTCGACGACGATTCGCCTGACGACATCATCCTGCACACTCGCGGAGCCGGAGTGGAAGAAAAGGTGTTCGCCGTGGTCAGCGATGCGCTGACCCGGAGAAAGACCCTGCACTTCGAGTACTACGCGATGGGCCCGGATCGCACCGAGCTCCGATCGGTCGAGCCATATGGCCTGTTCTTTTTAGGCGCGAAGTGGTACCTGGTGGGCCGGGACTCAACTCGGGGAGAGTTGCGAAACTTTCGGCTGAGCCGAATCACCGCGCCGCGAGTGAATCCCGATCGCGCTCACACCGCCGACTACGATCTTCCATCAGACTTTCGGCTGCGCGAGCACGCACACTCTCGCCAGGCATGGGAGCTTGGAACCGGCGACTATATCGAGGCAATCGTGCGCTTCGCCAACCGGAGCGGTGCGGCCGCGGCGGCCAGCCGGCTCGGCTCCGAAGTCCCGGGCGATCGGGACAAGCGCGCCTTTCAGGTGCGGCGAGTCGATTCCTTTGCGCGCTGGCTGCTCTCCTTCGCAGGCGACGCCGAGCCTCTGTCTCCACCCGCGGTCATCGAGGCCTTTCGTGCACAGATCGATCAGACGCTGGCGGTCTACGAAACGACCGAGGGGACCGGTCGGACCGTCGACGCGGGAGGTTCCGCTTGAGCGAAACGGCGGCGGCTCAGCTCCGGCGTGTTCTGCATCTCATTCCGAGGCTCGCCGACGGCGAGGCACATTCGCTGAGCGAAATCGCCGAGCAGGCCGGCGCGGACCTGGAGACGGTGCACGGCGACCTCTGGTCGCTCGTCACACGCTTCGACGATCCGGGCGGATTCGTTGCGGGCGTGCAACTGTACATCGAGTCCGACCGCGTGGAACTGATCTCGAATCACTTTCGGCGGCCCATGCGGCTGTCGACTTCGGAGCTGTGTGCGCTGGAGCTCGGCCTGGCGATGCTGCGCACCGAGCGACCGCCTGACGAGTGCGCCGCCATCGACCGGGCGCGTGAGCGGCTGCGAAAGCTCATCGCAAAGTTGCCGGCCGATGCAATGCCCGAAGCCATGCACAACGCCGAGGTGGGCGCCGCTGGCGATCCGGCCCACCTTGCCGCCGCGCGCGCCGCGCTGCGCGATCGCCGCAAGCTCAGCCTGCGCTATAGGCGCGGCGACGCGGAATCGTCGGCCGACCGCGTAGTCTGTCCGTACGCCGTCGTCGCGTCGAGCGGCATGTTCTATATCGTAGCCTTTTGCGACCGAAGTGAAGACATCCGAATTTTTCGGCTGGACCGAATCGAGGAGGCTCGCCTAACGCAGGATCGATTCACAATTCCCGAGTCGTTCTCCATCGACCGGTTTCTGCACGAAGGACGGGCATTGCAGGCAGGGCAGCGGGAGGCCGTACGCGTGCGCTACTCGCCCAGGGTGGCGCGGTGGATCGCGGAGCGAGAAGGTGTAGCGGTGGAGCCCGATGGATCACTCACGCTCACGCATCCGCTGGCCGACACCGCATGGGCGGTACGCCACGTACTTCAGTACGGGCCGGAGGCCGAGGTGCTCGAGCCGGAGGAGGTGAGGGAGAGGGTGCGGATCCGGCTCAAGGAGATGGCGCGGCAGCAGAGCTGACAGCAGGGTGTCAGAGGGCGGGGTTACCGTGAGAACACAAACCCACAAGCCGAGGTGACCGATCACTCGGTGCCCCCGAAGGAGAGGCAGCCAGGATCTCCATCGAAGGGTTCTCCTCATGCTCACAGCCTCGGATCGCCATGCCCCGCTATGTCATCGTAGCCGCTTTACTCTGCTCGCTTACAGCCTGCGAAGAACAGGAGAATGGAATCACCGGACCTTGCGGTTTCGGAGATCCGTGCGCCGTCGACCCGATCGCCAGTGTGCAGCTATCGGAGCCGGACCACTCGCTGGTGCCTGGCGACACCCTGACGCTGAACGCGGTGGTGATGGATTCCTCCGGCACCCCGCTCGACGTCGCGGTCACATTCAGCTCCGAAGACTCTTCTATTGCCACGGTGAGCCCAGCGGGCCTGGTGCACGCCGTCGCCCCTGGGAACACGGTAGTCATCGCTCGCGCAGGTGCTCGTGAGGCGAGCGTTGACGTCGACGTGCTAGCGCTACTGGCCGCTGGCGTGAGTGCTGGCGATGACGCGGGATGCATCGTCACCAACGTGCCCGGCCGTGCGCAGTGTTGGGGACTTGGCGATGCGGGGCAACTGGGCTTCCAGCCGGATACCATCTGCTTTGCCGACGACGCGCTCATTAGCGGTCCGCTCGCGTGCGCCATCGTTCCGGGCCTGGTTGGCCGCGATCTGAACCTGACGAGCATTTCGGTCGGGAACTCACTCGGCTGTGGGCTGGCCGCCGACGGAATTGCCTATTGCTGGGGAGACAATCAGTTCGGTCAACTCGGTACGGGAGGTCTTTCCGCCGGCGATGGGTCGCAGGGAGTGACTGCACCCGGCGGCTCCTTCACGGCCGTGAGCGCCGGCGGTCGCCATGCGTGCGGCATTGCCGGCGGCACCACCTACTGCTGGGGCGAAGACTCGGTCGGGCAACTCGGCGATGCGCGACGGATCAACAGCACGACGCCGATTCCCGTGGTGACCGCCGAATCGTTCACGAGCATAACGGCGGGATTGCGGCACACCTGTGCTCTCAACTCGGTTGGAGCGGCTTTCTGCTGGGGCAATAACGAATCGGGACAGCTCGGAGTTGGCGGTGTGGGGGGCGATGCGGATGTGCCAGGCTTCGTAACGGGAGGTCACACGTACCTGGGCGTCGCTGCCGGCGATTCCTCCAGCTGTGGACTGCGAGCGGATGGAGCGATATTCTGCTGGGGTGCCAACACGCATGGACAACTCGGGCGCGGATCATCGGGCGGCGCGTTCGGCACACCGGCGCTGGTGGCCGGCGGCAGTTCGTTCACGTCGGTGGTTGTGGGAGCGGGGTTCGCCTGCGCGCTCGTTGCGGCTGGCGACGCGTATTGCTGGGGGCGGAACAGTTATGGGCAGCTCGGCAGCGCCGGGGGCAACGCGTCGATACCGCGTGCGGTGAATGGTGGCCTGACGTTGACGACCCTGTCCGCCGGCTCACGGCATGCGTGCGGTCTGACCGCCGCTGGCGCCGTTCATTGCTGGGGATCGAACGTGTTCGGGGCTCTGGGGAACGGGCTGCAGGCGGCGGCTCGCGGGATGCCGGTGGCGGTGTCGCTCTCCAACTAAGCCGGAAGATCGTCGAACGAAGGCGATCTCAGTCGTGTTTCCGGATTCCGCGGTGAAGTCAGCGTCACCGTTGCCATAGGCTTGAACGGAAGCATTGCCAAGCTCGACATATGCCCTCCAGAATGGGCCAGAGATTGCGCTCTGACCACGCATAACGACGATGCTCCTCTTGCACGAACGCTGGTTCCTGGACGACGACCGATTCCCCGTACAGCTCGAAGCGCTTCTAACGCGACAGGCGCTGATACCAATCGCCATTGCCGTGTCGGTGACTGCCGCGGCGATGGTGCTCTGGCGCATGCGGGGCCATCGCGACCTCATCCCCGGCCCGATGGAGCTGGGCGTGGACCGCGAGCGATACGATCGCCTTCTCTCGTGGATGCCGCTGGTGCTGGGCGTTCACGCGGCGGTGCCGCTGCTGGTGGCCGGCACCAACCGTTGGTTGTTCGTGCCGAACATCCAGCTTGGCTGGCATCTGGCCGGGGGCGTGCTCGCGTTAGGTCAGATAATGGTGGCGATGGCGTTCGTCTACGGTGCGCTGACGCGAATCGCCGCGGCGCTGCTCGGACTGATCTGGTTGGCGGGTGTGGTGCTGGTGGGTCCGGTCCAGTTGCTCGAGCAGACGATCTTCCTGGGAATCGCCTTCTATCTGTTTGCTACCGGGCGTGGACCGCTGGCGTTCGACAGCGCCGTCACGCGCTTGAACCGCCCCATACCGAGGCTGGTTCCCTCGGCAAGCCGCGTCTTGCGCCTGGCGACGGGGATCAGCCTGGTGGTGATCGCGTTCACCGAGAAACTCGCCAACCTGCCGATGGCGGTGGAGTTCCTGCAGCGGTACCCGCTCAACTTCCTCCCGGCAATCGGGTTCTCCGGAGTGAGCGACGCCGACTTCGCGCTGATGGCCGGAACGGTAGAGCTCACGTTCGGGATGCTGCTGCTCTCGGGAGCTTTTCTCCGCCTGATGATCCTCGTGCTATGGGTGCCCTTCAACCTGACGCTGCCGTTCCTCGGCTGGACGGAGCTGGTGGGGCACCTGCCTATCTATGGGGTAATGGCGCTGTTGCTGGTTGAATCAGGATATAGGAAATAGGAAATAGGAAATAGGAAATAGGAAATAGGAATTAGGAATTAGGAATTAGGAATTGGGAATTGGGATACGGTCCTCCGCACGCTTCCTATCATGCGAACGGCGCCGCAGTGCGGCGCCGTTCGCGTACCACCCCTATTTCCCAATTCCTATTTCCTGTTTCCTACTCAATTCCCCACCATCTTCCCTTTCGACAAAAAATCCAGCACCAGCGTAGTCATCACTCTCATGCCAACCGGAATCGCACCGTCATCGACCTGAAAGGTCGGCGTGTGATGGCCGCCGGTCGTGCCGCCCGGCTTGCGCCCGCCAAGGAAGAGGAACAGACCAGGTACCTCGTTGGCGAAAAAGGAAAAGTCCTCGCCACCCGTTGTCGGCTGCGCCACCACGAGATCGTTGCCGAGCACTCGCTGCATGCTGGGCTTCATCCTCTCGTACAGTGCGGTGTCGTTGGCAGTCAGTGGATAGGCACGGTCGAAGGTGAGCGTGAAGGTGCCGCCATGAGCCCTGGAGACGCCATCGAAGATCGCGCGGATGCGGTCCTCCACCTGCGTTTGGACCAGCGTATCGAACGTGCGCACCGTCCCCTGCAGCTCGACCGTGGTCGGGATGATGTTGCGGCGCTCGCCGCCACGCATCAAGCCAATCGTTATGACGCCGGGCTGGAAGGGATCCATGTTTCTGGACCGGACGGTTTGCAGCGACATCACTATCTCGCTGGCCATGACGATCGGGTCGATGGCGATGTGCGGCATGGCGCCGTGCGCCTGGCGGCCGGTGACGGTGGCATCGAATCCTTCGGCGGCGGCGAGCATCGGACCGGCCTTTGCCGCGACCTTCCCCACTTCCAGATCGGCCCAGACGTGCAGTCCCAGCACCGCGTCAGGCTTCAAGGTCTTGAAGATCCCTTCCTTGACCATGAGTGCGGCACCCCCTTCCTCGCCAGGCGGTGGTCCTTCCTCGGCCGGCTGGAAGATGAACATCACGGTCCCGGGCAGATCCGCTTTCATGGACGCGAGAATCGACGCGACTCCGAGCTGCACCGACGTGTGAATGTCGTGGCCGCACGCGTGCGAGATCCCCACCTCCTGGCCGAGGTAGGTGCCGCGCTTCGTCGACTTGAAGGGAAAGGGCGTGTCCTCGGTGACGGGCAGCGCATCGATGTCGGCACGGATCGCCACCACCGGCCCGGGCTTGCCACCTTTGAGAATTCCAACGACACCTGTCTTTGCTACTCCGGTCTGAACCTCGATACCCAGTTCCTCGAGATGCGAGGCGATCAGCTTGGCGGTCTCGAACTCGCGATTGCCCAGCTCCGGATTCTGATGCAGGGTATGCCGCAGCTCCGTCGCCAGCGGTGTGAACTTCTCCACACCCTGCGCTACGCGTGTGTCGAATTCCTGCGCGTCGGCGGAGGAGAAAACGGCGACGAAGAGCAGAATCGTAAGGCGAGATTTCATGGCGAGTCCGAGGGAAGGAGGTGTGAGATACGAGATGCGAGATGCGAGAACAACACTACTTGCGGGCTTCTCTCGCAATTCGCATCTCTCATCTCTAAGGCGTCGTCAGGTACTTTTCGGGAATCTGATTATCCGACCGCTCCGATTCCCAGAGCACCGTGATGATCCACCAGCGGGTGCCGTCGTACATCGCCTGTATGCTGTTGATGCCACGCATGAACGGCTTCTCATCCGAAAGTTCGCGGCGCGAGTCGTAGGTGCTGAACGCGTGCACCAGGCTGCCGTACCGCTCCGTGCGGCGGCCAATCTCCTGCTCGAAAAATCCGTCTCGCTCGAGGCTGGGGCCGCCAAGCCTGATGTAATCCTCGACCGTCATTACGCGCGTCGTGTATCCACCGCCCGGCCGCGGCCCGATCGGGATCAGTCGCGCGCCCGGCGCGAACAGCGATCGCATCCGATCCCAGTCTCGCTTCTGCCCGGCGGGACCGGAGATGACGTCATACAGTGAAGCGATGATCGCGTCGACCGATCCGACATCCTCTGGATTGGCTGGCGGCGCGACAACTTCCGGCGCGACCGGCTGCTGTGCCTGCAACTGCACGCAGGGTGCGAGGACAAGGAACGCGGCGATCAACGGGAGGAGCACTACGCGGAGAGGCGACATTTCAAGCGCGGTAGGACTTTGGGAGGGATCACGCAGAAGGCCATCGAGAGGAGTTTGAACGTCGAAGGTACATGCGGGTCACTCGGAGCGGCAAGCCGAACGAGCCCTCCCGCGGCGCGAAAGCGACGGGTAGCTTCCGCACGTGACGACACCTCCGGGGAACAATCGCGATGGACCTACGCCAGCTGCCGTCGGTGAGCCGCCGCTGCCTGCCATTCGTCCCCTGGACTCGCTCGAAGACTATGCCGCGTGCGTGGCGCTCCAGGAGGAGACCTGGGGTGCCGGTTTCAGCGAGCGCGTGCCCACCGCAATCCTCAAGGTGTCGCAGCGCATCGGTGGCGTAACCGCCGGCGCCTTCGATGACAATGGCCGCATGCTCGGATTCGTGTTCGGGATGACCGGCGTCGAGGGCGGACAGCTGGTGCACTGGTCCGACATGCTCGCCGTGCGGCCCGAGCTGCACAACCAGGGACTGGGGCGCCGGCTCAAGGAATACCAGCGCGAAGTCTTGCAAGAGATCGGCGTCCTGCGGATCTACTGGACGTACGACCCGCTCGTCGCGCGCAACGCCCATTTCAATTTCAACCGCCTCGGCGTGTATGCCGTCGAGTACGTGGAGAACATGTACGGCGGCAATACTGCGAGCGCGCTGCATCGCGGCGTCGGCACGGACCGTTTCGTGGTCGCCTGGCCGATCCTCGAGGCTGCGCCGCCATACCTCACTGGTGAGCGTACCCCGGTGATCGCTGGCGGCGCCCCGGTTCTGAACGCCGGCGGCGATCTGGATCTGCCTGTTGACGCGACACCGATACGCATCGAAGTGCCGTGCGACATAGCAGCCGTGCAGTCAAGGGCGGTCGACGAGGCAGCGCGCTGGCGTTCGAGCACGCGC
>CAZPCC010000342.1:0-5227 GCA_964584905.1 uncultured Gemmatimonadaceae bacterium | reverse complement strand
GAACGAGGAATTACGTTAGGCGAAGCGAGTCTCGAGGAGATGGATGCGGTGTGGGAGGAGGTGAAGAAGCGCGGGCCGAGCCACGCGCGACGCGGGACGCGGGAGGAATGACGGAGCACTTTTTCCCGCATCGCGCGTCGCGCATCGCTCATCCCGCACTCACGGCCTCAACCGGTTCATGAGTCTCGGAAACGCAATCACTTCCCGCAGGTGCGGCACGCCGCAGATCCAGCCAACGGTGCGCTCGAGCCCAAGGCCGAAGCCCGCGTGCGGGAACGTGCCGTACTTTCGAAGATCGAGATACCAGCCGTAGGCATCCATCGGGAGCCCCTCCTCTTCGATCCGCCGCTTCAGTTTGTCGTAGTCGTCCTCGCGCTGGCTTCCGCCGATGATCTCGCCGTAGCCTTCCGGTGCCAGACAGTCGTTGCAGAGCACCGTGCGGGGATCGTCGGGATTCTCCTTCATGTAGAACGCCTTGGCTTCCTTGGGGTAGTTGAAAATGAAGATCGGCCGGTCGTAGTCCTCCACCAGCAGCGACTCGTCTTCGGCGCCGAGATCTTCGCCCCAGGTGACGGTGCTCCCCTTGTTTTGCAGCACGGTCACGGCGTCCGTGTAGCCGACCCGCGGGAAGGGTGCACGCACACGCTCGAGCGCCGCGGTATCTCGCTCCAGTTCGGCGAGCTCGCCGGCGCATCGTTCCAGTGCACGCTCAACCAGGTAGGAGACGAAATCCTCCTGCAATCGCATGTTGTCGTTCGAGTCGTTCCACGCCACCTCGGGCTCAATCATCCAGAATTCCGTCAAGTGGCGACGGGTCTTGGACTTCTCGGCGCGGAAGGTTGGACCAAACGTGTAGATCTTGCCGAAGGCTGCGGCGGCCGCTTCGCCATACAGCTGGCCGGTCTGCGCCAGAAAGGCGGTGCCCTCGTCGAAATACTCGGTCGCGAACAGCCCGGAGCGCTCGCCTATGGCCGCGGTCAGAATCGGAGTGTCCACGCGGAGGAACCCTCGCGCGTAGTAAAAATCGTGGATGGCTTGCTCGATCTCGTTTCGAACGCGGGCAATCGCCACCTGGCGCCGGCTGCGCAGCCAGAGGTGACGGTTATCGAGGAGAAAATCGATGCCGTGCTCTTTCGGCTGAATGGGATAATCCAGCGGGCTCGCGCCCACCAGCTGGAGCCTCTGGACCCCCATCTCGAATCCACCGGGGGCTCGGGCGTCGGCGCGGACTTCTCCCGTGACGACGATCGAAGTCTCAATCGTGAGCTGCGCGAATTTCTCCCAGACCTCGGGCTCGACTGCGTTCTTGACCACCACCGACTGCAGAATACCACTACCATCTCGAACGACCACGAAGGCAACTTTGCCGGACGACCGGACGTGAGTGACCCATCCCCGCACGCTGACCGCTTCCCCGGCGAAGTTACGCAGATCTTCAATGCACACGAACCGCGATGTCATTGACCTGGAATAGAGAGGCTACCGAATGCCGCCGACGCTGGTGGTGGGCGAGCGGCATCGTACTGATGGCCGCAATCGGTGTCAACGGCGGATGCGCCCGCCGGCGCGCCGTACCGCCAGACGCAATGGGCGAGGTGCGTACGTATCTGGGTACGGCGTCGCGCGCGCCCTCCATGGATGGCGCGGTGCGGGACGAACCCGAGCTGGAATGGGAGGCCAGCCTGGGACGCGGCACGCTGGGCGTTCCAGCGGTTGGACCCGGCGCGGCGGCCGTCACGACTATCGACCGGTGGCTGTACGCCTTCGATCCGCGTACCGGCGGCATCTACTGGCGGACACGTGGAGAGACTCCCTTCGGGGTGGGACCCCTCGTCGACCGTGATCACATCTATGCCGCTTCCGAGGGTCGCGAAGGGATGATCGCCGCCTACGAGATACGGAAGGGCAAACGGGTGTGGCGTCGGCGCATCGGTGATGTTGCAGCACCGCTTACACTCGGCGACTCGCTCGTGTTCGGCACTACACACGCACTGGGATACACGTTTGCGCTGCGCACCGATGACGGGGAGATCGCCTGGCGGGAGAGAACTGGCGGATCGGTGTCGGGGCCGCTGCTGATGGGATCGCACCTGACGATCGTGTCGCTGACGGACTCGTTATTCGTCCTGAACGCCGCGTCAGGCGAAATAGTGACCCGCGTAGCACTCGGAACGTCAACTGCCGCACCCCTCGCACGAGCGGATGATTCGACCGTAGTGATGACAACTCCTGGTGGATCGGTGATCGGCATCACTGTTCCTTCTGGTCGCCTAGCTTGGCGACACGAGACCCGACAGCCGATTTTCGGCACTGCAGTCGTTGCGCGCGACACGGCATTCGCGCTGACGAATGGCTGTACCCTCTGGATGATCCCCATTTCCAATATCGCGGCAGCCATATCCAGGACGCTCGGCTGCAATTCGGTGGCGCCACCGACGCTTACGCGCGACGGCGTACTCGTTGCAACGATTAGCGGGGATATTGTGATGTTCGACCGTTCTACCGGCCGGCGCCGCTGGGAACGCCGCATCGGAGGAGAGCTCCGGGAGGCCCCGGTGCTTCTGGACGGTCGAGTGCTGGTCGCGCCAACCCTAGGTCCCGTGGTGAGCTACCGATGAGACTGCGCACTCGCGCCGCGATCATGCTCGTGGCTCTTTGCGCCGTCGCGACCGCCGAGGCGCAGGTGCGGGTTGCGCCTCCACGGACGCACGACGGCTGGACGCGCGTGCGCGTAGCCAAGTGGGCTCTGCTCGGCGCCGCCATTGGATTCGGCAGCTATGCACTGATACACAGCGCCCAAGCTGACGATCAATTCGCGCAGCTGCGGCGGCAGTGCCAGGTAACTCCGACGGCGTGTCAACTGCAGCAGGATGGTCGCTACGCGGATCCTGGTGCAGAGTCGCTTTACCGGGGTGCCAGAGCTTCGGACCGACTGGCCAGATTCGGGATAATCGGCGGCCAGGTGACGCTGCTCGGGAGTGTAGGCTTGTTCGTCTACGACCTCCGAAACGACCGCGGCCCGAACGATATCCCATATCCACCGGCGCGCGCGCGCGCAGGATTCGGCATAAGGGTGGCGTACTGACGTGACGATCCGCGCCAGGCTGGCCCTCGGCCTCTTCGCAATTGCGCTTGTCATGCTGGCGCCGCTCGCTTATACGGTCTGGTCCCTGAGGCAATTCTCCGACGAAACCAGGCGTCTCAGCGAGGGGGTGTTCGGAGCATCGATGCTGGTGAGCCGTATACGCGCTGACCTGGACGAGGTTCGCCGCGTGGAGCAGGCGCTGAACGCGACCAGGACCGACGCTGCAGCCGACACGCTACGCGCGAAGGTTCAGCAGCTCGCATCGCGCGCCGATACGCTCCACGATTTCGGACTCGATTCGGCAGCCGACCAGCTGAATGCGCTCACGGCGCTCATCGACTCCAATGTGACGAGGTACACCCGCCTGCTTCAGCAGGACAGTGTTGTGGTCGCGGACTCTCTGTCCGCGGCGGCGATAATCGGCGGAGTTTCGCAGGCGGAGCAGGTCATTCGCATATCGGAACAGGTACTGAGGGGAAGAATGAGTGAGGGAGTCAGGGCCGCGCAGCAGCGTGCCCAGACTGCCCAAAGCGTTTCAGCCGGGGCGTTCGCTCTGGCTGGCCTGCTCGTTCTCGGCATCTCGGTGCTCACCTGGCGTACGATTGCCAATCCCATTCGCGACCTCGAGGACGGGATGGCAGCCGTAGCCGGCGGCAATTTCATCTATCGACTCCGGGTCTCACCGCGGCGGGATGATGAGTTCGGACGCCTCGCGGTGAGCTTTCGATCGATGGCAGACCAGTTGCTGGCACTCGACCGGCTGAAGGCGGAATTCGTTTCGATTGCCTCGCACGAGTTGAAGACTCCGATCAACGTGGTGCTGGGCTACCTTCAGCTCCTGCAGGAGGACGTATACGGTCCGATCACACCCCGGCAGCGTAGCATTTTGAATACCCTCGAGGCCCAGTCGCGCTCCCTCGCAAGGCTCGTACACCAACTGCTGGACATGAGCCGCTTCGAGGCGGGGGGCGGCAAGCTGGACATTCGCGCGGTGAATCTGTCGCGCTTCCTGGGCGATCTCGAGCAGTCATTCCGCGTGTTGGCGATTCAGCGCGGGATCGCTTTCGAGATAGAGCGGACCGGGGTACTTCCTAACGAGGTATTCTGGGATCCCGATCGCGTGAATGAAGTGCTGGGCAACCTGTTGTCGAATGCGTTCAAGTTCACGGAGCGCGGCGGTACGGTTACGCTGCGCATCGAAGGTGTAAATGGCGTGGTGACGATCGAGGTCCGCGATACGGGCGCGGGGATTCCGCCGGGACAGCTGCCGCACGTCTTCGAGAAGTTCTATCAGGCGAGCAATCAGGAATCCGCCTCTCAGATCGGCACCGGGCTGGGATTGGCCATCGCCAAGCAGATCGTCGTGGCGCACGCGGGAGAGGTGGCGGTCGACAGCACCGTCGGCGTCGGGACGACGTTTTACATCTTGCTCCCTGTGCGTGGCGGAACTCGAATCTCGCTGCCGACCGACACTCTCCAGGCCGGAGCTCCGGCGTGAGGCGACTGCTGCTGGTATTCGCGGTCCTCTTCACCGCGTGCATACGCCCGGGTATGCGAGCGAACGAGGCTGCCGCCGATGAATGGACTGAGACGATCACCGACGCGACCGTTGCCGCGCATCAGGGACGATACAAGTCGGCGGACTCGGTGCTTGCACGTTTCATGAGCACGCACTGGGGGAGCTGGGAAGCGCGCGAGGCTGCCTACTGGCGCGCCGTCTACATGCTCGATCCGGAGAATCCCGATGCGGCGCCGCGCGATGCGCTTCCGATGCTGGAGCTTTATCTCGCCGATTCTTCCGTGGTGACGCACTCGCAGGCGGCGCGAGCGCTCTGGGCGCTGGCCAGCCGCCAGGATTCGCTCCGCCTGGCACTTCTCGAAGCCACCGCGAGACCAGACACCCTTGTAGCTCCAGCGCAGCCCCGCACCCAGCCATCGACGCGTGAGGAAGAGCTTGCTCGCGAGGTTGCCAGACTCAAGGAGCAGCTCGACCTGACGACGGCGGAGTTGGAGCGAATCAAGCGGAGGTTGACGACGCCGCCGTAGTTTCGGGAATCGGGAGTCGGGAATCGGGAATCGGAGGATCCAGACTCCAATATTCCACGTACGAGCCACCGATTCCCGATTCCCTATTCGCGACTC
>CAZPCC010000341.1:0-17743 GCA_964584905.1 uncultured Gemmatimonadaceae bacterium | reverse complement strand
GAGGTGCTGTTCCGCGCTCAGCCTCATGGAACGTTCAAGCTGGTGTTCAACGCCCTGTACGAATAGGAAGGGCGGGACGCGCGACGCGCGACGAGCGACGCGGGACATGAGCGACGAGCGACGCGGGGAATACGGAATGCGCCGCGGCAAGTGCCGCGGCGCTTTTCGCTGGGTCGACCGGCGGTCCTACCTGGTGTTCAGCTCGAGTACGCTCTCATCATCGATTATCAAACGTCGCATCTCCTGCCCCAGCCGCGCGCGCACCCGCACCAGCAGCGCGATGGCCACCGCCGCCAGTCCGACGACCAATCCCCACCATAGCCCGACCGGGCCGTAATCCAGTCGAAAGGCAAGCCACAGGCTTACCGGGAGCCCGAGCAGCCAGAAGCCGAGCAGATTGACGATCAGCGGGGTGCGCGTATCTCCGACACCGCGCAGAATGCCGATCGATACCACCTGCAGCCCGTCGAAGATCTGAAAAACTCCCGCGATCGGAATCAGCATCGCGGCCAGCGCGATCACCGCGGTGTCAGTCGTAT
This sequence comes from uncultured Gemmatimonadaceae bacterium, assembly GCA_964584905.1. Classification (GTDB taxonomy): domain Bacteria; phylum Gemmatimonadota; class Gemmatimonadetes; order Gemmatimonadales; family Gemmatimonadaceae; genus JALZIF01. Next base: position 17,204 of record CAZPCC010000341.1, on the reverse strand, counting down.
ACGCACGCGCCAGCAGATGTGGAACCGTCAGCATCAACACGGCCATGCTCGCCATGAAGCCCACGCCAAGAACGATCGCCGCCCGGCTTGCACCGCGTGCATCTTCCGGGTCGGCGCGGCCCACCGCGTGCCCGACGAGCACTGTCGCCGCCGCCGAAATACCTAACGGTACCATGAAGGTCAGAGCCGCCATGTTGAGCGCCACGTGATGCGCGGCGACCTGGATAGGGCCGAGCACGCCCATCAGGATCGCGACGAGTCCGAAGATGCCTCCCTCGAGCATGAACTGCGCGCCGATCGGAGTGCCGACGCGAAGCATGCGCACGAGGGGCACCGCGGCCACCGAGTCGCGCCGCAACGGCACGATGTAGCGCCGCAACGATCGCCATGCCAACGCCAGAAGAACCGCCGCCATCAACACCCGGCTGATGCTCGATGCCCAACCCGTCCCCACAGCACCGAGCTCCGGTGAGCCGAGCCTTCCGTATACGAGCATCCAGTTGAGCAGCACGTTCGCCAGGTTTGCCAGTATGATCGTCCAGACGATCGGCGCCATTCGCTTCAGTGCCTGCAGCGACTGGCGCAGCACGGTGAATGCCAGAAACGGCAGCATGCCGAGAATGGACGCGCGGACGTACCCGGCGGCGATCGGAATGACCGTTTGCGGCTGGTGCAGCAACGTCAGCACCGGCTCGGAAAGCCAGAGTACGACGGACATCGGAATCGTCAGGGCGAGCGCGAGAACGAGGCCCCGTTGCAGGCCGCGCGTCACGGCCAGGTCGTCGCCCGCACCGACCGCCTGCGACACTATTGGGTCGAGTGCCATCAACGTTCCCATGCCGAACGATGCTACGATGAAGAAGTACAGATGGCCGAGCGCGACCGCGGCCAGCGCCGTCGCGGACACCCGGCCGATCATCATGGTGTCGACCACACCCATGAGCATCATGCCGACTTGCACCACCACGACCGGAATGGCGAGCGTGGCCAGTGCACGCGCCTCGCCTCGCAGAGTACGAGCATGGGGCGGAACGACTACGCTATCGTCAGGTGGAACTTGCACGGTCTGCTTCTCGACTGTCTTCGCGCCATTGCGGGCCGGCTTTGAACTTAAATGGGGGCCTTCTGGAAAGAGAGTGGGTAGTAAGCTACGAGGGAAAACAGCAACCACAGATTACGCAGATGCCGATCGATGCCTGACGCCGTCATCTGCGAAATCTGCGTAATCTGTAGTTCCTCGTTGTTCCGTTCCTCTGATTACCAACGATCTGGTTGCCTCTGGATTCACGACAGGCATCGTTTCGGCACAGAGAACCGCATTCTTACCGCGAAGAACGCGGACGTTTCGCGGAGATCGCAGAGGAATGCTCCCTCGAAGCGGGTCCTCCGCGCTAGAATCGCGGAATCGTGAACGGCACCAAACCCTGATGACCCACTTGCAAGCCTGAAGAGCCGTTAATGGTATGCGAGAAAATCCGTGCGAACTCGACACGCATCCCCGTTCGCGCCCGGTCACCGGAAAGTGACGGGCGCCCGGCTTGGCGGGTCTGGACCGTGCCTCTATCGACCTGACCAATGCGCACTCTTCTTTCCGCTCTGCTCGCCTCGCTCATGCTCGCGTGCGCCAACTCCAAGCCGCCGGCCGAGCCGAACGCTGACGAGCCGCAGCCCAAGGTGGTGCCGACGAACGTCGAGTTCACGCTGCGTCGGGGCGAGACCGCGTCCGCGGGCGGCGGCATGCTGCTCGTCACCTTTCTCGCCGTAGGAAACGACTCGCGCTGCCCGGCCGACGTTGTTTGCGTATGGGAAGGAGATGCCGAGCTGCATTTCCGGCTGGCGAGTGAAAAATCCGGGGCGGCAGCCGTGATCGACACCCTGCACACGACGCTTCCACCGCAGGCCGTCTCCTACCTCGGCTATACCGTCACGGTGAAGGGTCTTCAGCCATACCCGTATTCGAGCGATGAGCCGGGTTCGCGCGACTATCGTGTGGCGCTCATGATAACCCGGGACTAATGACGTCGTGACCGCCTGACACGACCAACTGCGTTACCGGAAGGGAGGCGTTGAGGAGGCCGGAGGTCGCGTAGGCGGCACCGCCGGCGGCGGTGCAATGCGCGGGGCCCCTCGTTCCTGTGAGGCGCGAGCCATCTGCTCGATACGCGGCGTCAACCTCGCCATTAGTGAGGGCAGCGCCGCAAGGGGATCGCCCAAGGAAACGGGCTCGCTGGACGTATGGTAGACGCGTCCGTTGCGCAGGTCGCTGATCAGCAGCTGCACGACCATCCCGTCCCCCCGCGCAATGGCATGGCCCGTCACCATCAGGTCGGCACGCAAGGTCCAGCCGGCCGCTGCGCGGTTAGGTACGCGCGTCACTATGGACCGCGTGCGTTCCGCGTCCACAATATCGAGTGACGTTTCCCGCGAAAGGCGGGCGCGCAGTGAGTCGGTAAAGGTGCGAGATGCGTCGCCGAGACTCTGGGTAGGCGTCCCGTCGACTATGTCGGTAACGACCACCCGCGATTTGCCCTGCTCCGAGGGCGGCAGCTGCGGCGCAACGAGGACTCGTGTGCCCAGGTCCCGCTCCCACACCTTAGCCTGCAGCCCCTCCACCTGACGACGGATCCGCTCGGCCACCACTTCCGCCGAATCGGAAAGAGCGCGCTGAAAGACCAGCTTCAGCGACTCCGGTTCGATAGGCAGGTTGGAATTCGACCGGCGCTGCATGGCGCTGGCGATCGCCACCGAGTCTTCGTACGTAAGCACGACCGGCGCCTGAGGGCCGCTCACCGGCGTGGGTCTCGTGGTCGTGTCGCCGAGCGTTACCGACGAGTCCACTACAGCGGCAGGAAGATCTGCCTCTCCGCTTACAACCGCACCTTGAGCGGGCGCGTCCGGGCGCCGGGCGAGGATGGCTGCCCCAACGACAACCACCGCCGCGGTCGCCAGTAGCGCCGCGTACAGAGGCACACGGCCTGACGACTCCGTCCTTGCCGCGCCGCCGGGGGCGAGTATCGCTCCCTGCGGTGTCGTGACCCGCTCGAGATCCTCCAGCATCTCCCGAGCCGTACCGTGCCGCCTTTCCGGTGCTTTCTGAAGTGCGCGCTCGATAATCGCCGACAACTCGGCCGGCACATCACCGCGAAGCTGGTGGAGCGGCTCCGGCGTGCGCGTGAGCTGTGCGGCCATCGTTTCCTGCGGCGTGGTACCGGTGAACGGCGACGAGCCGGTGAGCAGCTCGTAGGCGAGTAGTCCGGCGGCATACAGGTCTACGCGGTGGTCAGCAGAGGGATCTCCCGCGAGCTGCTCCGGCGCCATATAGGCCGGACTCCCCACTACCATTCCGGCCGAGGTTGTGCCGGAGTGTGGGAGCGCCGCCGACAACGCTTTCGCAACACCGAAATCCGTCACCATTGCGTGAACGCCGAGCGTCAGGATGTTGCCCGGCTTGATGTCGCGGTGGATTACGCCGCGCTCGTGCGCATACGCGAGCGCCTCCACTACGTCGTGAAGAATTCTCACTACATCGCGAACCGACAGGGCTCCTTCGCGGTCGACTCGGACCCGCAGCGACTCGCCTTCGATGTAGGGCATCGTGTAGTACAGCAGCTCCTGATTCTCCCCCGCTGAAAGCAGGGGAACGATATGTGGGTGCTGGAGCTGCGCGGCGAGCTGAATTTCGCGCCGGAAGCGCTCGACGTTCACGCCGGCGGCAAGATCCGGTGGCAGCACCTTCACGACCACCAGCCGCGCCAGCGCCCGTTCCCTGGCCACGAACACGCGACTCATGCCGCCGCCCATCAGCTCGCGATCGAGCTCATATGCGGGGGCCAGAGCGGCAGCGAGCCGTTCGCGAAAGGGGTCGGGCATGCTGGGTCGGGAATCGGGAATCGGGAATCGGGAATCGGGAGTCGGGAGGAGCGCGGCCGCAGGCACGCCCTTCATTCGATCCCTGATCCTGGCTTCCGGTTGCTGATCGGTCGCGCTATTGAATCTGCCCAACGGAGTGGCGGAGCGGGAGGGCGAGTGGTGCGACTGCCCCCTGAAAAAGGATCGGGAACCGGCAACCCGCCGATTCCCGATTCCCAATTCCCGATTCCCCAAGAGAACCGGCACCCGCCGATTCCCGATTCCCGATTCCCAATGGAACTACTTCGCCCGCACGACCTCCACCGGCGCACCCACTACCGTCAGCTTGATTAGCTGATGCGGTGCCGCCGTGGCCACGTACATCGTCACCGGCTGAGCTCCGCCAGTCAACTCGACCTTGTACGTCGCGAAGGTGCCGGCAGGCACCGTCACACTCTCGCTACCGACAACCTTCATCGTATGGGTCTTGATCGTTCCCTCGCCTGACGAGAGCACCGGAAAGGTCCACGACGCCGTCGGGCTCCACGACAGCGCCGGCAGTAGAGCCGAGATCCCGTTGTCATCGATGATGCCCTTTGGCACCTCGGTGTCGACGGTGACCGTCTTCATTCCCTCCGGCCCCGGTGTCGTCGCCGAGCCGGTTGCCTTTCCATTCGCTACGGTGACGTCGATCTTGGTGTCCTGTCCCTGAACCTTGCCGGTCTGGGATACGCTTTGCACTTCGCCGGTGGCGCTAAACGTGACCACCGTATTCTGTTGCAGCACCGGACCGATCTGCGACTCCTCGGTCAACCGGAATCCGTCGGCCGTCTTCTCAAGCGTCGACTTCTGATATCCGAACGGATTGCCCTGCACGAGAATCGTGAAGCTATCGGTGCGGGAGGCGAGCCTGGAGACATCCAGTGGAAGCGCGGATCCGGCGGCAACAGCGAGCGCGGTCGGCTCGATAGGATTGCCCTCGACGTCCACGATCCGTGTTGGAGCAATGTCCTTTAGAGGCTCGTAGATCTTGGTCGCATCGCCGACCACCACGATGAGCGCCGCGTCGGGTCGAATCACCTGCTTCGCCGCCTGCTGAAGCTGGCTGGCGGTGACTCCGGCGAGCCGCGTGCGGAACATGCGCAGGTAGTCGTCAGGCAGGCCGAGCAGCTTGGCCGTCGACACCGCACCGGCGACCTGGTTGACCGTTTCGATGGTCAGCGGGAAGCTGCCGACCGCCGCGCTTCGCGCGTTCTCCAGTTCCTCGGCCGGTACCGTTTCGGCGCCGATGCGGGCGAGTTGTGCCAGCAACTCTACGAGCGCGCTGTCGGTCACCTCGGTGCGCACCTCAGCCGTCGCCTGGAATGCGCCCAGTTCCTTCCGCCGCTGCAGCGAGGCATACGCACCGTACGTCCAGCTCTTCTGCTCGCGCAGGATCATGAACAGCCGTGCATCGGCGCCGCCGCCAAGGACGCGGGTCGCCATGTTCGCCGGGTAGTATATAGGGTCAGTCGGCAGGAACGTGGTGTTGCCGACGACGATGTTTGACTGCACCGAGCCCGGGCGGTGGACGATCAACAACTCCGTGCTGTCGCGCGTGGGCACGGCTGGTGCCGCCGGCACCTCGGCGGGTGCCCCGGTCCAGCCGGCCAGCGCCCTGTCGGCGTGACGCCGGGCATTGGCCAGGGACATGTTGCCCGCCACCACCAACAGCGCGTTACGCGGCTTGACCCGGGCAGCGTGATAGGCGACGAGATCTTCGCGCGTTATGGCCTGTACCGTCTCTTCGGTCGGGCGCAAGCCGTACGGGTGGCTGCCATAGAGCCCATAGGCGAAAAACCGCGACGCGAGCGCGCCTGGGCTGCTGCGCTCGAGCTGCAACCCCGACATGGTCTGCTTGCGAAGGAGATCGACTTCCTCGGCCGGGAATGTGGGGCGGACGACCACATCTCCAACGAGCTGGAACGCCAGTTCGGCGTTAGGGGTCAGCGCGTCCGCCCGTACGGTGAGGAAATCGGCGCCGGCACCCGCCGAGATGCTCCCGCCAACCGACTCGATCGATTCGGCGATCTGGTTGGCGGTCCGATTCCCCGCCCCCTTGGTCAGCAGGCCGGCGACCATGTCGGCCAGACCGGCCTTGCTGGCCGGATCGTAAAAGGAACCCGCCGGAACCGACAATGATATGGACAGCACCGGGAGGTCGTTGCGCTCGACCACCACCAGCCGCACTCCATTAGAGAGTGTCGCTTCCTGGAATGGCGGGAACTGCGCAGGTTCGATAGCTGCCGGTGCTGGCGGCGCTTTGGGGAACTCCTGCGCCCCGGCGACGCCCGACGAAAAAGCGAGCGCGATCGCGGCTAACGTCATGCGTTTCACTGAATCACCTCCGAGCTCACGAGGAGGGTGAGCGAGTTGTCAGGCGTTAGATAGGTTCGCGCGACCCGCTGCAGGTCGCCGACCGTCACCTTTTCGTAGCGCTCGAGCTCCGAGTTGATCGCGTCGGGCGATCCGAGGAACATCGTGGCGCGCTGGATCACTTCCGCCAGCTGGAGTGCCATCTGGCGCGACGTTATGGCGGTGGCGCGAAAGATGTTCTTCGCCTTGTTCAGCTCTTCCGCGGACACTCCGGCGGATACCAGGCCAGCCACTTCCTGCGCAACGAGTCCATCGAGCGAGTCGAGCTTCACGCCCTGATTGGCCACCGCGAGGGTGAGAAAGACGCCCGGTCCGCGACGCGGGCCGAATGGGTTCAGCAGGGTCACCGCTTGCGCCGCGGCCTTGGCATCGCGCACGAGCTCCCGGTTCATTCGCGAACTCTCACCCTGGCCGAAGATCGTGGCCAGGAGCTCGAGTGCCGGATAGTCGGCATGATCATATGCCGGGATGCGATAAACCTTGATCGATGCCGGAAGCGTCGCTTGCGCGTCGTGAACGTGCTTGGTTCGGGCGCCGCTGTTGAAGTTGGGCGCGCACGCGACCGGCGGCGGCGCGGTGCCGCGAGGGATGCCGGCGAAGTACTGCTCGATCAGCCGCTTCGCCTCCGCCGTCCTGAAGTCGCCGGCGACCACCAGCGTCGCGTTGTTCGGCGCGTAGTACATGTCGAAGAAATCCTGCACATCCTTCGTCTCCGCCGCATTCAGATCATCCATCGAGCCGATGACGGAGTGTGAATACGGGAAGCATGTCGCTGAATCGTAGAGCGCATAGGTGTGCTCGAAGATCGCCGTGCCGTAAGGCTGGTTGTCCACCCGAAGCCGGCGCTCCTCCTTCACGGCTTCCCGCTGATTGGAGAAGTTCGAATCGGTGATTGCGAGCGAGCGCATCCGATCCGCTTCGAGCCATAGACCGAGATTCAACCGGTTGGAAGGCAGGGCTTCGAAGTAATTGGTGCGGTCCTCGGCCGTGCTGCCGTTCATGCTGCCACCGGCTCGCTGGATATACTGGAAATGCTCCGCCTTTTTCACGTTCTCAGAGCCCTGGAACATCATGTGCTCGAACAAGTGCGCGAAACCGGTGCGATTCCTGGCCTCGTTGCGCGATCCGACGTCGTACCACACGTCTACCGCCACGACCTGGGCCGAATGGTCCTCGGCGAGAATGACGGTCAGTCCGTTCTCGAGCTTGTACTGCTCGATCGGGACGTTAGCCGGATTCTGAGCGGCGAGAGGCACCGCCACCAGCGCGAGAGCGCCGACGGCGTTGCGGAGGGCGCGTTTCATGAGCTTACCTCGAAGTAATTGGGGGCAGGCGGGACAATGGGCGTCACCGCCGGTGTTCCAATACTAATAAAGGTCACCCCCAGGGAAGCCGGAATCACGAAACGCTTACGTATCTCCCCCGATGCAACGACGGGCACGATCCTCTCGGACCGTGCCCGCCGCTGTCACCCCCCCTACCTGGTCTTGCCCACTGCTCTCAGAGTCCGCCGGCCGCAGTCTCGGGCAACGATTAGGCACCGAGTGCTATGATCCGTGTCCGTAAGACGCGGACTGGCCACGGATGTAACGGATCGTTCCGCCCTACTTCGTTTTCGAGGCCTCCGTGGAATCCTCATTGGTGGCCAAATCCTTCTCCAGATCGAGAGCCGCGGAGTTGATGCAGTATCGCATCCCTGTCGGCTCGGGGCCGTCGGGGAAGAGATGCCCCAGGTGCGATTCACATCGGGCGCATATCACTTCGGTGCGGCGCATGAAAAAGCTGTCGTCTTCCCTGGTTTCAACCGCTTCATCGGCTGCAGGTGACGCGAAACTCGGCCAGCCCGTGCCAGAATCGAACTTCTCGCTCGATCTGAACAGGGCGTTGCCGCAGGCCGCGCAGCGGTAAACTCCCCCTTCCTTGGAATCCCAGTATGCCCCGGTAAACGCTCGCTCGGTGCCTTTCTCTCGGCAGACGTGGTACTGCTCCGGGCTTAGTTCACTTCGCCATTCGGCGTCACTCTTGTTGATCTTGTCGGTCATGAGCTGCTCCAGCCAAAGGTCCTCGTGCTTCCTGTCTGCTTGATATAGGGGTGGACAGGGGGAAACGCGTGCCAGGGTCCCTCACATCCATGAACTGCAAGTGAGCGATCCACGTTCCTGCTCCGATTGGGATCTTCGGGGTTCGCCTGCAGCGAATCGGGTTCAAACCTGCATGGAGGACGGACTGTCCCATCAGTGCGCAGGAGCAGTAGCATGGGCGGCACGAAACGCACTTCTACTCGAAGGGAGACAAAACAATGCGAGCGGGCATTCTGCTAGGTGCGGTTGCCGCACTCAGCCTATCGGCGATGCCATTGCCGGGGCAGCGAACTGACGCGGAGTGGCTGGACCGCTGTCAGAACCGTGATTATGGCGATTCGGATCGCGAGAGGCATTGCGAGGTGCGGGTCGAACGACTCCGATCGACGGGCTCGGTTACGGTCGACGGACACCGCAACGGGGGAGTGTCCGTCTACGGATGGGACGGCGATAGCGTGGTCGTCCGCGCTCGCATTCAGGCATCGGCGGGTACGGAAGCAGCCGCCCGTGAATTGGCGAACCAGGTCCGGATCAACTTCGACGGAGGCCGAATAAGCGCCGACGGGCCATCGACGGGGAATCGTGAGTCCTGGTGGGTGCACTTCGACATAGGAGTTCCGCGCCGCACCGATCTCAAGCTGGAAGTCCATAACGGCCCGATGGATGTGGAGGACGTGAGTGGGCGACTGGATCTCTCTTCACGGAACGGTCCGCTTTCACTGGACGGGGTTTCGGGAGACGTCAGAGCTCGTGTGAGGAACGGACCGCTGTCGGTCTATCTGACCGGAAGCCGTTGGGAGGGCGCAGGACTCGACGCGGAGTCGACCAACGGTCCGGCGACGCTGGTCATACCCAGGCAATATTCGGCGCGCCTCGAGACGGGGACGACCAACGGCCCGATGGTGCTCGACTATCCAATGACACTGCAGGGCCGCATCGATAGGCACATAACGACGACCCTTGGCGATGGTGGTCCGACAGTCCGCGTGATCACGACGAACGGGCCGCTGCGGGTAAGACAGAGATGAGGAAAGAGATGCGAGCGAAGTGCGAAAGGGCGAAGTGATGAAGGGCGAAGTGCGAAAGGGCGGAGTGCGATAACGAGAGCTGGAATTCACGGGTTGCGCGGGGTGAATCCGTCCTTTGCCGACGGGCGCTGCGTGATCGGCGTATCTGCGGATACGCGTGCGGGGCGGGAGCGAGTCGGCTCCGCCCGACTCAACAACAGCCAGCCCACGATCCCCGCCAACATCGACGCGACCAGGATTCCGATCTTGGCCGAGTCGAGGGCTTCGATCGTATCGAACGCCAGTCCGGCGATGAACAGCGACATCGTGAACCCGATGCCGGCGAGCCAACCCACACCATGCACCTGACGCCAGCTGATCCCCTCAGGCCTCGAAGCCACGCCGCTGCGAGCGGCCAGCCAGGCGAACAAGGTGATCCCGATCGGCTTCCCGAATACCAGGCCGGCGATTATGCCCATGGTGACCGGACTTCCAAGCGCGCCGGAGGCTCCGCCTAACGAAACCCCGGCGTTGGCGAGCGCGAACAACGGCATGATCACGAATGCCACCGGCCCGTGAAGCTTATCCTCCATTCGAAGCAGCGGCGCCTGCGCATCCTCCGCCACGTTCTCGAGCGCATGGATCGCTTCCTGTTGCTCGGGACTCGTGAGCACGTTCTCGGCGGCCTCTGCTCCTCTGGCGGCGAACTCGTCGAGTATCGAGCGGCCGCGCGCCAGGAACTCGGCCGGATCGATCCGCGTCCGCGCCGGAATGGTCAGAGCCAGCAGTACCCCGGCGACTGTGGCGTGTATTCCGGACTCGTGGACTGCCAGCCAGAGGAGAACGCCCAATACCGTATACACAGTGGGATATCGGACTCCTGTAGCATTTGCGGCGATCAGTAGCATGAGCACTCCGGCTGCCACGCCGAGCGCAGTGAGGGACATCGAGCTGGTGTAGAACAGCGCTATCACCAATACAGCACCGATGTCGTCTGCGATGGCCAGAGCGGCAAGGAAGACCTTCAGGGCCACCGGCGCGCGGGAGCCGAGCATGGCCAGAATGCCCAGTGCGAACGCGATGTCCGTCGCCATCGGAATCCCCCAGCCGTGAAGCGTTGGAGATCCGACATTGAATGCGACGTAGAAGAGCGCCGGCACGACCATTCCCCCGGCCGCGGCCGCGAGGGGAAACGCTGCCCGCCGCAGCGTCGCCAATTCCCCGACCAGTATTTCTCGTTTTATCTCCAATCCCACCAAGAGGAAAAAGACGGCCATCAAACCGTCGTTTATCCAGCCGTGCAGGGAGAGCCGGAGCGCCGTAGAGTCCGATCCTATGGACAGTGGATACTCCCACAGATGGAAATAGCTGGCGGCCCACGGCGAGTTGGCCCAGATGAGGGCGACCGCGGCACACGCGAGCAGTACCACCCCACCAGACGACTCGGTATGGGCGAACTGCTGAAATGGACGCAAGACGCGCTGGATCAGCGCGGGCGAACTGCCAGGGGTAGGTGTGGAAACCATGCCACCATTGGGTGCAGGGAGAGGTAGTCAATACGGCACCGACCTCTCCCGAGTACGTGCCATTCGCTAAATTGCAGTGTTGATAATGGGCAATAAAAGAAACGGGCGGGAGGTGTCGCTCAAAATAGCCGAACACCTCGTCGCCCGATCCGCTCTGAACGCGTGCTGCCCCCAGCCGCGCGCCAAAGGTGACCGAAGATGCACGCGCACACTCAGAGTTCCATCAGATGAATCTCAGATAGCGCCAAATGCTCTATTTGAGAACCTTTGGTGGCGTGACTTTCGAGCGGGATGGCTCGGCGCTGTCCGGCGCGGCGGCGCAACGCCGTCTTCTTGCGGTTGCGATCATGATCGCCAGCGCTGGCGATCGTGGGGTGAGCCGCGAGCGGGTGCTGGCTACGCTCTGGACGGACGCCGATCCCGAGCGCGCGCGCCAGGCGTTGAGTCAGACGCTCTATCACATGCGTCGCGCGCTGAATGCCGACGAGCTATTCGCAGCGGGGGCTGACCTGCGCTTCAACTCTGCCGTAGTCCGCAGCGATGTCGCGGAATTCGAAACGGCCGTGGAGCAGGGAGATCTGGAAGCGGTTGCAACGCTGCATCGTGGACTGTTCCTCGATGGATTTCACGTAGGCGGTGCACCGGAGTTCGAGCGCTGGGCGAGCATGCAGCGCGCCAGGCTGGCCGAACGACGCGCGGAGGCGCTCGAGCAGCTAGCGCGGGACATGGAGCGCGACGGAGACTATCATCGCGCCGTGGAGTGGAGACGGCAGTTGGCGGCCCACGAACCGTTGAACGGCCGAGCCGCCGCCGGATTCATCGCGGCCCTGGCCGCAGCCGGGGATCGGGCGAGCGCTTTGCAATTCGCCCGTGTGCACGAGGCGCTCGTTCGCGACGAGCTGGACACCGAGCCGGATTCCGCCGTCGTGCAGCTGGTCGAGCGATTGCGCGACGACCCCGCGTGGTCGCCGGTTCCCGCAGTATCGGGGCAGCCGTCCGGTGAATCGGTCGAGCCGGTACCGACGCCCGCCGCAGCCGCCGGCAAGGCGGCGGCTTCGCCAGCGCCATCCGCCGGGCCTCACGTTAGGCGTCAGGCGGAATCGCGGTCATACTGGCGGTTGACCGCGCTGGCACTCGCGCTGGTCCTGCTGATCGTTGCAGCATACTCGGGCTTGTCCCGGTTCGGCGACGAGCCGGCGGTCCCGCTCCAGGCCGACCTGATAGCGGTGGCCCCTTTCCGGGTCAGCGGCGCGGATCCCACGCTCGGATATCTGCGTGAAGGCATGGTCGACCTGCTCGTGGTCAAGCTCACCGAAGTCGGGGCAGCGCGTGCGGCGGAGCCGGCGCTGGTGCTGGGTGCCTGGCGGCGTGCGGTCGAAGGAGAAGAGGAGCTTCCGCTGGAACAGGCGCTGTCGATCGCGCGCCGTCTGGGCTCGGGACAGCTTCTGCTGGGAAACGTCGTCGGCACTCCAGCCAAGGTGGTCGTGAGCGCGACGCTGCACTCCGTCCCCGATGGTGTAGTGCGCGGGCAAGCGACTGCCGAAGGCCCCTCCGACAGCCTGACGATGCTCGTCGACCGCCTGACGGGGCAGTTGCTCGCCGGCCAGGCCGGCGAGCGGGAACGGCTGGCAAGCCACACCACCAGCTCGCTCGATGCGCTGCGGTCCTACCTCTCGGCGCAGGCTGCCTATCGCGGCGGTGAATATCACGAAGCCGTCGGGCTGTTTACCCGCGCTGTGGAGAGTGATTCGGGATTCGCCATGGCAGGATTGGGGCTGGCGCTGGCGGCGGACAGGGTGGATGGGAGCGCCGACTGGGCACGGGGCATCGAGCTCGCCTGGCGCTCGCGTGCGGAGTTGACCGATCGTGACCGCGCACTTCTCGACGCGATGGCCGGATCACAGTACCCCGATTCATCTTCGCTGGCCGAGCAACTTGCATCGTGGGAGCATGCCGCGGCGGTGGCACCCGACCGGCCCGAGGTGTGGTACGAGCTCGGCGAGCGGTTGTTCACCGACGGCCGCGCGGTGGGAGTGAAGAGCTCGGAAGAGCGCGCGATTGCCGCCTTTCGCCGGGCGCGCGAACTGGATCCGACGTTCCTTCCGCCGCTGATGTACCTGGCGCTCCTGGAGGCGCGCGCCGGCGACAGGACGAAAATGCGTGAGTACGTGTCGGCGTATGTGCAAAGCGCTCCGGGAAGCGCAATCAGCGATTTTCTGCGTTGGCGGCTCGCGGTGGCGATGGGCGATGAGGGGACTCTCGCCCGGTTGCGCGGGCGCTTCGATTCGCTGGACGTCACCACTCTCCGGTGGATCGCCCTCAGCAGCCAGCACGACGGCATTGCGGTAGATGATGGTACCCGTGCGCTCGAGCTGCTGCGCACGCGTGCGGCTCGGCTCGCCCATCGGCGTGAGGCGGTGCTCGGGCTGCACAGTCTGGCGCTTCTCCGGGGCCAACCTGACGAGGCATTGGCGCTCACTGCTGAGCTCGACGATGGACAGCCGGGATCGCGGAACGCGGAACGGATCCGCGTGCTCGATGCCCTGTACGGGAGTGGCGACAGCGCGGCGGCGCGCGCGGCAATGGGGCGGTTGATGCCGGGCGCCGGCAGCCACGCGCCCACGCCTGACGATGCGTGCGTGAGCGGACAGTGGGGTGCCTGGCACGGGGAGACCCGGACGGCGCGGATGGGGCTGAGGGTCCTTCGCGATTCTCCGGAGCCCGCCGCCGGAACGGCGCTCGCCTGCTCGGCGCTGGTCGAAGCGATAACGGCGGTGGAGCGGGGCTTGCCCGAGGCCCGGCGGCTGGTGGAGCGCACCGACTCGATCGTAGCTGTGGGTCCACCGTTGGGCGACACGCGCGCATACGCCAGCCTTGCCATCGCGCGCATGTACGCGAGTCTGGGCGATCCGGAGCGTGCGCTGGCGAGCGTGCGCCGACGTCCCTATCTGCGCGGCTGGCCGCGTTACCTTGGCGGCTACCTTCGCGAAGAAGGACGCCTGGCGGCCGCCATCGGTGATCGCGAGGGGGCCGCCCATGCCTATCGTCAGTACCTGGCGCTCCGGAACTCCGCGGCACCTTCGCTGGTCGAGGAAGCCGACAGCGTGCGTGCCGAGTTAGGCGCGCTGGGATGGAGGTGGCGGGGGGATTGAGGGGCTATTGAGGGGTCAGGGGTCAGGGGTCAGGGGTCAGTACCTCCCTAGTCCCTAGTCCCTAGTCCCTAGTCCCTAGTCCCTAGTCCCTAGCCCCTCCGTAGCCGTCACCACCGATAACGGATCCACCGTCACCGTGCCGTATCGCGCGATCCAGTGCAGATGCGGACCGGTAACCCGCCCCGTTGCCCCAACGCGTCCAATGATTGCGCCCCGGGCAACCGTGTCGCCAACGGCGACCTCCGATTCGCTCAAGTGGAAGTAGCCGGTGACGAGTCCCTCGCCGTGATCCACGTAGATGGCCGTACCGGCCAGGTAGAAGTCGGCGACCAGGGCCACCACTCCACGATTCGCGGCGCGCACCGGAGCACCGACGGCGCCTGCCAGATCGACACCGAGGTGCCGGCTCTGCACGGCACCGTTGAAGACGCGTCCCGTTCCGAACCTACTCGTTATGCGGCTTGGGCGCGGGCGGGTGAACGGCTCCTCCCACAGGCGCGGCGTCTGGTGCGCCCGCCGGGCCACGTCCATGGCCAGCGCCGACTCGCGGGCCATTCGCGCGGTCAGGGCCGAGTCGGGCTGGCGCGAGAACCGCGCCGCGACCCTCAAACTCTCGCCGGTGCGAGCAGGTGGCGTGGGCTCGACGTGCAGCGCGATGGGAAACTCCAGAATGGTTTCGGCGCCATCCGAGCCACTCACGGTCAGGGCAAGTGAAATGGTATCAGGCGCGTCTACGGGAACGCCCGCGTAGGCGATCAGGGAATCGGCGGTGCGCGAGAAGTGAAGGGGCTGGCCGGCGACGCGCCCGCCCAGTCCGGCATTGACCGCGGCCGTTCCGGTATCGAGATAGGCCGCGATCCGAAGGAGCGTTCCCGGTGTGGGCCGGTCGGGGCTCCAACGCACTTCGACGGGCGACCGCTGGGCGGCTGCGAAAGGCGCGGATGACGCAAAGGCGAACACCGACAGGACGATCAGGCGTGGAATCATGGTCTATTTACCCGCATCGCGCACGAGTGTTCGCGCGCCGCGCTCTTGCAACGGGGAGAGCGCCGGGCAAGTTGAGGGTACCCGCGCCGGTTCGCCGGCCGCGTATGACCCGAACCCTTCGCGCAATGCGCTCTGCACCGACGTTTTCCTGCCTGACGACACTCGCTTCCATTGCGTTCGCGTCGGCCTGCGCCGCCGGTGGGGGTGCCGGGCCCGCTTCCGGCGTTCTGCCGGCTGCCAGCCTGGTACGGCCCCGTCCATACCCGGTATACGAGACGCGCGCCTTCGAGGCCGCGGTGGCCAGCGGTACGCGCACGCGCACGGGACGACCCGGACCGCGTTACTGGCAGCAGCAT
Source organism: uncultured Gemmatimonadaceae bacterium (assembly GCA_964584905.1). Taxonomy (GTDB): domain Bacteria; phylum Gemmatimonadota; class Gemmatimonadetes; order Gemmatimonadales; family Gemmatimonadaceae; genus JALZIF01. Next base: position 1,831 of record CAZPCC010000341.1, on the reverse strand, counting down.
GCCAGCTACCGGCTGGAGGCGAACCTCGATCCGGCCACGGCGCGCCTGGAGGGACGCGGCACAATCCGCTACCTGAACAATTCACCCGACACGCTGAGGACCGTGTACCTGCATCTGCGCAACAACCTGTTCGGGCCGACTGCGTTGCGCAACGAACTGGTGCCGGTCGTCGGCGGCGTGGATCTGCATCGGGTGGCGGTGAACGGCAGGGTGCTGAGGCCGATGGCCGCCGACGGCCGTGGTCCCGGCTACGAGGTCGAGTCGACGATTCTCGGCCTGACGCTCGAGCGGCCCCTTCTCCCTAACGATTCGATCGGCATGGAGCTGGAGTGGGCGTTGGCGGTGCCGCCCGACGGGGCGCCGCGCGGCGGGACCGATGGCGAGGTGTACTTCGTCTCGTACTGGTATCCGCAGATGGCCGTGTACGACGATGTGGAAGGCTGGCAAACGGACCCGTACATGAGCAACGCCGAATTCTACATGGGCTTCGCGGACTACGATGTAGCGATCACCGTCCCGGCGGGCTGGCTGGTCGGCGCGACCGGTGCGCTGCAGAATCCCGGCGCCGTGCTGACGCCGATGATCCGCGCCCGGCTCGATTCGGCGGCGCGCGGCACCGGAATCGTCCGCGTAGTACGGGAGGGGGATCGGGGCGTGGGACGCGCGACGCTGCGGGGAACCGATGGACGCCTAACGTGGCACTTTCGCGCGGAGAACGTGCGGGATGTGGCCTTTGGCACCGCGGAAACGTATTTGTGGGATGCAACGATGGCTCCCGTTGGCGATGTCAACGCCGACGGGCGTCCGGACAGCACTCGCATTCACACGTTGTACCGTCCGGAGCGGCGCGCCTGGGCATGGGGCAACTCAGCCCGCTACGCGCAGCACTCGGTGGATTTTCTCTCCCGGTATCTGTGGCCGTATCCCTACCCGCACATGACGGCGGTGGACGGCGTAACGAGCTGCGGCGGAATGGAGTATCCGATGATGACCTGCATCGGCGGCCAGCGCGACACGATGAGCCTCTACTCGGTGACCGTACACGAGATCGGACACATGTGGTTTCCGATGCAGGTCGGGTCGGACGAAAAGCGCTACGCCTGGCAGGATGAAGGGCTTACGCGCTTCAATCAGGGATTGGCAATGCAGGAGTTCTTTCCCGGCTACGATCGGGAAAGCATAACGCGGGCGAATTATCTGGCGCTGGCCCGGCGGGGCTCGGCCAGCGAGGCGGGCTCGATCGGCGAAGTCGAGCTCATGCGCCACGGAGACCTGTATCCGATCGGGACGCCGGCATACGGGATCGCCACCTACGACAAGATGGCGACCAACCTGATGTCCCTCCGGGCCGTTCTCGGCGAGGAGCTGTTTCACCGCGCCTATAGAGAGTACGGGCGGCGATGGATCAACAGGCACCCAACTCCGTACGACTTGTGGAACACGTTCAACGAGGTTTCCGGCCGCGATCTGTCCTGGTTCTGGCGCACCTGGTTCTTCGAGACCTGGACGCTCGATCAGGCGGTCGTATCCGCACGGCGGATCGGCAGCGAGCTGGAGATCGTGATCGAGGACCGCGGTCTGGCACCCATGCCCGTGCGCCTGACTATCACCCGTGCCGGCGGCGCGGTCGAGCGGCTGGAGGTGCCGGTCGACGTCTGGCTGGCCGGCGCCCGCCGGCACGCGATCAGGGTTCCGGGCTCGCCGTCGGTGGAACGAATATCGATCGACGCGGAGAATGCCTTTCCCGACGTGGACCGAAGCAACAATGAAATCGTGGTGCGCGAATGAAGTAAGGTGTTTGAAATGCGAAGTGCGAATTGCGAAAGGAACG
>CAZPCC010000340.1:0-7089 GCA_964584905.1 uncultured Gemmatimonadaceae bacterium | reverse complement strand
GGTCCCTGGGCGCTCGTTCCGAACAAGGCGAGCCGGGTGACGCAGCCCGCTCTGTTCGTGCTCGGGAGCGATAGCGACCCCATGTTCGGGTCTGCGCAGCAGGCGTTCCTCAAGGCCTTCCCGGACGCGGAGATCGCCACTCTGACGGGGCTCAACCACCTGCTGCAGATGCGTGACTCCCTGAAGGTAGCGGAGCCGGTCGCGGCTTTCCTCCGACGGCACCCGACGTAGCGATACTTAGGCGAGCAAAACCACTTCGAGGAGCGGCAACGACTTGAGCCTGGCGCCAGCCGTAGAACTCGGCGCTGGAGCCGACGCTCGCTTTGCTCGCGCGGCTCAGCGCCCGGTTAGCCAGCCCTCAGGATACGTACACTATGACTTCACTCATCGCTCGCTGCAGTCTGCTGATCATGTTGGCATTGCCAGCGACCACATTTGCGCAAGACACGAGTCATCTGGATCGCGTGCAGCAACTCGGCCTTGAATCGCTGGGTGGGCGTGTGCCGACGTACTACAGCGCCGGCGCGCGGGAGCGTGCAGCCGCACTGCAGAAGATGGTCGACGAGGCACTCATCTATTTCAGCGACCGGATACGGATCGCCCCGGATCTCGCGCTTGCGGTGCTCAACGAAGTTGACTGGGCCCAAGTGCGCCCCATACCGTATGGCGTTCCTTGGGTCTCGTACGCTCCCTACGTAGCTGTGCTTCCCGCCGATCTAGAACACTCCGTCATCGTTCGAGGCTTCTCCAATACTCGCGACAGAGCGTCGACCGCGACTCGACGTGCCCTTGAAGACGCGGGTGTATCGTTCGAACAGGTCCCCTATCGATTGAATGACCTCATCGGTTACCATGAGGTCGGGCACGTAGTCATCGAAGCGCGCGGGCTGACCCAGACTCAGCGTTGGTTCAATGAGATGCTTGCGACCTTTGCCGCATACGCGTTCATGCGTGAGCGCTATCCCGAGGTCGCGCGCGCATGGGATGCCCTCATGCGATTCAATGTCGAAACTAGCCATCCGGAGTTTCGATCTCTGGACGAGTTCGAAAGACGCTATGACGGCATGCCGCAAGAGACGTACGGCTGGTTCCAAGGCATGTTCCATGTGCGGTTGGCTGAACTGTACGAGGAGCGGGGCCTCGAATTCTTGAACGACCTCAGTGCAGCCGGTCTCATCGCAGGGGTCAAGTACGAGATGGCTACGGAGCTGATTTCGCACCTCGAGGAGGTCGTTCCAGGTTTTCAGCGCTGGGCTGCACTCCTCGGAGGCCGAAACGGAGGCTGAGACCGGGAGAAGCGCTGGCTAGCACGCCGATGAAGCTGACGGCAGCCTTCGGCGCCCGCAGCTTATCGGCATGGCGTTGGGGCCGAGCAAGGGATGGACCGAGAACTGGAAATACTGGCGAACCGATCGACCGCGCTCTTGGCCGGCATCTACGGCTTCACTGAAGATCAAGACGGCCGACAGGGCGTTCGCGTTGGCGGATCGGCGATCTTCGTCGCACCGTACCAGGCGCTGCGGTGCAACGCGCGGTCGTCTTGCGGCTCAGGTGCTTGGCATGCTGCGCTGCCGCGCATTAGACCGAGCCAGGCCCACGTCGGCGGGTCGGGATTACTCGATATCGTAGGGCTCGACCTGCTCGGCTCGACGCCACAGCGCGGCGCCCATCGACCCGCCGACGACCAGCGCGGCGCCGGCCCAGCCGAGCGCGTCGAGCGGCGCGCCGATCTCGGCGGTGGGCCACACGGCCAGGATGCCGACCACGGCCAGGATCGTGACGACGGGCGTGAGCGTCAGCACGGCGCTGACGCGTGACGCGTCCCAGTGCGCCAGGGCCTCGGCGAAGCAGCCGTAAGCGCCCAGCGTGTTCCCGATGCCGAAGAGGAGGAGTCCCCACGCAAATGCGTCGAGTCCGACGACCTGGCTCGGCGTGGCGGCAGGCAGCAGGACGACGGCCGCGCCGATGTAAATCAGCAGCAGGATGTTGACCGACGACAGCGTGGCGAGGAGCTGCTTCTGTGCCAGCGCGTAGGTCGCCCAGACGGCCGCGCCGGCGACGACCATGGCGACGCCGACGGCTTCGGTGCTCGACAGACTGACCAGCGCCGGCAGCCGATCGTTGAAGAAGAGCAGCAGCCCCGCGACGAGGATCCCTACGCCGCCCCACTGCGCCGGGCTGAACCGTTCGCCGAAGATCACGAGCGAGCCGATCAGAAACAGCATCGGCGCGAGCTGGATGACGAGCTGTGCCGTGGCCGGCGGCACGTACTCGAGCGCGACCGCGAACAGCACGTAATTGCCGAGCAGGCCGACGAGCGCGACGGCCAGGAGGATCCAGTGCCGGCGCTCCAGCGCCCGAAGCGACGGCAGCTGTCCGCGCCGCGCCTGGAATCCGGCCAGGACGAGGCCCGAGACCGTGAGGCGGTACCAGGTAATGGTGTACGCGTCCATGCCGCGCACCAGCAGGAGCTTCAGGGAGATGCCCAGCACGCCCCAGAGCCCCACTGCCGAGAGCGCCAGCAGCAGACCCAGGCGCGGGTTGCCGCGCGCGCGGTGGAGCGACGAGAGAGGCATCAGCGAACGATCATAGTCCGCGGCGGTCGTCTATCATGCCCCATGCGACTCAGAGAGCTGTGGTCCTCGTGGTCAGCGCTTCGGGGAGCGTCGCTTGCGGCAACGACAATGTGCCTGGCGGGACTCGCTGGATGTGCGATGGAGGCCGATCCGCCCGCTGCCCACCAGCCGGTTGTCGACGAGCTGATTGCGCTGCTCGACGCGAGGCCTGAGCTGAGCGGCGCACTGACCCGGGCCATCGACGTGGCCGGCCTGGAGGGCATCGAGGATCTGGATACCTTCTACAGCTACGTCGACGAGCTCGTCACCTGGATTCCCGTCGAGCGGGAGATCATCCCGAAGGTCGTTCACCTGCACTACGTCATCAATCAGGCGCCTGGCGATGCGCTGAACGAAGACGAGGCGTTCAGTGCCTGGATGAGCCAGCTCGCCAGGACCTGGGGCGAGTTCCTGGACAGCCCGGCGTCGGCGGCCGGCATCGAGTCATTTGCCGCGCTGCCGGACTACAGCGTCGACGACTACTTCGTCGGGCCCAGCGGCTGGCTGACGTTCAATCAGTTCTTCGCGCGTGAGATTCGGCCTGGCAAGCGGCCGATCGCCGATCCACACGACGACACCGTCATCGTCTCGCCGGCCGACGCGGTCTTCATGGGTGCCCACCCGATTGGCGAGGACTCGACGATCACCGTGAAGGGCGCCGAGTGGCGCATCGCCGAGCTGCTCGACGGTAGTCCCTACGCGGACGCCTTTCGCAACGGCATCTACACGCACGTCTTTCTCCAGGTCCAGGACTACCATCGCTATCACGTGCCGGTTCGTGGGGTCGTCCGGGAGGTCCGGAACATCCACGGCCGCGTGTATCTGGATGTCGCCAGGCGGCCGGACGGCACACTGCGTGGCGTGAATGGCGATACCTACCAGTTCAACCAGGAGCGGGGTCTCGTGGTCATCGAGTCGCCCGCCGTCGGCCTCGTGGCGCTCGTGCCCGTCGGCATGTCGCTCATCTCATCCGTCACCCTGACGCCGGAGGTCGGCGCCGAGCTGCGCAAGGGCGACGAGTTCGGCTACTTCCAGTTCGGCGGTTCCGACATCGTCCTCCTCTTCCAGGACCGGAACGTCGTCCTCGAAGCGGAGGTGGGGACGAAGTACCTGCAGGGCCAGCGGATCGGGGTTCTGAAATAATTCGGATTTGCGGGAGTTGTCGTCATGCACCAAGTGTCTGCGGTTATCACCCTTTTCGTGCTGTTCCTCTCGCCGGTCCTCGTCGCGCAGGACCGGCTTGCGCCCGGTGCCCTGCCGGCGGCCGAGCGCCCGTTCGGCACCCTGCGCGAGCTGGCCGCGATGCAGCAGTCGCGGCTCGAGAAGCGTCTCGACACGTTCCTCCCCGTGCTCATGCGCAAACACGGCGTCGACATGTGGGTCGTCCCGATGCGCGAGTACAACGAGGACCCGATCTTCTCGTCGATCACGGCGCCGGAGACGTTCGCGGCGAGACGACGGACGATCTACGTCTTCTTCGACAAGTGCGCGGCCGCCGGCACGCCGGTGAACGCATCATGCGTCGAGCGGATCGCGCTGGGCGGCACGTCGCAGGGCGGCGTCTTCGACGCACGCCGTTCGGCGCTGGTCGCCGCGGCGCCGGTCGCCGGCCGCCAGGCCGAGCTCTGGGGCGACGAGCAGTGGCAGTTGCTGAAGCAGGTGATCGAGGAGCGCAAGCCGTCGGTCATCGGGATCAACCGATCGACCGTGTTCGCGTTCAACGACGGCCTGTCGAGCGGCGAGCTGCAGGGCATGACGGAGGCGCTCGGCCCGGAGTGGACGTCGAAGTTCCGGAACGCCGAGGGCCTGCCGCTCGAGCTCATCGCGTCGCGCCTGCCAGAAGAAGAGGCGTTTTTCCAGAGGATGAACGCCCACGTCTGGCAGATGACCCAGACGATGTTCTCGGAGAAGGTGATCGTGCCGGGCGTCACGCGGACGAGCGATCTGGTCTGGTGGTGGCGCCAGCGCGTCGCCGATCAGGGCCTCGACACCTGGTTCCAGCCGAGCGTCTCGGTGCAACGCCAGGGTGCCTCGTCAGAGGATCTCGGCAGCGATCCCGTCATCCAGCCCGGTGACGTCCTGCACTGCGACGTCGGCATCACGGTCGCGCGGCTCAACACCGACACGCAGCACAACGCCTATGTCCTGAAGCCGGGCGAGACCGACGCGCCCGCGGGTCTGAAGCAGGCGCTCGCCAACGCCAACGCGATGCAGGACATCGCCATGGAGGAAATCCGCCCCGGCCGCACGGGCAACGAGATCCTCGAGTCCGTGCTCTCACGCATGAAGGCGCAGGGCATCAACGGGACGATGTACTCGCATCCGATCGGGATGCACGGCCATGGCGCCGGCCCGCTGATTGGTCTCTGGGATCGCCAGCAGGGCGTGCCGGGCCGCGGCGACGCGCCGGTAGTCCCGTCGATGTGGTGGTCGATCGAGCTCCAGGCCACGACGCCGGTTCCCGAGTGGGGCGGTCAGCCGGTCCGCATGGCGCAGGAAGAGGACATGATCATCGGCGCGGACGGGAAGACGCGCTGGGCGTTCGGGCGGCAGGACCGGTTGTTCCTCGTGCGGGGGCGGTGAGGGGCTCCCCTGGTAGCGCTGTTCCAGAGTCTACCGGATCAACGAGCGCCTCCACTGTGGAGCGCGGCGCCAGGGCTCACGTGGACTATTGGTTCAACTGGGTGCGCAGTCCAAGGCATTGTCGGTATTCAAGCGCGTCCGGCTCGTCGTTAAACTGAAGCATTTCCCCAGCAAGTTCCGCCAGATGAGCCTTGACCTCGGCTGGTCTCGCACGGAAGAACTCCCGTCGGAGATTGACCAGATTCACTCGGGCGGCGGAAAGGCGTTCGTGCACTTGCTGCTCGATGCCGACCGCGTCCTTTGAGAAGAACAAGGCATGGACATCGAAATTGAAGGGTACTGACGCGTCACTGAGTTCTTTGATGCGGTCCAACGGATCAAGCCGGCGGGTCATGCCAACCTTGATCATCTGCTCTCCAAAGGAACCGATATTCGAGATCACGTAGACATATCCTGCCCGAATGTTGGCAGCGCGATAGTCAACGTCCGCGATCGCCCTGTCGACTTCCTGAAGCTGCGCCTTGAGCCGTTGGGCACCGCTCTCATCACCCTTGGCGAGCAGTGCGTCTAGAGTGTTGAGGTAGTGCTGCCGCTCCTTTTCTAGACGAGCCCTTTCGCGCTCGATCTCCTGCTGCACTTTGCGCTCTTCTCGGATTCGCTCGCGTTCTTGACGCTCTGCTTCCATCTCCTCGGCCCGTTTCTGCAGGAAATCGGCGGTGAGTTCTAGTGTCGTGATTCAGAGATCCGCGTACAAAATCGCGCAACACTTTCCAGGATGTCGTCGGCGGTCTTGGACCAGATGAAGGGCCGGGGTGTTTCGTTGCCGAGGGCAATATACGCCGTAATGGCGTCGCGCAGGGCCTTCGTGCTGCGGTGCGTGCCGCGTTTGATCTGCTTGCGGGTGAGCTCGACAAACCAGCGCTCGACGAGATTGAGCCACGAGGCGCTGGTCGGGGTGAAGTGCAGATGGAAGCGGGGATGCCGGAGCAGCCACCGGTGGATCGCCGGTGTCTTGTGGGTCGCGTAGTTGTCGAGGATCAAGTGCACGTCGAGATCCGAGGGCACGGCGTCGTCAAGGCGATTCAAGAACTGTCGAAATTCCTTCGCCCGATGCCGTGCATGACACGCGCCGATGACGGTGCCCGCCTTGACGTCGAGCGCCGCAAAGAGCGAGGTCGTGCCGTGTCGGACGTAGTCGTGCGTGCGACGCGCGGGCAGGCCCGGACGCAGGGGCAACAGCGGCGCGGTGCGATCGAGCGCCTGAATCTGACTTTTCTCGTCGACGCAGAGGACCAGCGCCCGATCCGGCGGGTGCAGATACAACCCGACAATGTCGCGGACCTTGTCGATGAAGAGCGGATCCTTCGACAGCTTGAAGGTCTCCATCCGATGCGGCTGCAACGCAAAGGCTTTCCAGATCCGCGCCACCGTCGATTGACTGAGGCCCTCATGTTTCGCCAAATCGCGCGTGCTCCAGTGGGTGGCATCGCGGGGCGTCGATTCGAGCGTGGTCACGATCGCGCGCTCAATCTGGGCATCGGTGATCTTCCGCGGCGCGCCCGGCCGCGGCTCATCGAGCAAGCCCGGGATGCGACTCGCGACGAATCGCCGACGCCACTTCCCCACGGTCTGCTTGGTCACGCCCAGATCCGTCGCGATGCGGGTATGCGTCGCCCCGGTGGCGCAGCGCAGCACGATCCGGGCGCGCAGCGCCAAGGCCTGCGCCGTCGTGGGCCGACGGGCATACTGCTCCAGCGTGGTCCGTTCAGACGGACTCAAGACGAACGACGGGACCGGCCGGCCGAGTCGCATGTGGTGTCCTCCCAGCTTGTACACCACGTACGAATTTCACCGCTTTATTGTTTCAATCTTTTCTGACTCAGTACACTAG
>CAZPCC010000339.1:0-18319 GCA_964584905.1 uncultured Gemmatimonadaceae bacterium | reverse complement strand
AATCGGGAATCGGGAATGGGGAATCGGAGTGGGGGATTCCGAGCCCCTGCCGCGACTCCGCTTCGTCCCGAATGCTGCTATTCTGTCAGAGGAGATTACACCCGATTCAGATTCCCGATTCCCGATTCCCGATTCCCGATTCCCGATTCCCGATTCCCGATTCCCGATTCCCGATTCCCGATCATGTCCACTCCCGACGATTCCATGAGCCCGTTTGAGGCGGTCAATTATCAGTTCGACCGCGCGGCGGAGCGGCTTTCCCTGCCGGAGGAGATACAGCACTCCCTGAAGACTCCCTTTCGCGAGGTGATGGTAGAGCTTCCCCTGCGACTGCGAGACGGTCGGATGCGCACCTTTCGCGGCTTTCGCGTTCAGCACGACAATTCGCGTGGGCCGATGAAAGGGGGCCTCCGCTACCATCCCCTTGTCAACCTCGACGAGGTGCGCGCGCTCGCTTCATTGATGACCTGGAAGACCGCCGTGGTCGACCTGCCCTTCGGCGGCGCCAAAGGCGGCATCGACTGTGACCCCAAGGAGCTTCACCCACAGGAGTTGGAGCGCCTGACTCGAAAGTTCGTCGGGCGCATTCATCTACTCATCGGCGACAACGAGGACATTCCCGCCCCGGATGTGAACACCAATCCGCAGGTGATGGCGTGGATCGTGGATGAATATGCCAAGTTTCATGGCTTCACGCCCAGCGTGGTCACCGGAAAGCCACTGGCGCTGGGTGGCTCTTTAGGAAGGCTGTCGGCAACCGGACGCGGCGTAGCAATCATCACCGAGGTCGCTCTATCCCGGCTCGGAAGGTCGGTGAAGGGTGCTACCGTCGCCATCCAGGGGTTTGGCAACGTCGGCAGCTGGACGGCTCATTACCTGGCCAGCGCCGGCGCGAAGGTCGTGGCGGTGAGCGATGTTCGCGGCGGCATATTCAGAGGCGACGGCCTCGATGTTCCGGGGCTCATGCGAGCCGCCGACGATGGGGGCATTCACTCCCTTTCGGGTGTGGAACCGATAGCGAATGAGCAACTTCTGGCTCTGGACGTCGATGTCCTTGTGCCGGCAGCGCTGGAGAACGCCATCCACGGGGGCAATGCGCGGGAGGTTCGGGCACGGCTGATCGTCGAAGCGGCGAATGCTCCGGTTGGCGCTACAGCCGATGCCGCGCTCGAGGAGCGAGGTGTCCCGATCGTACCCGACATCCTCGCGAACGCCGGGGGGGTAACCGTTTCATATTTCGAGTGGGTCCAGAATACTCAACGCATGCGGTGGACTGCCGAGCGAGTGGACAAAATGCTGCAAACCACGATGCGGACGGCGTTTGCGGACGTGGTGCGCCAGGCAGGCGAGGCGCAGGTGCCAATGCGCACTGCCGCCTTCATGTTGGGGGTGCGCCGGGTGGCGGAGGCCACTGCATTGCGCGGTGGGTGACGCACGTTGACCATGGGCGTCTAAGCGGGTATGTTGTAAGGACATGCGGCGCCCATGACCGGCGCCGCGATCCGAGTATCTGCCGCGTGTGGCGGTGGCTCGCTCCGCAATCGCCGATCTCCACTCGCGTGGAAACAACGAGTGCGGGGCCACCCGGACATGTTCGGGGTGGCCCCGTTGCGTTGTTGTTGCGTTCGCGATAGGCGGCTGTATTGCTCAACTCGTTCCGGAGGTCGAGGGAGTATGGTCGAAGTTCTGTTGGAGGATGGCGATCGCATCGAGATCGCATTGAAGGCGTTCAAGCGCAAGATGGCTCGTTCGGGGATTCTCCGTGACCTGCGCCGCAAGCGCTACTATGTAAAGCCGAGCGAGGCGCGCCAGCTCAAGGCATCAGCTGCACGCCGCCGTTCGCGTACGCGTTCGAGTGATCGCTAGTCGAGACTTGCGCGGCGTGGCAATCTCGATCCTGACGCCTCGCCGGCCGCATACGCGCACAGATGGCTAAACAAGAATCGATCGAGCTCGAGGGAACAGTCACCGAGGTACTCCCCAATGCGACCTTTCGCGTCGCACTGGCGAATGGTCACGATCTGCTGGCGACGCTCGCGGGGAAAATGCGGCGGTTTCGCATTCGCGTCCTTGCCGGCGATCGCGTGACGATCGAGGTGTCACCTTACGATCTGAGCCGCGGACGCATCACTTTCCGGCACAAGAACTGAGCGGCGCGCAAGCGCCGCGAGGGCATCCGGTGCGCATGGTCCAGTCTTCATTTGCCGACTGGAGTTTGCGCACCGGTTTTTCATCGCCAGCGAGTCCGCTCGAGGAGCGGGGATTTAGCCTCTTCGCCTTACGATGATCGAGCGGTCTCTTCGCACCTGGCGCACCGCACGCTACTACGTCCTTGGAACCCCCGGCGCAGCGGTCCGCGAAATCTGGTTCGTCTGCCACGGCTACGGGCAGCTCGCTGCGCCGTTTGCGCAGGACTTCGAGAAGCTGGCGAGCGCGGAGCGGATTATCGTGGCGCCCGAGGCGCTCTCCCGCTTCTATCTCGACTCACTGGACCAGAGCGCGGGAGAGCGGCGTGTGGGCGCCACCTGGATGACGCGCGAGGACCGCGAGTCCGAGATCGGCGACTACGTCGGTTACCTCGACATGGTATATGCAGCGGTGATCGGGGAGCTGCCGGCGCCTGGCGCGCACGTGCATGTGCTCGGATTCTCACAAGGGGTGACGACGGTGATGCGCTGGCTGGCGCTCGGTAAGGCGCACGCCGACGCGCTCACCTTGTGGGCCGGCGGGCTGCCTCACGACCTGGCGCTCGGCGACTACGCCGAGCGCTTTGGCCGCATGAAGGTCACCGTAGTCGCCGGCGAGCGCGATCGATTGGTCGGCGATGAGCCGCTCGCCGCAGCGCGTGCGCGGCTCCAGTCGGCCGGCATCGACCATCAGCTGATCCGTTTTGCCGGCGGCCACCGCCTTGACGACGCGGTACTGCAGCGGCTGGCCGGCACCCGTTAGGGAGTCGGCGAGCCCGTCGCGCCCTCCTCCGGCAGCAGAGTGAACCGCGCGTAGCGATCTTCGCGCAGGTACCGCCGCGCCGCCTCGCGAATCGTCGATGATCCCACCGCGGCGATCCGGTCGGGAAAGTTCAGTATCGACTCTAGCGGCTCCCCATCCCGCTGGCGCGCGCCAATCTGTCCGAGCCAGAAGCCGTTCTGCCGCAGCCTGGTCTCATGATCGCGACGCGCTATTTCGTGGACCCGCGCCAGCACGTCCTCGGTCGCCCCGCGCGTCCTTACGCTGTCGATCTGGTCGAACACCGCGGCGGTGAGCTCTTCGACCCGCGCCGGGTCGGAGTCGAAGCTGATCGTGATGTCGTAACGCTCCCACGGCACGCGAGAGATGGATGAGCTCACGCTCACGCCGTAGGTTCCACCTAACGCCTCGCGCAACCTGTCGCGCAACTCGATGTCGAGCACTGCGTCGAGTGCCGAGATTTCTAGCCGGCCATCCGCTGAATAGGTGGCCGGACCGGTGAAAGTGAGTACCGTCCGGCTCTTCTGCTCGACCCCTCGTCGTACCGTCTTCTGTACGACCCCATCTGGCGGCCGGATACCGAGGTCACGCCCGTTCTCTTCACGATGAATGGCGGGCAGCGAGGCGAGATATCGCTCGACGAGCGGCCGGAGCGCGTCCGGCGTGAAGGTACCGACGAATATGAAGGTGAAATCGCTGGCATCGGCGAACCGGTTGCGGAACAGCTCGAGCGACGCCCGCACATCGACCGAGTCGAGCCGCTCGGGCGTGAGCGGATAGGCACGCGGGTGGTTGCGAGCCATCGTCGTCGAGATCGTGTCTGAGAATACCGCGTTGGGGTTCTTGTCCCGGCTTGCCAGCGACGCCGTGATGTTCTGCTTGAGTGCCTCGAACACGGTCGAATCGGTTCGCGGCGCGGTGAAATAGAGATGAATAAGCTGAAAGAGCGTCTCGAGGTCTTTCGGAGACCCGCTGCCACCGATCCGTTCCTCGTAGGCGGCGATGCTCGGGCTGACGCTGACGACCTTTCCGGTGAGCTTCTTTCGCAGGTCGAGCAGCGACAGCTCGCCGAGTCCGCCAGTCGAGACGACGTAATCGGCCAGGGCGACGCGGCGATAGGCAGAGTCGGGTACGAGAGAGTTGCCGCCCGGGCTGTATGCCGAAAACAGCACCTGGTCATCCTGAAAATCGGTAGGCTTGATGAGTACCGTGGCGCCGTTGGAGAGCGTCCAGATCTGAATGCCTACCGTATCGACACTCCGCGACTCGATGATGCGTCCGGGAGCGGGAAGCTCGGCGATGAGCGGTGCGTCGGACACCGAGTCGACATAAGCTGCGATCTCCCGGCGCTGCACGAGCTGAAAGACCTCGCGCAGCTCATCGGCCGTGGCAACCTGTATCGAATCGCTGCGCGGCGCGGAGGCCGCTATTACACGGCTGCTTGCCGAAAGCCACTCGCCGGCGACGCCATTCACCTCGCCGAGGGAGATCGAGGGTGTGAGCGTGGTTGCAAGCGCGTACTCCGCCGCGATGCCGGGAGCAGCATCCTCTCCCAGGGCATATTCGACGAGCGCGGACGCGTGCGCGCCGGAAGGAATCTTGTCTCGCTCCTGATAGGTGCGCTCATAGCCGCGAAGGAGATTTGTCCGGGCGCGCTCGAGCTCCCCGACGGTGAAGCCGTGTTCGCGCGCACGCTCCGCTTCTGTGAGCAGCGCTTCGAGCGATTCGCGCATTCGCCCGGGCTTCGCCACCGCGGACAGCAGGCTTACCTCCGAAGAGCGGACCAGCGCGCCCTGTCCCGCGCCGGCGCTGGCGAACGGTGCATCAGGTGAAAGCCCGAGCTTCTGGAAACGCTCGTTGAGCATGCTGATCATCAATCGCTCCACCAGACCGCGGCGCAAGCTCCCCACCGTGCTGTGCTCTCTTGCCGGACGCTTGACGTAGAGCGCGACCGATGAGGAAGTCGCTTCGGGGTCGGTGACAACCGTAATGAGCGTGGAATCGTGCGGAGGTACGGTGAACACCGGGCGGGATCGTGTGCTCGCAGCGGCCGGAATCGGCTCGAACGCGCGGCGAATAAGCGACTCGACCTCACGCGGATCGAAGTCCCCGACGGCCACTACCGACATGAGGTCAGGCCGATACCAGTCCTGATAGAACCGCTCGAGCGCCTGCGGGGCGAATGACTCCAGTGTTCCGCGTTCGCCGATCGGCAGGCGTGAGGCATAACGCGAATCGTGAAAGATCACCGGAAACTGCTGATCGCTTATTCGCCGTCCGGCGCCGCGTCCGCTCCGCCACTCCTCGATCACTACACCGCGTTCGCGCTCGATCTCGGCGCTGTCGAAAGTCAGGCCGACCGCCCAGTCGGCGAGGATCTCGATGCCGCGAGGGAGCAGCCGCGCGCTGTCCGTCGGCACGGTGAGCATGTACACCGTCTCATCGAACGAAGTGTAGGCATTGAGGTCCGCGCCGAACCGCATGCCTATCGACTCCAGATAGTGCACCAGCTCGTTCTTCGGAAAATTCCTTGTGCCGTTGAACGCCATGTGCTCAACGAAGTGGGCGAGCCCGAGCTGGTCGTCGTCCTCGAGCACCGATCCGACGTCGACGACGAGCCGGAGCTCGGCGCGGCTCTCCGGACGGCCATTCCGCAAGACGAAATAGCGTACCCCGTTATCCAGCGTCCCGTGCACGAGCGCAGTATTCACCGGAAGTGCGGCGGAGAGCGCTGTGTCCGGCGAGACAGGCGGCTGAGAGTGGAGCGCACCGCCGGCCGGCAGGAGAAGCGCGGCGGCTAGCGGCAGGGCGAGGTATCGGTACATGCGAAGGGCTCCGAAGCAGGGACCGCCGGCAGAGCGGCGTCGCGGCAAATCTAACGGCGGCCGACCGGCACCGTGCCTTCCGAAACGTATGGTTTTCGTAGAAGAAGGGGCGTCAGGATCTTTTTCGACGCCTTTTGGCGGGTCGGAAGGGGGCGCGGGCGATCCCGGGCGCACTATGTGCTAGGCAGGCTGGAAAAAGACTCGGTTGGAAGAGTAAGCGTACGCATGCCGAACCTGATGCTTATGAAAGTGATACGCCGTTCGGGAGCAGGTGACTCCGCAGTAAACTCGCGCGTCGGGCAGCGGTAGGCGCAATGGTTCCGCGAGCCTACCTCAGATGCTAATTATTCAGCATTGCCCCTTTCGCAGGAAATGACCTCGATTCCAGCGCACCCTCCCATCAGTTCGGATTCGCCGGTCATCGATGTCGATGCCCAGCTCGATCCGCGCGCGCAACGGGGGGTCGATCAGGCGCTGAGGCTGGCTGTCGGCGCGCTTCGAGTGCCCGTTGCCATATTTGCACTTCATGGGTCCGACCGCACCGTTCGGCTCATCAGGTTGGCGGAATCCGGGGTCTGGGAGTCGCTCGACGGGCTGCCGCTCGCCCGGGCGCTTGCGGATCAGGTAATCTCCGCGGCCGGCAACGGTGAGGATCGGCGTCGTGCGCCATCCCGGGGGCGCGTCTCCCTGTCGAAGCTCGGCGTGCTCGAGTATTGGGCCCTGCCCATTCTCATTGGCGAGGAACGCGTCGGCGCCTTTGCGGTCATCGATCGACGCCAGCGCGAATGGGAGTCCGAGCACGAGGCCATGCTTGGCGACATTGCCGGAGTGATAGGCGGCGAAGTCGAATGGCACCGTGCTCGCTATGCCGCCGAGGCGGACGATGCAGACCACCTGATGGCTGAACTGCTCGAGGTCTCCGGAGAGGGTATAGCTGTATTCGACGCGGAGCATCGGTGCCGGATCTGGAACCCTTGCCTGGTGCGACTGACCGGACACAGTCATCGGGACTCTGTGGGCGAGCTCGCGTCCCGGCTGGAGCCTGTACTGCCCATCCCGGATCTGGACCGGGCGCTGTCACGCGCGTTTGCGGGGGAGAGCCTGTCATGGGAGGGCCAGCTCGATCGCGAGGGTAATGCGAGTGGGGAACCGAGGTTCGTTTCCGCGCGGGTGGCGCCGCTGAGCGCGCCAAACGGAGAGACCACCGGCGCGGTCGTAGTGGTGAGCGATACTACGGCGATCGTCAGGGCGGACCGCAAGCGTCGCCGCACCCACGAAATGTTTCGCCGGTTGATGGAATATTCAGGCGAGCTGCTGACGGTAATCGCGCCTGACGGCACCATCCTGTTCGACAGCCTGTCGAACGAGCGAATCGCCGGCTATGCACCTGACGAATTGCTGGGCAAGCGGCTGCTCGATCTCGTGCATCCCGACGATATAGCGGCCGTTCAGGAGATGCTGGAGCAGGTGATCGAGCGCGAGCGCGACACGGTGAGTGTCGAGTATCGCTTTCAGCACAAGAACGGTGGCTGGCGGCGGCTGCTCTCCGTGTGCCGCAATCTTTCCGATGATCCTTTCGTGGGTGGGATCGTTCTGAACTCGCGGGACATTTCCGAATGGCGCGCGATGGAAGCTCAGCTGCACGAAGCGCGAAAGATGGATGCTCTCGGGCGGCTGGCGGCCGGAATCGCCCACGACTTCAACAACCTGCTGACGGCAATCAGGGGCAACGTCCAACTGTTGCAGATGGACACGACGTCGGACTCTCCGATGAACGAAGGTCTGGCGGAGATCGATCTGGTAACGGGTCGTGCCGCGCAACTGACCAAGCGGCTGCTCAGCTTCGGAAGTCGTCAGGCAGCCGCGCCGGCGGTTCTGGACCTCGCCGAAGTGGTGCGGGGGACGACCCGCATGCTGCAGCGGCTGGTCGGCGAGGCCCGGCTGGCGGTCGATTGTTCGGGCGAGTGCAAGGTGCTGCTCGATGCGACGATGCTCGAGCAGGTGCTGGTGAACCTGGTCATCAACGCGCGGGATGCGATGCCGATGGGCGGCACGATCACGATCGGCTGCTGTACAGCCGAGGCACCAGCGGAACTGCTGCTGTTGCAACCCGATGCGGGTGAGAGCTATGTCCGGCTCACGGTCGCCGACGCCGGTCAGGGAATGGACGAGTCGACGAAAGAGCGCATCTTCGAGCCGTTCTTCACCACCAAGTCCTCGGGGCATGGAACAGGGTTGGGTCTCGCAACGGTCTACGCGATCGTTCGCCAGGCGGGAGGGTTCATTTCCGTGCACAGCAAGCCCGACGAAGGCACGCGGTTCGAGTTGTATTTCCCGGTCGTCGTGCACGGCGCGGTGCCGATGTCCGGAGGATCCGTTTGACGAGCGTCAAGCCAGACGCTACCGCGACCCGCCTGACGAGATCGCTCGATCAGGTGGTGGAGATCGAAACGCCCGAGCAGGTGAATGTCTCGGTGACCATCGCCGGAATCGGTTCCCGGGCCACCGCGGCGGTCATCGACTTGTCGTTGATCTTCGTCATGATCGTGGCGGTAGGGCTGCTGGTGATCACACCGGGCTTCGTATATCTGGGGGAAGGGTCGTGGGTGCTTGCGATTGGGCTGGTCGTGTCCTTCGCCATCACCTGGGGCTACTACGTGCTGTTCGAGGGCCTGCGTGACGGGCAGACGCCCGGCAAGCGTATGCTCGGCCTGCGGGTCGTACAGGACGGCGGATACTCCGTGAGCTTCGCGGCTTCGGCGGTTCGGAATCTGGTGCGCCTGCTCGATATGCAGCCGTTCCCTACTGCCCTGATCGGCCTGCTGTTCGCCGTCATGTCACGCTCGGGAAAGCGTCTGGGCGACATGGCGGCGGGAACCATCGTCGTGCGGGAGCACGTACGTCCCGTGCACGTGCACGTGCCCGCCGATCCCGAGGGAACGGTGAACCACGCCGCCTCTGCGCTCACCGAGGAGGAGTACGCGTTGCTCCATCGCTTCATGGAGCGGCGAGCGGCGCTCGATCCAGTCCACCGGGACGCGCTATCGGCACAGCTGGTCGAACGATTCGCCGGGCGCTTGCCTGAAGCGGAGGATCCGCGCCCGGCGCTCGTTCGCCTGTACGAGCAGGAGCGGGCGGCGCGGGCGCGCGGGGAGGCGGCGCGCGACGCCCGGGGAGCGGCGCGGGAGCAGCATGCGCTGGTGGCGCGCGGCGCGGAGCGCTGGCAGGATTTTGCCACGCGCCTGACGAGTGCTCAGCGTACGGGACTCTCGGCGATGCACGAGCGCGATGTGACGGAGTTCGTATCGCGCTATCGCGAGATAGCCACCGATCTGGCCAGACTGCGAACCGCGTCAGGCGGCCGCGAGCACGATGCGGTATACCAGCTCAGCCGTCTCGTCGCGGCGGGGCACAACCTGCTGTACCGGCAGCGTGGAACTCCAGGCCGGGCTGCCTGGCGATATCTCACCAGCGATGTGCCGTACGAGATTCGCCGGTCGTGGAAGCAGATCGCGCTGGCCGCGCTGCTGCTGTTCGGTCCGGCGGTGGCCACCTACGTCGCCATAGTGCAGTCGCCGCCCCTCGCATACGAGTTGATGCCGGCCGGCATGGTCGAGCGCGCTGAAAGCGCCCGTGCGCGTGAGGCGATGGGTGAAGGCTATCTCCCCAAGGATGAGGAGATCCCGCTCCCATTGCTGGCAACCGGTGTGGCGACCAACAACATCCAGGTGACGTTCGCCGCTTTCGCCTCGGGGATGACGGCGGGAGTGTTCACCGTGCTGCTGCTCGTTTCGAATGGGGTGATGATCGGGGGCGCGGTCGGGCTTTTCGAGAGCATGGATGTGGGACACCTGATCTGGGCGTTCGTAGCACCGCATGGCGTGCTGGAGCTGTTCGCCATCTGTGTGGCGGGAGGGGGCGCCTTCCATCTGGCGGCGGCGATACTGCTGCCGGGGCGCCTCACGCGGCGCGAAGCGATGGTCGTCAGGGGTCGCCGCGCAATCCGGCTCATTGCGGGCGCGACGATGTTGCTGCTGGTAGCGGGGGCGATCGAGGGATTCATCTCGCCGCTCGTCTGGCCGATAGAATGGAAATTCGCAGTTTCTGCGCTTACCGCGGCAGTTCTCGTCGCGTTTCTTTCGTTGGGCCGGCACGGCGCCGAGCGGGTTGCCGCGGAACGCTTTGCTTATAGTGAGGCGCGCGCCTTCAGTTCCAGATAGCGATTGATGACTGCTGCCGTCATGGCTTCCGGCGGCACGTCAAGGACCGATACACCCGCGCGGCGCATCCGCAACAGCGCCTCGTCACGCGCCTGCAGCAGTTCTTCCGCGGCGGCCCGCTCGTATATCGCTTCGGTGGCGCCGCCCGACTCGGTAACCGCGGCCGCTATGAGCTGCTCGTTGCGAAGCGCCACGACCAGCGGGAGATGCCGAGCGGCGCTGCGCGTCGTGTACGCGATCAGAGCCTGGGACGCGCGCACATCAATGACGTCGGTGAACAGCACGATCAGCGACCGTTTGCGGTGCCGCGCGGTCAACGTGCGAAATGCGAGCGCATAGTCAGGCTCGACCATGCTTGCGCGCAAGGGAACCAGTGCCTCCCGAACCCGGGCCACAGCGCCCGGGCCGCCGATTGGCGGTACGAACGCTCTCACCTCATCATCGAAAGCGATCACGCCAACCCGGTCGCCGGAACTGGCGACGATGTCGGCAAGCACGAGTGAGGAATTGAGCGCGTACTCCAGACGCGGAAGCGGGCCGGCGAACTGCGTCATCATTCGGCCGAGATCCACGGCGATGATGACCGTCTGCCCCTGCTCGACCGTGTGCTGGCGCGAAATGAGCTGCCGCCGTCGCGCAGTGGCCTTCCAATCGATGTGGCGCGGGTCATCACCCCGCTGATACTCGCGCAGATGGGAGAATGTGGTGCCCTCGCCGCGGCGACGTGTGCTGCGGATACCCAGATCGCGCATTCGGTGCTGCAGGGTAAGCAGCCGGTAGCGAGCGATGCCACTGACTGACGGCGTCACCGTAATGGCTGGACCAGCTTCGAGGTAGTGGAGCGTGCGCTGCATGACGCCGAGTGTCGTACGCAGGCGAAGGGCGATCGGGCCGAGTGGCCAGCTACCGCGACTGCGTCCCTCCAGCTCGAGGGGAATAACGCGCTCGCGGCCAGGCGGAAGGGTCGCGTTGAACGGAGGCTGTGCGTGCCTGACGACGCCGGCGGCCGGTTCATCGAACAGCGCGATGTGGATCTCACGTGGCCATCGCGAACGGATGACATACTCGCCCTCGACCGTGTCGCCTACTCCCACGCTATCGGGGAGATTGCGCACCACATCGACTCCCGCCGCGTTCGGAAGGAGCACGGAGTCCGCGATCGCCATCGACAGCACCGCGAGCAGCGCAACCGAGGCGAGCACCAGCCCAGCGGTGCCCGGAATGAGCCAGAGTAGCGCGCAGGCGGCGAGTGCCGCGGCGAGGCGGCGTGACGGGAAGGGCAGTCCGCGCAATACTCGCACTCGCTCCGCCGCCGTCGTTACTGCGGCGCCGGCACGCGCGCGAGCAGGCCCTGGAGTACGTCGTCGGCGGATCGCCCTTCGACTTCGAGCTCCGGCGCGATCACGACACGGTGGCGCAACACCGGCAACGCAAAGTCCTTCACATCGTCAGGCGTGACGAAATCGCGGCCGGCGAGCAGCGCAGCTGCGCGCGCAGCCCGGAACAGGGCGACGGTGGCGCGCGGGGAGCCCCCGAGCGTCAGGCTCGTATCCTCGCGGGTGACGCGCACGATGGCTGCGATGTACTCACGCACTTCTTCGGTGACCGTGACGCCATCGACTGCCTGTCGAATGGCGCGGCAAGACTCTTCCGTCAGAACCGGAGGTGGCACGACGTCCGACGCCCGCTCGGCGTCGAATCCATTCGTGTAATTGGCGAGCATTTTCAGCTCGGCTTCGCTGGACGGATAGCCGATGCGGATCTTCAGGAGAAACCGGTCTAGCTGAGCCTCGGGGAGGGGATAGGTACCTTCGTATTCGACAGGGTTCTGGGTAGCGATGACGGTGAACAATTCGCTCAGCGGTCGCGCCGCGCCGTCGACGGTAACCTGCCGCTCTGCCATCGCCTCGAGAAGCGCTGCCTGGGTCTTGGCCGGCGCGCGGTTGATTTCATCGCCGAGCAGGAGGTCGGTGAAGACCGGACCGGGAATGAATTCCGAGCGCCGCCCTTCATCTCGCAGGATGGTAATTCCCGTGATGTCCGACGGCATGAGATCCGGGGTGAACTGAATCCTCCCGAAGCGCGCGTTGAGCGCACCGGCGAGTGCCCGAACGAGCATCGTCTTCGCCGTCCCCGGCACTCCTTCTATGAGGGCGTGCCCCCGGGCAAGGAACGCCACCAGCACCTCATCGATCGCGGTTTCCTGCCCGATGACGCGCTGCGCAACGCTATCGCGCACTTTGCGCATCGTGGCGGCCACCTGCTCCGCCGTCAGGGCCTGAATAGCAGTCATTTGAGTGCGAGTGTGGAAGTGGGATAAACTTCATGCTCAACGCGCTCGAGGGCGCGCGCGGCTTCGGACAGTTCGGCCTGCGTTACAGGATTCCGGAGCGCGTGGAGCACTGCACCAACGTCGCTCTCGAGCAGTGGGTGGCGGTCGGCCAGCGCTTCGAGATACTCGTCGTCAGGCACGCTGGAGGCGGCCGGTGTATGCCGCCGTCGCAGACCGCGCACGAGCCGGCGCATGGCGGTCTGCGAGGCGCCAATGGTCTGGTACGCGCGGGCGAGTGCCCCAACGTGCTCGAGTGGTGAGCGGCGCTCGATCGTCGCCCGTGGCGCCGGCCTGATTGCTCGCGGAGCCACCGCCAGCAGCAGCACCAGTGCGGCGACAGCGATGGTGACCGTAAGGCGGCCGAGCCGCGTGCCGAACAGCGCACGCCAGACGAGACCGGCAAAGGTGCTCCGCTGGCCATGCCCGAAGTGATATTCGTCGAAGACGAGCCGTTCCACCCCGGGGGGAGTGGCGGCCTCGAGCAACCGAATGGCGATGATGCCGGAATACGTGTCGCGAAGCTCGATGTTGCGCAGAATGGAGGCGTCGGAGACGACGACCACCCGCCCGCGACCGTAGCGGAATGCCGCCCCGACAGCGGGTACTCCGGACGTATCCGCCGGATCACGCGTCGTGACATCGGAGGAGTCGACGGCCCCCGGCAGCTCCAGCAACTTCGTTATGCCGCGACGCGAGCCCTCGAAACGCAGCACGGTGTTGGCCTCTGGCAGCATTGTCTCGTCAGGCGTCGCCTGCTGCGACCGGCGGGCACTCGCCAGCGGTCCGGCGAGCGTTACCGGCAGCTCTCTGCGAGACCGGCTGACATTCACACCCAGAGAGTCACCAAGCGCCGAGTTTCGAGACAGCACCGCGAGCAGCCCGGCACCGCGAGAGACGGCCCCAAGCAGGGTACTCACGTCGCTGCTGGTAAGAGGCTCCGGAGCGCCGAGCACGGCGTAAACGGCGGACGAGTCGATGCCGTGGCGCATCGGGCGCTCGAGACGCTCGACTTCCCAACCGAGCCGTTCGGCCGCCTGGTACATTCCCATTGCCCCTCCGTGGGCCGCGGCGTGCGTGGAGAGGCGTGGATACGAATACCCAAGCGGCTGCACCGGCGTGAACATGACCGCTACGACGATGACGGCCAGCAACAAGCCGAGCACGAACCACGGGGTCAGCAGCCAGCGGACCAGTCTAGACATCGCTCACGATCTGGCTCGCCAGCCCGTACAGGCGCTCATAGCGTGCCCTGTCGCATTCACCCAAGCCGTATACCACATGCTCGTAACCACGGGTGAATTCGCGAAAGGTCTGAAGGAGCTTCGCTGACGCCCGGGCGCGCATCTCCCGAAGGTAATCTCCTATCGTCTTGGCGTCGTGGAGCCTTACGAGTCCCTCGCGCGAAGCATTGAGAAGTACTGCGCCATACAGGGCGTGGGCTGCCGCCGTATAATCGCCCTCCGCGGCCAGGCGCTGTGCCGTCGCCCATGGGTCATCCTCTCCGCGACGCGCCGCGCCGGTGAACATACGACCGCGACCGCCACCGAACGCCGCTCCGGCATACGCTACGTACACAGTTCGAGCAATGATTCCAGCCACCATCAGCACCGCAGCAAACAGCACGGTGTAGTAGAGCAGCCGCGATCCGCCGGTGAGCCGTTGCAGCTC
Organism: uncultured Gemmatimonadaceae bacterium; assembly: GCA_964584905.1. Classification (GTDB taxonomy): domain Bacteria; phylum Gemmatimonadota; class Gemmatimonadetes; order Gemmatimonadales; family Gemmatimonadaceae; genus JALZIF01. The sequence continues at coordinate 4,307 of CAZPCC010000339.1, read as the reverse complement.
GCGCAGCAGTTCGCCTATCCAGTGGATGATGCGCGAGAACGCCGTTTCGCGCGCCACGCTGGTAAAATCCGGGCCGGCAAATACAGCTGTGAGCGTGTCGCGTATCGCGGAATCGGAGATTTGTCCGCTTGGGGTCAACGCATGCCCGGGTAAGCCTCGTCGGGAGTTGCACCTGTCAGCTCGCCGGCGATCACCTGCAAGTCGAAACCTTCCTTGCGGATGCGGGCGTCGTAGTACAGCAGCGCGGTCGCGATTCCGATCAGAGGATAGATGAAGATCACCAGTACCGATGCTGCAATGCTGCCAGTGAGCTCATTTGCCCCCACTGCCGCGGCTATGACGGAGACGGCCAGCTGAACCGCGAGTATCATCAAGTATACCAGGAGCATGACGCCAAGCACCTTTCCTTTCATTCCCTTGGCGAGATTCCAGGACCGGCCGATCGACTCGGTAGCGCCCAGACGTTCGTATACCACCACTGCAGGAGTTGCGAACAGTCCCAGCCAGACGATCACGCCTGGTACGACGAAGAATGCCATCCCGATGAGCACGAGGAGTCCCTTGAGAATCGCCGCGCCAAGCACACTCCCGAATCGCGACAATACGACTCGAAGCGCGGCGGCCGCGTCGACCTGCTTGCCCAAGAGGGCGTCGGAGGCACCAACCAGCACCGCCGTCTCGGCAATCGGGAACCAGATAAGGGCCACCGGAAGGGCCAGCAGCCCCGCGCCGAGCGCCGCCTCGTTCATGTCATCCATGGAGGAGCCGCCCGTGGTGGCGCCGATCACCAGCATGATGGCGATATAGGGGAGATATGCCAGTGCGGCGAGTACCACGAAGGTGCCGTACTGATTCTTCAGGATCTGGAACGCGGCATCGATGATCTCCGTGGCGCTACGGGGGCGAAGTTCAGTTGGCGGCACGTGACCTCGAATACGTGGGGAGGGGGCGTGGAGGGCTAAGCTAAGATATCCGGGCCTCTTGTTCGCGCCACCCTGCAGGGGCTCACCCCAGCCTCGTTCAGGCTGCCGGGCGGCACTATCCTATCCGTTTCACCGCGCCGGGATCGCACCGACGACTGGTTATGCACGATCGTCCGGTGGACGAGTCGTCGAGCTTCCAGCTGTCGAGGCTCCGATGGGAATGTGAGTAGCATCACAGGAGCGTATCCCGAAGCCGACGACGGGACTTTTATTCGCCGTAATCGCAAGCGCTCGGCAATTGGAATAATCAGCGGCGATCGGGGTATTGAGAGTTGGCGCCAGTATCTGCCGGAAGCCTGAATCGCAGCTCAGCGGCGGTGCGCGGTTCCGGGTCGATTTTGCTAGATTTCGAGACCGCTCGGAGAGCGGTGACACTAACGAAATGAGGAATTCATGCAGCTCAAGCTCACAGTCGTCGCAAGCATGCTCGTTGCGCTTGCCGGAGCGGTGCAGGCTCAGGACCTTTCATATGGTCCCGGCACCTTCACGTATCGGATGAACACGGCACTCCATCAGAAGCAGGATATGATGGGTCAAATCCAGGAGACGGATCGCAAGGCATCGCAGCTGCTCACGGTCAAGCTGGATCGCAAATCGCAGGACACACTTGGGTTTGCGATCACGGTGGACTCGAGCGAGACCGATGCGCCCGAAATGCAGGCGGCGTTGGCCAAGATGGTGGGCAAGACGGTTACCGGAACCGTGTCGTCTCGCGGCAAGGTGCTCAGCTTCGTGGCGCCCACTGACTCGACGACCGCGGAGAGCGACTTCCGTAACGTGCGTCAGTTCTTCGTTCGTCTCCCGGACAAATCGACTCGCGGCGCCAGCGTGGTCGACACCGTCTCCGACAGCTTCGATGCGCAGGGTCTCACGATCCAGCAGCAAGCGGTGATGACCTCGACGGTCGCCGGTGACACGACGATCGGCGGCGAGAAGGCCATAATTCTCGAGCGAATCGGTACGGTGACGCTGACGGGTGAGGGCGAGCAGAACGGAAACGAGCTCACGCTCGATGGAACTGGCTCGGTGACCGGCAAGCTGTACGTGAGCGCAAAGGGCGGCCTCCTTGGCGGTCAGATGGAGAACAGCTCCCTGATCAACGTCTCCGTGGTTGCGATGAACGTCACGATCCCGATCACGCAGACCTCCACGAGCGTAATGGAGCGTGTTTCGGCGAAGTAGCGCGGCAGTACAATGCGAACGGCCCGGCGTGCGTCAAGCGTGCCGGGCCGTTCGCTTCCGGCCGCTCGTCGCGTCAGGCGGCGGAATGTGCAGGTGCGTGGAGCAATGCCATCGCCTCCTGCGCGCGCGCGACGGCAATCTTCGCCGTGGGGCCGATGGCCGATAGGTGACCCATTTTGCGCCCGGGACGCGCGCCCTTCTTGCCGTAGAGATGAAGCCGCACGCCAGGAAGACGCAGAGCGCGCTCGAAGAGCGGCGGACCATCGGCCCAGAGATCGCCTAGCAGATTCACTATGGCGGCCGGAGTCACGATGTCTGTCGAGCCGAGCGGAAGCCCGCACACCGATCGGACATGCTGCTCGAACTGGCTGGTCACGCACGCCCGCTCCGTCGCGTGGAAGGAGTTGTGCGGGCGCGGCGCGAGCTCGTTGACGAGAAGCGTACCATCGCCTAGCAGGAACAACTCCACCGCCATCAACCCCTCTAGCACGATCTCCTCGGCGATGCCGCGCGCGAGTTCGGTCGCCTGGCTGACTATGTCGGGCGGCAGGTCGCCCGGAAGGACTGACCATACCAGGATGCGGTCCTCGTGATAATTGACGGCGGGTGGAAAAACTGACATCTCGCCATTCGGCGCCCGGGCCACCATAACGGAAAGCTCCAACGCGAGGTCGAGCGCCCGTTCGGCGACCGCCGCTCCGCCGCCAATGGTCCGCCACGCGGCAGCCGCATCGTCAGGCAATGTCAATAGCACCTGACCGCGGCCGTCATATCCGCCACTGCACGATTTCACGAATACCGCGCCGCCCAGCTCAGCTACCGCGGCAGCGAGTTGGCTGGGGCTTTCCACATCCCGGTATGCTCCCATCGGAAAGCCATTCTCGGCGAGCCAACGCTTCTGATGTCCGCGATCCTGAACGATCTCAATGACGTGTGTGCCTGGCCTGACCGGAGCGTATAGCGCCGCGGCGCGCAGGCTGGCGGGTGCGATCTTCTCGATTTCAAGGGTGACCACATCGCTGGCGCCGGCCAGCTCGGCGGCACCGAGCGGATCATCGAAGTCCGCGGTTACGACGGCATCGGCAACCGGACGCGCGGCGCAATCCGGCTCTGGATCCAGGACGCGAATGTGGTAGCCGAGTGAGCGCGCGGCCATCGCGGTCATCCGGCCCAGCTGTCCTCCTCCAAATATGCCTATCGTGGAACCCGGCTGGACGATCCGGCTCACGGCAGCTCCTGACCCAGGACCTCCTCGGTGCGCGCTGAGCGCCAGGCGCGCAGCCGCTCTCGAAGATCGGGGCGGGAGGCAGCGGCGATAGATGCCGCAAGTAGCCCTGCGTTCGCCGCTCCCGGCTTGCCGATTGCCAGCGTACCCACGGGGACCCCCTTGGGCATTTGTACGATCGACAGTAGTGAGTCGAGCCCGTTGAGCGCGGTCGATGGCACGGGAACGCCGAGCACTGGAAGCACCGTGTGCGCCGCTATCATGCCTGGCAAATGGGCAGCCCCGCCCGCTCCTGCGATGATGACTTCGATTCCGCGCGTCTCTGCCTCGCTGGCGTACTGAGCCATCCATTGTGGCGTGCGATGCGCGGACACGATCCGCTTTTCGTAAGAAACGCCAAGCTCATCAAGTACGTCGCATGCCGCTGCGAGCACGTCGTGATCACTCTTGCTGCCCATAATGACGCCGACAATCGGCTTGTCGCTCACGGCCATGGCTGATCCGGGAAAACGTTTACCGGCTTGCGGATGACAAGATATGCCACCGTAGGAAATAGGAAATGGGAAGTAGGAACTAGGGTTCCCAATTCCTATTCCTATTCCCAGTTCCTAATTCCCAATTCCCAATTCCTGATTCCTGATTCCTGATTCCTGATTCTATTCATCCTCCAGCGGACGCCGCGCTCTCTTCCTTTCACCGCGGCGGCGTTTTGCTGTGAGGCGCGCTTCTTTGGCGGCGCGTGAGACCCGGGTTGGGATACGTTTACGGGGCGTAGCCAGCGCACGCTTCACTAGCTCCACCAAGCGCTCTTCGGCCTCATCGCGGTTGCGGCGCTGGCTCCGTGTCGCGCTTGCCACTACGCGCACGGCTCCGTCGGTATCGACCCGGTGCGAGAGGCGCGACAGCAATCGAGCGCG